>JAFWQE010000016.1 GCA_017509155.1 Prevotella sp.
CCCTTCTCTGTGATGGGGATGATCAATGCCGACGGATGGGAACAGGGTTACGGTCAGACGCGTGCTCGTCCGTGGCAAATCACCCCGGTAGGCACTCCCCTCCTTCGGAGGGGTCGGGGGGAGGTTCTACTTATCTTGGACTGGGCCCCGTAGTGCTGTTGGGCACAAGTTCGCAGAGTCCCGTCCATCTCGCCTTCTTGTACTTGCACAAGTTCAACCCCAAATGTCGCCCGCAGGCACTCCCCTCCTTTGGAGGGGCCGGGGGAGGTCCCATCCCTATCGCTCTGTGTTGTCACATTGCACATGGAAGGGCGGCCTTTTCCTTGACCATCAGTTGCACCGACAAATCAGTCTGAGCACAGCCATTGGCTATGACCTGCCTATGCGCGACAAGGTCATAGAGAAGGGCCATCACACCACACTCATGAACCTGAGTCGCCGACCGACTCCCTTCGCCCGTGTGAAGGTGAGCTGTCGGATGTAATGACAATGACAGATGTTGTCCGCTAAATTCCAATTTATGTGCGAGCCGAGAGCAGAGCCAAGTTTACTTGAGCTATGCCGAGGCGAAGCCAGAAATCGGAGCAACTCCAATTTATGTGCAAGCCGAATGCAGAGCCAAGCTCGCTTGAGCTATGCTGAGGCGCCGCCATAAATCGGAGATATTCCAATTTATCGAACAGACAGATAATGGCAAAACGAGAGTACATACAGGCCAACAAGGATTGGCTGGAGGCAAAAGCCCAGGAGGAAAGCGTGAGGGCTCTTCCGAAGAGAATATACTATAAAGTGTTGGCAGAAGGTAATGCCCAAAGTGCCAAGCCCAATGTGAGAAGCATCGTGACGGCTCACTACACAGGGAGAACAATCAACGGCAAGACATTCGACAGCAGCCGTGGCGGTGTGCCGCTGGCTTGCAGGCTCTGTGACCTCATAGAGGGATGGATCATCGCCATGCAGCAGATGCACATCGGTGACAAATGGGAAGTCTATATCCCAGCCGAAATGGGCTATGGCAAATTCTCCCAGCCAGGCATCCCCGGTGGTTCGACATTGATATTTGAAATAGAACTGTTAGGAATTCAAGTTCCGCATGTTTGGGGAGTTTAGGAGTTTGGGAGTTTCCGCGGCTTTCAGCCGCTGGAGTTTAGACGATACTTGTTGCGGGGACACCGCAAATTCACTATTGTCCAAACTCCTAAACTCCCAAACTCCCAAACTCCAGGGGACAGACAGGACTTGCGGAACTTAAATTAGATTAGCAATAAAAAACGTGTTCTATGCTAGATTTATCGGGTATTTCAAAAAGTAAGAACCAGATTAACAAACTCAAACTCAACCTCTTATGAAAAATAGAATCATTACCACCCGACGGACGGAAACTCCTGACTCCTCCCCTGAAATGGGAGGGGAGCTGCTGCGCCTGACGTCATAGAACAAAGCAAAAGAATCCGCCTGCTGATGATGCAAGCGGATTCTTTTGTGCTGTATTGATCATGTGGGATTGCTATGCGGCGGCGTATATCCACTCGTAGACGCAGCTCAGGACGCCAAAGAGCAGGATGCCGGCGGTGCAGAGTCCGAGGGCAAGACGCGTGGTGACGGACGAGCGGAACGTAGGCATTGGACTGTCAGAGCTCTTGATGTACATGGCTTTCACGATGAGCAGATAGTAGTAGAGGCTCACTACAGTGTTGACCAATGCGATGAACACAACGAAGTAGGCCCAGTAGCTGCCCTGCTGGGCTGCGGCCATGAACACGAAGAACTTGGAGAACATGCCTGCAAACGGAGGAATGCCTGCCAGCGAGAAGAGGGCAAGCGTCATGAGCAGCGACAACTTCGGGTTTGTGGTGTAGAAGCCATTGTAGGCAGCCATGTCGGTGCGTCCTCCGCTGGCTTCCTCTACGGCACCGATGACCGAGAAGACGGCCATGTTGGCCACGACATAGACAAGCACATAATAGCTGAGTGCTGCCACTCCATACTGCGAGGCGCCCACCACAGCCAGCATGATGTAGCCGGCCTGGGAGATGGAACTGAAGGCCATGAAGCGCTTGAGTTCGCTCTGCCGGATGGCAAACAGGTTGGCGATGGTGATGGAAAGCACGATGACCACATAGAGCATGTAGTCCCAGTATTCCATCATCGGGGCAAACACCTTCATGAGGATGGTGCAGAGCGTGAAGGCGGCTGCACCTTTGGAGATAACGCTGAGATAGCCCGTAACGGTGGTGGGAGCTCCCTGATAGGTGTCGGCCGTCCAGAAGTGGAAGGGCACTAGCGAAATCTTGAAGCCCAGACCGCTGAAGAAGAACACGAGGCCGATGATGGCCAGTGTGAGGTGCTTCTCCTCGGCAAGGGCATAGGTGAAGTCCTCGAAGTAGAGCGTACCCGTGACGCCATAGAGGAAAGAGATGCCGTAGAGCATGACACCGCTGGAGAAAGTGGCGGTCAGAATGTACTTGGCGGCAGCCTCGGCCGAGTGGTGACGATACTTGTCGAGGGCCACCAGGCAGGCCATGGGCACTGAGGCCATCTCAAGACCTAGGAAGAACATAAGGAAATGTCCGGCAGACATCATCATGTTCATACCCAGCAGCGTTGATGCCACAAGCATGTAGAACTCACCTTCCTTGAACGACGTGTCGGGACGCCTGAGCCACTGCCCTGCCTGAATGACGACGATAAGGGTGCCGGCGGCAAGGATGCTCTTCATCACGTTGGTGGCTGCCGTTGTGACGTACATGCCACCGAAAGCCGACGTGGGTTCGCACTGCAAAAGGCTGACAACGGTCTGGCAAACGAAGAGAACGCACATGAAGGGATGGAACCACTTGCGCTCAGTGTTCTTTGATGAGGCGAAGTCGGCCAGGAATGCTATAATCAGAATGGCCACAAGAGTAGCCTCTGGTATCATATTCAAGAATTGTCCGTAGTTCATAATTACATTCCAGCGATTAAGATGTTACTAAGAATTGATGATACGCCACTGTCGATGACATGGCTGGCCCAGAACGGGAAGGTGCCAAGGCCGGCCACGCAGAAGATGAGGCAGCACACGGCAACGCGCTCGTCCCAGGTGGCATCGGTGAGCTTCACGGTCTCGCAGTGGGGATATTTCACCTTCTCGAAGAGGATGAAGCCCACGGTGCGGAGAATGTAGACGGCCGTCACCACAATGGAGGTGCAGGCAATGATGGTGCACGTGCGGTGGAAGGTGTCGGCATTCTCGAAGGAGCCAACAAAGATGGTCATCTCGGCAATGAAGCCCGAGAAGCCAGGCAGACCCAGGTTGGCCAGACCGGCAATGACATAGCCGCAGGCGAGGAAAGGCATGATTTTCATCAGTCCTCCCAGATAGCGGATGTCGCGGGTGTGAGCCCTTCCGTAGATCATGCCGATGAGGGCAAAGAAGAGGGCTGTCATCAGGCCGTGGGAAAGCATCTGCAGAACGGCACCCGTGCAGGAGGTCTGCGTCATCATCAAGAGGGCGAAGAGCACCAGGCCACAGTGAGACACCGACGAGTAGGCGTTGATGTACTTCAGGTCGGTCTGCACACAAGCCGAGAAGGCACCGTAGACCACGGAAATGGTTGTCAGGATGAGGAAGATCCATGAGAGCTCACGGGCAGCATCGGGAAGCAGGAACATGGCCACACGGAAGCAGCCATAGCCTCCCAGCTTCATGAGCACGCCGGCATGGAGCATGGACACCGCGGTGGGTGCAGAAGCATGACCATCGGGCGACCATGTGTGGAACGGGAACAGGGCACCCAGCACGCCAAAGCCGATGAAGATGAACGGGAAGAAAATCTTCTGGATGTTGACCGGGATGTTGTGCAAGGCGGCTATCTCGTTGACATTCATCGTGGTGGCACCACTGAAGAAGTAGATGCCGAGAATGCCAAGAATGAGCAGTGCCGAGCCGCCCATCAGCATGAGGGTAAGCTTCATGGCTGCATACTCCTTGTTGCCGCTGCCCCACACACCAATCAGCAGATACATGGGTATGAGGGCTACCTCGTAGAACATGAACATGGTGAACATGTCAACCGAGATAAAGAACCCGAAGACACCGGTGGAGAGAAGTGTGAACCAAAGGAAATACTCCTTGGTGAGCGGCTTCAGCTGCCACGAGGCGAAGGTTCCGGTAAAGACGATGATGCTAGACAGCAACAGCATGACGACGGAGATGCCGTCGACACCCACGGAATACTTGATGTGGAGCGGACGGAACCAGTCTACCGAGGCCGTGAGAAGCATGGCGTCGGTGTTGCCTGCTGCCCGCTGCTGGATGAAATAGATGGTGAGCCAGATGGACAACGCCAGAAGACAGGATGAGCCAGCCACCATCACGCCACGCACCTGATTGAGGTTTCGGGCTGCCCAAAGTCCGAGCAGCATCAGGGCGGGAATCAATACGAATAAACTTAATATGTTCATTTTGTCGGTATTTCGTTATGACGTTAATACGTTTGTTTTTACAAAGCAAGCAGGAACAACGACAGGGCTACCGTTCCGGTAAGGAACCAGACAGCATACTGACGCACATCGCCGCTCTGCCACGGACGGAGGCTCTCGCCGCCCTCATTGGCTCCCCAGGCCATGAAGTTGAACGTGCCGTCAATGACATGACGGTCGAACCAGGCCACGGGCTTGCTGATGCAGCGGAAGATAATCCGATGGGTGACAAACTGCCATATCTCGTCCTGATAGAAGCGCTTGTAGGCTGCGCGATGCAGTTTCGGGAACGTCTTGTACAGACGATCGGCAATGGGCTGCGTCTCACCTTTATATATATAGGTGGCCAGACAGATGCTCACGATGGCAATGATGGTAGACGTAAGGGCTATCTGCGTGTCGAAGTGGATGGTATAGTCCTGGCCCGAGGCACTGACAAAGCTGCCAAACGAACCACCCCAGCCCAGGAAACCGGCCAAAGTGCTGTAGACGCCTACACCAACGGTGATGAGCGACAGCACGATGAGAGGCACGGTCATTGACAGAGGAGCCTCGTGCGGAGTGTGGTGTTCATGGGCTTCGGTGTTCTCTGTTCCCCAGAAGATGCCGTAGTAGAGGCGGAACATGTAGAAGGCGGTCATAGCGGCGATGCCCGTCATGATCCATCCCACCACGGGGCTGTACTGGAAGCAGGCGGTGATAATCTCGTCTTTCGAACTGAAGCCTGAGAAGAACGGGATGCCGGCAATGGCCAGACAGGAAATAAGGAAGGTCACATGGGTGATAGGCATGTACTTGCGCAGTCCGCCCATCAAGGCCATCTCGTTGGAATGGACGGCGTGGATGATGCAGCCGGCCCCCAGGAACAGACAAGCCTTGAACATGGCATGGGTGAACAGGTGGAACATGCCGGCCATGTAGCCCAACTGGGTGTGATTGTCGAACACGCCGTGATGACCAGGCAGACAAACACCGAGAGCCACCATCATAAACGCAATCTGAGAAATCGTAGAGAAGGCA
Organism: Prevotella sp.; assembly: GCA_017509155.1. Classification (GTDB taxonomy): domain Bacteria; phylum Bacteroidota; class Bacteroidia; order Bacteroidales; family Bacteroidaceae; genus Prevotella. The sequence continues at coordinate 5,485 of JAFWQE010000016.1, forward strand.
AGCACACGCTTGATGTCGGTCTGGGCACAGGCAACAGCAGCGGCATAGAAAGCCGTGAACACACCGACCCACACGACAATGCTCATGGCCTCGGGTGCGTATTGAATCCAAAGCGGGAACATGCGTGCTATCTGGAACACACCGGCAACCACCATCGTGGCTGCATGAATAAGTGCAGACACCGGCGTGGGGCCTTCCATGGCATCGGGCAACCAGATGTGAAGCGGGAACATGGCACTCTTACCAGCACCGCCAATGAACATCAGGACCAGAGCCGTGGGCAGAATGAAGCCACCAGCAGCAACTGCTTTCGACACGTTGCCTGCAATGAAAGGCGTGGTGCCGTCGCCCATCACGAGGTTGGGAACAAAGGAGAAGCTGAACGACTCTGTGTAGAAGCCGAAGATAAGGATACCCACAAGGAAGAACATGTCGGCAAAACGCGTCACGATAAACGCCTTCTTCGATGCGGCAACAGCAGCTTTCAACGGATAATAGAAGCCGATGAGCAGATAAGAACTGACACCCACAAGCTCCCAGAACATGTACATCTGGAAGATATTCGTGGCCAGCACGAGTCCGAGCATCGACATGGTGAAGAGCGAAAGGAACGCATAGTAGCGCTGGAAGCCCTTCTCACCGTGCATGTAGCCGAAGGAATAGATGTGCACCATCAGCGAGACGGTGGAGATGACAATCAGCATCATCACACTGATGGGGTCGAGCAGGATGCCCAGGTCGAAATGAAGACGACCCAGAGGCAGCCATGTGAAGTTGTATGGCACGATGGTCTGATAGATGCCATCCACACGGTCGGCAGAGAAATACTGGAAGGCCGTGAGATATGACAGAATGGTGACCACGCCCAGAGAGCAGGTTCCAATGAGCCCTGCAACCTTATGAGACATCTTCATGCCCGCAAGTCCCAGTATCAGGAACGAGAACAGCGGCAGAAGAAGAATGAAAATTGTATATTCCATAATGATTTCCTTAACACTTAGTTTTTCATTTCCTGAATGCTGTTCACGCTATCGCTGTGATAGTTGCGGTAGACATTGATGATAATAGCCACGGCAACTGCGGTCTCGGCGGCAGCAACGCCAATGGCAAACAACGTGAAGAAGAATCCTTCAAATTGCTCAGGATAGAGGATGCGGTTGAAAGCAGCGAAGTTGATGTCAACCGAATTGAGAATCAGCTCAGTAGAGATGAGCATGGCAATCAGGTTGCGGCGCGTGATGAAACCAAACACGCCGATGAAGAACAACAGTGCACTCAGCACGAAGAAACATTCTACAGGTACCATGGCTTACTCCTTTCTTGAAATTACAATGCCACCAATGATGCAGGCCAGAAGGAACACGGAGATGAACTCGAAGGGGAGCACGTATCCGTATTTTTCGGCGCCCACAAGCGACTCTCCGATGGCTTTCATCGAAAGCTCCGTGTCAGTCAGGACGGCAAACTTGTTGATAAACTCATTCTTTAAGAAAACGACTACCACGGTGGCAAGCCCGATGAGGCACATCAGCGCGCCGAAGACAACCCTGCTGCCTTTCATGCGCTCTACCAATCCGCGCAAGGTCTGCTTGCTCACCAGATTGATGGCAAAGACGTAGATCATGGTCACGCCGCCGGCGTAGACGCTGATCTGAGCAGCACCGAGGAAAGTATAGTCGAGCAGGAAATAGATGCCTGCTATGCCAAAGAGCACAAACAACAGGAATGTTGCGGCCCTCATGATGCGCTTGGTCGTCACACACATGATGGCAGAGCCAAGAATGACGACGGCAAGGATTGCGAATACAATAATATTAGCCATAATTGCGAGCCCTCCTACTCATTTGGTCTTGGTGTTAAACTTACCGATTTCCAGCGGTGCGCCACCATCGATAAGACCGGGCAGAGACCCGCCCTTGTAGACCTCCTTGTCGAGATGAAGGACAAGAGACCCACGGTCGAAGACAGCGTTTTCGAAATCGTTTGTGAACTCAATTGCGTCGAAGTTGCAGGCATTGGTGCAAAGCTGGCAGAACATACAGTCGCCAAGGTCGTACTGATAGTCGCGCAGCTCGCGCTTCTTCTTGCCTGTTTCCTCGTTGGTGACCATCTCTGAGACAATCTTGATGGTACCGTTGGGACAAGACTTCTCGCACAACGTGCAGGCCGTGCACTTGTAGCTGCCATCCTCGTTGCGCTTGAAAACCAAGCGCCCGCGATGGCGCTGGGCCACGTGGAGCGTCGTCTTGCGGTTCTCGGGATACTGCTCAGTGGACTTGTTGGTGAAGAAATCCTTGAAATATTCTTTCCAGGTAATCTTCATTCCGGTGGCAAGTGTCTTCAGCCCGTGCCCGATTTCTCCGAAATATGTTTTGTTTTCTTCCATTGCTATACCTTATTTAATATATAGACCCAAAGCCACGACCACGGTCATCAACACGAGGTTGAGCAGAGCCAGCGGCATGAGGTATTTCCATTCGAGTTTCAGAATCTGGTCGATGCGCAGACGGGGGAATGTCCACTTAATCCACATCAGCACCCACACGAGCAGGAATGCCTTGCCCATGAACCAAACGATGCCGGGGATGTAGTTCATCACATTGTCGAAGCCCTCGATGCCGATGTTCACCGGTGCCCAGCCGCCAAGGAAGACGGTGGCTGCAATGCCGGCGATGATGAACAGGTTGAGGAACTCTGCCAGATAGAAGAATCCGAATCCCATTCCAGAGTATTCGGTGTGATGACCTGCCGTCAGCTCGCTCTCAGCTTCTGCCATGTCGAACGGGCCACGGTTTGCCTCGGCGTTGCCGGCAATGAGGAAGACGAAGAAAGCTATCAGCGCAGGAATGTGTCCCTGGAAGATAAGCCACTTCCAAGGTCCTGTCTGCGACTCCACGATTCCCGACATCTGCATGGTACCAGTCAGTATCACGGCTGTGATGAGGCAGAGACAGAGCGACATCTCGTAGGAAATCAGCTGCACGGCGCCACGCATGGCCGACACCACCGAATACTTGTTGTTGGAGCTCCATCCAGCAAGGAAGATGCCCACAACACCTATCGAGGATACGGCTGTCAGCAGGAACACGCCCACATTGAAGTCGAGCACGGTGGCACCATTGTTCCAGGGCAGGAACGAGAAGGCACCCACGGAGCCCACAATCACCAGAAGAGGAGCCACGGCATAAAGGAACTTGTCGGCACGGTCGACGAAGAAGATCTCCTTGATGAGCATCTTCAGCACGTCGGCAAACACCTGAAGGAGTCCCCAATAGCCTACGCGCATCGGGCCCAGACGGCACTGGAAATAGGCGCAGACCTTACGCTCCATGAATATCAGCACGATGGCAATCAGCGCATATCCCACCAGAATGGCGGCGCCGACCAGCACGCACTCAATCAATATCGACCAGAAATCCCCCAGCCCCAGCGTCTGGCGCAGGAGGGCGTCGAACCATTGTGTTACTATCGAAAAATCAAACATAATGCTTATTCTTTTTTATTTCAAAAATGCAAGAATCAGTGAAAGGGCGTTGAGAGCGTTCTCGAGCCATTCAGCAATTCTTTTCTTCATTTTCTACTTATTCTATCTGTCGATATCGGGAATTACAAAGTCAATAGCAGCACCCGTAGCCACGAGGTCGGCAATCTTCTGTCCGCGCAGCATCGGATCGAGCGCACCGGTCAGCGAAAGTCCCATGGGACGCATCTTCAGTCGGTACGGGCTCTTGTCGCCGCGTGAGTCCAGATAGACGCCAAACTCACCGCTTGCGCCTTCAACTGAGAAGTACCACTGTCCCTCGGGGACCTTGATGATGGGCTTCTGCTTCAGGTAGAACTCACCCTCGGGGATGTTGTCGATGAGCTGCTCGATGATGGACAGGCTCTGATACATCTCGCGAATGTGGCAGGTGTAGCGGTCCATGGTGTCGCATCCGTTCATGATGACCTGCTCCCACTCCACCTTGTCGTACATGGCATACGGATGATTCTTGCGAACATCGCTCTTCCAGCCCGAGGCACGTCCCGCAGGACCTGTCACAGCATAGCTGATGCAGTCTTCCAGACTCATCGGACCAACCTTCTCGAAGCGGTTGTGGGTGATGATGTTGTCGCCAAAGACATCGACATATTCCTGAATGATGGGCTTCATGTACTTCACCAGATCCTTCACGTTCTTCACGAAATTCGGGTCGATGTCGTCCTGAAGTCCGCCAATGCGATAGTAGTTCTGGATGAGTCGGCCTCCCGTTGTCTCCTCCATGCAGTTGAGCACATGCTCGCGGTCGCGCATGGAATAGAGGAAGGCGGTCAGCGCGCCCATGTCCTGGGCACAGCATCCTACGTAGAGCAAATGCGAGTCCAAGCGCTGCAATTCGTCCATGATGGTACGGATGTACTTGATGCGTTCGGTGAGCTCAACGCCCATGGCTTCCTCGATGACGCCGACAAGTGCATGGCGGTGCATCATGGCGCTCAGGTAGTTCAGACGGTCGGTCAAGGCCAGTGTCTGAGGATAGGTCATCGACTCGCACATCTTCTCGATGCCACGGTGTATGTATCCCAGGTGGGGATAGACCCTCTTGACGGTCTCGCCGTCCACCACCGTCTGCAGGCGAAGAACGCCGTGAGTAGACGGGTGCTGAGGACCTATGTTAATCACGTATTCATCATCGGTGAACAGGCGGTTCTGCTTCGACTGCAGGTTGCCGTCCCTGTCGAGCCAGTATTCCAGACCATAGTTGGGCTCATCGTCGTCTTCCAGTGTGTAGGAGTCATCAAACTTCCAGTCCTTGCGGAAGGGATAGCCCTTGAAGTCGGAGCGCAGGAACAGACGACGCATGTCGGGATGTCCCAGGAAGACAATGCCGAAGAAGTCGTAGACCTCGCGTTCCAGCAGATCGGCCACGCGCCAGATCTTCGACACGGTGGGTATGTAGGGAATGAGCTGCCCGTCGGTATCGCCGGTTCCGTTCGACGACATGCCGTCGCCGCACACCTGCGTGTGGGCCAGCATCTTCACGCTGCAACGCTCGTGGGTGTCGGTGTTCTCCAGGATGTAGATGCATCCCAGACCTTCCTCAGCACCAAAGTCCTCGCCGACGATGGTCACCAGGTAGTCGAAATGCTTATTTTCCTTCAGACTTGCCATTTCGGAGGCAAACCTATCGAAATCAAAAACAAGATTCTCTAATTTCATGCCTTGTCCTCCTTCTCAGCTTTTAGTTCTTCAACAAACTGCTCGGGCACGTCGGTCACCACGATGGTTTCGCGGCGATGATCGCCCAGACGGCGGGCTGTGAGTTCCTCGTTTGAGACGCCCAGCTCGCGCTCTTCCTTGTTCTGCTTGTGGTTGGCACCGCCGAAGAATCTCTCAATCTTCACCTTGCGCTGCAGCTGCATCATGCCATACATGATGGCTTCTGGGCGCGGCGGGCATCCGGGAATGAACACGTCGACGGGCACGATTTCCTCGATGCCCTTCACCACGTGATAGCTCGACTTGAACGGTCCGCCGCTGATGGCGCAGCCACCCACGGCAATCACGTATTTCGGTTCGGCCATCTCGTCGTAGAGACGTTTCAGTGCGGGTGCCATCTTATGGGTGATGGTGCCTGCACACATGATGAGGTCGGCCTGACGGGGTGAGTTGCGCGTCACCTCAAAGCCGAAACGGGCAAAATCGTAGCGGGAGCAGCCACAGGCCATGAACTCGATGCCGCAGCACGACGTGGCAAACGTCAGCGACCACAGGGAATTGCTCCGGCCCCAGTTGATGAGCTGGTCCAGACTACCTGTCACGACGTTCACGCCGCCCTCATGCAGCTCGTCCACAATCTTCTCCAACGTCGAGTTGTCCTTGAACTCGTCGTAGGGAATGCTTTTGATCTTGGGCTTTCTTACTTCCATTCGAGCGCTCCTTTCCGCCAGGCATAGGCCAGGCCAAATACTAATACAACGAGGAAGAAGCCAATGCTCAGCAGAGCCATGGCACCAAATTCCTTCACTACCACAGCCCACGGGTAGAGAAACACCGTCTCCACATCGAAGATGAGGAAGAGAATGGCAAACAGGTAGTAGCCAATGCTCACAGGCAGCCACGACGAACCACGGGTAGGAATGCCGCACTCATACGGCTCTCCTTTCACCTTGTTGTACGAGCGAGGGCCTATCAGCTTGGCAACGACATAAGCGCCTACTACCAAGACGACAGCCGTCAGAATGACGGTAACAAACAAAGTAAAATACATATATGTGTAATTGTTATGATATTTATATGCTTCGCTAAACACCTATAGCAGCTTATTTTGGTGCAAAGGTAGTCATTTTTTCCCAAACATACATATTTTATACGGATTTTTATTGGTGGTTACACAAAAAACAATTATTTTTGCAGCTGCTTTTCGTGAACAAGACAACTACTGATATGAAACAGACATTAAGAATGCTATGCATGGTGGCCCTGTCGCTGACAGCCACCGCCAGCTGGGCGGCATCGCCGCTCATGGCGAAGCCCAAGAAGGCCACACAGGCCATCGTAGACGGCATCAACTACAAGCTCGACGCGAAGAACAACAAGGCAAAGGTGGTGGCTGGCACCAACCTCTATGCCGGATTCGTCAACATTCCAGAGAAATTCGAGGAAGACAGCGTCACCTACTATGTTGAGGAGATTGAGAGCGGCGCTTTCAAGGACTGTGTCACCCTGTCGGCCATCACCATACCGACCACCGTCACCAAGATCGGTTCCGAGGCCTTCAAGAACTGCACCACACTCGAGGAGATAACCATCCCGTCGAGCGTCATTGAGTTGCGAAGCGCCACCTTCGAGGGATGCAGCAGCCTGAAGAACGTCATCATGCACAACAACATGACCGCCCTGGGCAGCGGGCTCTTCCGCCGCTGCACGGCCTTGAAGGTCATCTCGCTGCCCGATGGCATCAAGCAGCTGCCGTCGGAAATATTCGAAGGCTGCACCAGTCTCACCGCAGTGGCCATTCCTGCCACCGTGTCGAAGATTGGAAGTGGCGCCTTTGAGGACTGTGCATCACTCACCACCATCGAGCTGCCCAACACCGTGAAGGACCTGGGGTCGGACATCTTCAAGCACTGCGCATCGCTACAGGAGTTCAGCTTCTCCACCAGCATCAGGACCATTCCGTCGGGATGTTTCGAGAAATGCACCAGCCTGACCTACGTGAGCATCAGCAACAGCATAGCTGAAATAAAGAACGATGCCTTCAAGGAGTGCGCCAGCCTCGACAGCATCTACCTGCCCAACTCGGTGCGGTCTATAGGCAGCGCCGTGTTCGACGGATGTTCAAGCCTCAGATCTGTCAACCTGCCCACGGCCATCACGGAAATTCCGACCAAGATGTTCCGCAACTGCTCAAACCTGGCACGAATCACCATCCCCAACAACATTAAGGCCATCAAGGGCGATGCCTTCAACGGATGCAGCAGCCTCGACCTGCTCGACATTCCCACCAGCGTAAAGCAGATTGACAGCGACGCCTTCAACAACTGCGGAAGCCTGATGACCGTCACCGTGCGTTCGGGTGTTCCGGCCAAGATCAAGAAGGACTCGTTCTCCAAGCAGTTCCAGAAAGACGGCACGCTCTATGTGCCCAGCCCCACGGCCTACCGCAACAATCCGAAGCTGCCGTGGAGCACCTTCCGCCACATTGAGGCCATCCGCCGGTAGACTCCTACTGCGCATCACCACACAACGCCCTGCCCTGCCATCTCAATCATGGCAGTTGCAGGGCGTCATTGTCTTTTGACTTTTGGCGTTTACCGGTAAAAACACGCATGGAAAAGCGCCTTTTCAAAGAGACGAAAACAACGGTTTAAGTCGTTGATTCTGACGACTTTACAGAGAAAAACCGCAGTCCTCGTTGAGTCTTTCGTTTGCGGGACTCGAGTCCCGACGCCAAAAGGACTGCTGTCGTTTGCCAATCGGACTCGAGTAGGACGCCAATCGGACTCGAGTAGTATGGCGCGCGGACTCTGCCCATCTGGAGCACTGGTCAAATTGTTCTGACAACACCGCACTTCGTCTACTCCATCGCAGGCAAACGAAACAGCCGCGCCCCAAGAAGAGGAGCGCGGCTGCTGTCTTAGAAAATGCTATGTCTTGTTTTGGGGGAAAGACTTAATAGATGCCCTGAGCCATCATGGCCTTGGCCACTTTCAGGAAGCCTGCCACGTTGGCACCCTTCACATAGTTGATGTAACCGTCGGCCTCAGTGCCATACTTCACGCAGTTGGCGTGGATGCTGTTCATGATTTCATGGAGCTTGTTGTCCACTTCCTCACGGCTCCAGCTCAAACGCTCAGAGTTCTGGCTCATTTCCAGACCCGACACAGCCACACCACCAGCGTTGGCAGCCTTACCGGGAGAATAGAGGATCTTGGCATCCTGGAACACCTTGATGGCGGCAGGAGTGGTAGGCATGTTGGCACCCTCGCTCACGGCAATCACGCCGTTGGCCACGAGAGCCTTGGCGGCTTCCTCGTTGATTTCGTTCTGTGTGGCAGAAGGCAGTGCAATGTCGGCCTTCTCGTTCCAGGGCTTCTGACCCTCCACATATTTCACACCGTACTCCTCAGCATACTCCTTGATGCGGCCACGGTCAACGTTCTTCAGCTCCTTAATGAAGGCGAGCTTCTCGGCATCGATGCCATCGGGATCGTAGATATAGCCGTCGGAGTCGGAGCAGGTGAGCACCTTGGCACCGAGCTCGATGCACTTCTCGATGGTGTACTGGGCCACATTACCGGCACCAGAAACAAGCACGGTCTTGCCCTTCAGGTCGAGTCCGCGGGTCTTCAGCATGTTCTGCAGGAAGTAGACGTTACCATATCCGGTAGCCTCGGGACGAATCAGCGAACCGCCAAACTCCAGACCCTTGCCGGTGAAGACGCCGCTCCACTCGTGGGTGAGCTTCTTGTACTGGCCGAACATATAGGCCACCTCGCGTCCACCCACACCGATGTCGCCTGCGGGTACGTCTACATCGGGACCGATATGACGATAGAGTTCGTTCATGAATGCCTGGCAGAAACGCATCACCTCAGCATCGCTCTTGCCACGGGGCGAGAAGTCTGAACCACCCTTTGCACCACCCATGGGCAGCGTGGTCAGCGAGTTCTTGAAGGTCTGCTCGAAAGCCAGGAACTTCAGGATGCTGAGATTCACCGACTGGTGGAAACGAATGCCACCCTTGTACGGGCCAATCACGTTGTTGTGCTGAATACGGTAACCCATATTGGTCTGCACATTGCCCTTGTCATCCACCCATGTAACGCGGAAAGAAATGACGCGATCGGGGATGCAAAGACGCTCAATGAGGTTCCATTTGTCGAATTCGGGGTGCTTGTTATACTCCTCTTCGATAGTTCCTAACACCTGACTGACGGCCTGAATGTACTCGGGCTCATTGGGAAATCTCTGGTTAAGATTCTCTACAACTTTAGCTGCATTCATAACAATTTACTTTTAATGGTTCTACTTTCTTTTTACCTTAATATTTTATTTTACGGTTGCAAAATTACACATTTTCCATTAAATCACAAACATTTTGAAAGAAAAATTACAAGAAAAGAGTAAAAAAGTTATCTAAATCAAGAAAAACGTGTCAAAACAGACAGCAGACGCCCTCTTTTGTGTTCATAAAGTGCATATTCTTACAGTGTGCGTTAACACAGAGCAACTCTCGCGCGCACGCATATTATAAATAAGGTGTCTCAACTTTCGCAAGTTGATGGAGTTCAGGAGTTCAGGAGTTTCAGGAGTTCAGACGATAGTGCTGAAGGCTCTCTTTGCGTCAGTTTACAGGGGTTGGAAGTATTGTCTGAACTCCTGAAACTCCTGAACTCCTGAACTCCATGAAGTTGAGCGAATGCGAAAGTTGAATAAGGTGTAAAGAGTGTTTGAGGATTTTTAAGAAGAAAAAAGCATCAATCCCTTTGCTGTTTGGGGGCTTATTCGTAACTTTGCAGCGGTTTTTCAATTAAAAGTGTACACAAGATGAAGAAACTGATGTTGGCAGCCGCGCTCTTTCTTGGAGCAAGTTGCCCGATGAAAGCCCAGCAAGTATATGGGGAAATCATGAAAATGTCGAAGAAAGTGGCTGAAGACAAATCGCGCAACCTTCAGACGCGTAAGATTGCCACTTTTAAGGTTGACGCGCTGACGTATGCCGCCATGAAGGCTCGCGAACTGATGCCCGACAGCACGTCGCGCATGCTCGACGTACAGGCACTTGCCATGTATGAATACGTAGACCTGTTTACCCGCCAGCTCACAAAAGAGACTCGCCGCAAGGATCGCCAGGCTGTCATCGACCTGTTCAAGCAGGTGTCGCTCGAGAATCCGCGCTATCACGACATGGATCAGGACGTGGTGCTGAGCTATTGCCGCGCAGAAGGCTTCCTCACTCAGTTCTCGCTCGACACCGACTGGGTGAAGGCGCTTGAGAGCGTGAAGCGCATCATGAGCAATATGTAGTCGTTGGCGGCTGCCATTGTCTATAATGGCGGCTGTCCCAGGCAAAAAGGCCTGGAGGAAGAACCGTCAGTTCTTCACATATTTGAAATAATACCAATAGGTGTTGCTATAGGCATCGCGCACGGCATTGTAGCGCATCACGTCGTGAGGAGTGTTCTGCTCCAGCTTGCGCAAGTCTGCATAATCGGCCTCCAGCACTTCGTCAACGAAATGGACAAGTGGCTGGGGGCTCTTGTGCATATACAGGGTTAGGGCCTCCCGATAGTGCTTTGGCAGATGTCCGCTTTCAATATCGTAGCACTTGACCACCGAACTGGCAAAGCTGTTCAGGTCTTTTTCCAGCAGATAGGCACACAGACGATAGTCGTCGGCAGCCTTGGCCGTTGCCGCAAAGCGCTGTATCTCCAGTTGGGGATAGATGAAGCTGCGCGTGGTAACTCCGTCGGGACGCAAGGCCTCGCTCCCGCCTACGATGGGATATTCAAAGAGATGCTCGCCCAGTTCTCCTTTCTTTGCCAGCGCAAAGACCCTGAGCATCACGAGGCTGCTGTCGGTTTCGAGCGAGCGCTTGCCCACCTCGAGTGCCTTCTCATACTCTCCTTGCACCATCAGGTTTTCCATTTTCATGCGATAGTGGAACACATCGTTGTGATTGGAGAACAGCCCTACCATGAGAAACATGATGAACAGCGTGAGCAGATTTGTCCACATGACCTTTGAGAAAAGCCCGGTGTCGGTGAGTTTCGGCTCATACGGCTGATACTGATACATGTTCCACGCCACCCATCCATACAGTATCAGCAGAACGGGAGCAGCCCATAACCAGGCACCCAGATGGGGCGACAGGTCGAAGTCGGTGCCGACGGCTGTCAGCAGGAGCAACGACAGCAGCGAAGGGAAATAGGTGAGCGCATGGGCCCGTTTGTAAAGACGCGTGACGGCAAACACCAGCAACTGCAGCAGATAGAGCACAAGCGTGATGAGCACCGCGCCGATGAGCGAGTTGTAGCGTGTCTTGCCACCCGACAGCACATGCTGGGCCATGGCAAGCACATCTGCCTGATAGAAATAGAGATAGCAGAATGTGAAAACGAAGAAGACAACAGCACACATCACTCTCATGAGGATGGTGCTGTTGCTGATGCTTTGCTTATTCAATGCAATGATTGTCTTTCAAAACAGTTTCTTAATTTTTTTTCAGGACAACGGCACTGCGTGCAGGGATGTAAAGTTTGAGCCATTCCTTGTGATCCTTGACGTAGAGCGGGTCGTAGTTCGTCAGATGGGTCATGGTGTCATCGGCAAATCCGTGGCCGCCAAAGTCCTTTGAATCGGTGTTCAGAACGACGTCGTAGCTGCCCGTAGGCACAAGGAAGCCGTAGTCGGTGAACGACTGCGTGGGCGAGAAGTTGAACACAAACACGAGGTCGCCCCTCATAAAGGCCAGCACTTGGTCGCCATCGTTGTGCCATATTTCCTGAACAGGCGTGTTCTGGAAGTTCTTCACGCTCTTGATGACACGGAGCATTTCGCGGTCGAAATCGCCGAGCCAGTGGTAGCAGAGGTCTTTGTTGTCGACGAGGTTCCACTGACGACGAGCATATTTGTAGCTCCATCCGTTGCCCTCGCGTGGGAAGTCAATCCATTCGGGATGTCCGAATTCGTTGCCCATGAAGTTGAGATAGCCGCCGTTAATGGCCGCTGCCGTGACCAGACGTATCATCTTGTGGAGGGCGATGCCACGCTCTGCCACGCCGTTGACGTCCTTCTTGGCGAAGTGCCAGTACATGTCGGCATCGATAAGCCGGAAGATGATGGTCTTGTCGCCCACCAGTGCCTGATCGTGGCTCTCACAATAAGAGATGGTCTTTTCGTCGGGACGGCGGTTCTTCACCTCCCAGAAAATGGAGCTGGGCTTCCAGTTCTCGTCAGAGAGTTCCTTGATGGTCTTGATCCAGTAGTCAGGAATGTTCATGGCCATGCGGTAATCGAAGCCGTAGCCTCCGTCCTCATACTTGGCTGCAAGTCCGGGCATGCCGCTCACTTCCTCTGCAATGGTGATGGCATTCTTGTTTACCTCGTGAATGAGCTTGTTGGCCAGCGTGAGGTAGCAGATGGCATTGTCGTCCTGATGGCCGTTGAAATAGTCGCCATAGTTGGTGAAGGCCTCGCCCAGTCCGTGACTGTAGTAGAGCATAGACGTCACTCCGTCGAAGCGGAATCCGTCGAAATGGAACTCCTCCAGCCAGTATTTGCAGTTGGAAAGCAGGAAGTGGATGACGCCATCGTTGCCGTAGTCGAAGCACAAAGAGTCCCAGGCGGGATGTTCATGACGGTCGCCCGGATAGAAGAACTGGTTGGGATCGCCGGCCAGGTTGCCCAGACCTTCCACCTCATTCTTCACGGCGTGTGAGTGGACAATGTCCATAATGACGGCGATGCCGTTCTTATGAGCGGTGTCGATGAGCTCTTTCAGTTCCTCGGGAGTACCAAAACGGCTGCTGGCAGCAAAGAACGAGCTGACGTGATAGCCGAAGCTTCCGTAGTAGGGATGCTCCTGAATGGCCATGATCTGTATGCAGTTGTAGCCGTCCTTGATGACGCGCGGCAGCACGTTCTCCCTGAATTCTTTGTAGGTTCCCACCTTCTCGGCGTCCTGTCCCATGCCAATGTGGCACTCGTAGATGAGCAGCGGTGACTTGTTGGGCTTGAAGGTTTTCTTTTTCCAGACGTAGGGTTTCTCGGGGTCCCACACCTGAGCCGAGAAGATTTTCGTCTGCTCATCCTGCACCACGCGACGGCACCAGGCGGGAATTCTCTCCCCTTCTCCACCGTTCCAGTGTACGTGCATCTTATAGAGGTCGCCGTGCTTCATGGCCTTGGCCGGCAATTTCAGCTCCCAGTTGCCTGTTCCTTCTATGCGTTTGGCCTTGTATTTGTCTGTTTCCTGCCAGTTGTTGAAATCGCCCACGAGGTAGATTTCCGTGGCATTAGGTGCCCACTCGCGGAACACCCATCCACCGCGTGCCGTCTTGTGGAGGCCGTAATAGAGGTGGCCTGACGCAAACTCAGAGAGCGTTTTCTTCCCGTTTTGCGTCAGCTGGTTGATTTTCCACTCGGCATGTTCGTGACGTCCGCGGATGGCATCCTCGAAGGGTTCCAGGTAGCCATCGTTCTGAACCAGTCCTATGTGTTTCGGCTTGCGCTCGGCAACCGTCTTTTTTGCGGCGGGCTTCTTCGCAGCCTTTTTCTCTGTTGTTTTCTTTGTTGTTGCCATGATATTGATTGTTATGTAAAACGACTGGAGCGGCTTCTGCTCCTTTCTTTGTCCTTAAGCCTTCACTTTGAAGATGGCCTTCCTGATCTCGGGCTGTTCGCTGATGCACGGTGCATGTCCGTCCTGCGGCCAGAAGATGGCCATCTCTCCTGGCTTGCATGTGAAGTAGGTCTCGGCGGGTCCGTCGTATTTCGTCACGTCCTTCTCATCGTTGTAGTCTGCCGCTGGCAGGTCCTTCAGGGGCGTGTAGCCGAATGTCTCGGGCGCGCTGAGGGGAATCTGGATGTCGAGCATACTCCTGTGTGTCTCCAGCTTGGCCGTTTCGCGGGTCTTGCCCTTGGCTGTCTGGATGTTCACGAAGAGGTCGTCGCCCTTGATGAAGTGCTTTCCCTCTTCCAACTTGTTCAGATCGTTAGTCTTTAAGAAATCCACAATGTCCTTGAAGAGTGGATTGAGGCTTTCATAGAAGCTCAGTTTGTCAAGTGTATCTACTACCATACCTATATGTTTAATGATTGAAGTTTCGGTTGTTCTATACTTTTTGGAGTTTGGGAGTTTAGGAGTTTGGGAGGTTAGACGATAGATGTTTTCGCTCTTTTTCCGGGATTTCCAGAATCAGAACTAATGTCCAGACTCCTAAACTCCCAGACTCCTACACTCCTAAATCAACTTCCGAAAGTTGAGTTGAATGATAAATCTGTCAGCTCTTCACTTTTCTTCCGTTCACATACATGCCCTGTTCGACAATCTTTCCCGACCGGTCCTTGATGACGTATGCGCCGTCGCGCTCATCGTCCTTGTATGTTCCTTCGAATCGTTTTCCTTCCTTGTCTTCCTCGATGGCCGCACCGTTTCGCTTGCCGTTTCTGTAGATGCCGCGGAAGCGCGTTCCGTCGTGATAGTGAATGACCACCTCTCCGTCGATGTCGCCGTCCTTGAATCCGCCTTCAAACACGTCGCCGGTCTTCTTGGTCAGCTTTCCTCTTCCGTTTTGCTTGTCGTCTTTCCACGAGCCAGTGTACACGTCGCCGTTCTTCCATGTGAACGTTCCCAGCCCGTCCTTGTTGCCGTCTTTGAAATGGCCGGTGTATTTGTCGCCGTTGGCATAGCGGAACACACCCTCGCCGGTGCGCTCTCCCTGCACGTAGGTGCCGTCGTAGCGGTCGCCGTTCTGGAACTTATAGGTGCCGCGTCCGTTCTGGAAATCGTCCTTCCAGTCGCCAGTATACTCGTCGCCGTTGGAGAACTTGTTGGTGCCTCTTCCTGAACGCATGTTGTTCTGAAACGTTCCCTCGTAGGTGCTTCCGTCGCCCCAGTCGTAGAAACCCCGTCCCCACTTCATGTCGTTCCTCCATTCTCCCTCGTAATAGGCACCGTTGGCAAACACATATTTGCCACGTCCGTGGCGCTGGTCTTTCTCCCATTCGCCGTCGTAGACGTCGCCATTGTAGTAGTACATCACACCGTGGCCCTGCTGAAAGTCGCGATACCACAGTCCCACATATTTATTATTATTGGAGAAATAGAACGTTCCCTTGCCGTGCTGATGGTCGGCCAGCCAGTCGCCTTCGTATTTCTCGCCGTCGGAAAACGAGTAGTTGCCATAGCCTTCGCGCTTGCCTTTGGCATACTCACCTTCGTAGATATCACCATTACTATATACGGCTCTGCCCTTGCCATGTGGCTTGCCGCCATTCATTTCTCCCTGATACTGGCCGCCGTCTTTGGTAATACACGAGCCCAGGGTTATCTGGGCATGGACTCCCATCGGCATCAGCATCAGCATTAGTGCAAATATCTTTGTCTTCACGATAATCCTTTTAAAATTTATCTCCAAAAGTAAGCATAATCTGCCATTTGGCAAAACTTTTTTCACTTAATTCATATTTCATAATTGAGAATTCATATTTTTTAGTATCTTTGCGCACAAATTCATCGAAAAAGAGGAAAGGAAACAAGCATGATGAAACACCAACTGAAATGCGTGGCCATCATTCCGGCGCGCTATGCTTCCACTCGTTTTTCTGGCAAGCCACTGGCCATGCTGGGCGGCAAGACGGTCATCGAGCGTGTGTATGAAAAGGCGGTTGCGACGCTTGGCGAGGCCTACGTGGCCACCGACGATGAGCGCATCCGCGAGGCAGTCTGCCGGTTCGGCGGAAAGGCCGTGATGACCAGCGACCAGCATCGCAGCGGAACCGACCGCATTGCCGAGGCGGCACGCATCATCGGCACTGACGCCGACGTCATTGTCAACATACAGGGCGACGAGCCGTTCATACACGCGTCGCAGATCGAGGCTGCCATTGGCTGCTTCGATGACCCGGAGACGCAGATAGCCACATTGGGAAAACCGTTCACCACCGACAAGGACTTCCAGGCGCTGAGCAACCCCAACAGTCCGAAACTGGTGACCGACCTGAGAGGCTTTGCCCTCTACTTCAGCCGCAGCGTCATACCCTACGTTCGCGGAAAGGAGACCAGCGAGTGGATAGCGAGCCACACGTTCTTGAAGCACATCGGACTGTATGCCTATCGCCGCGACGTCTTGCAGGCCGTCACATTGCTGAAACCGTCGCCGCTCGAAGTGGCAGAAAGCCTGGAACAACTGCGATGGCTACAGAACGGCTACAGGATACGCGTGGCCACCACAGACCTCGAGACGGTGGGCATTGACACGCCCGAAGACCTGCAGAAAGCGGCTGCCATGCTGGCAGAATTCGACGAAAAGCGTTGACAAAAGGGCTTTTTCAGAGGCTTTGTTTTTACGTTTTAAGTCACTGATATTGACGGATTTACAACGCAAAAGCGCAGTCCTCGTTGAGTCTTTCCTTTCGAGGACTCGAGTCCCGACGCCGAAAGGACTGCTGTCGTTTGACGGACGGACTCGAGTAGTATGGCGCACGGACTCGAGTAGTATGGCGCGCGGACTCATCAGTCTGGCAGACAACTGAAAAAAAGACGCCAGATAAATGATAAAAAACTGGCGGGAAAACAACATTTATCTGCCAACAAAACAACAGAAGAGCGAAAGCATGACCAGCGCATAGAGACAGAAGCCGCGGAAAGGTGCACACGGGGAAACATCAAAAGACGCGGAAAGGTGTATGACACGCGTGTTATACAGCCATGAGAAAAAGGAAAAGACAAGCCCCGTCACCTGTAAGGCAGGGCGACCAACGCGACACCATCGACCGCATTTGGCATGATGTTTGCTGAATCAATATACGCATACACATTATAGAATAAATAATAAGGCAAAAAGAAGGAAACGGAATAATATATGGCAAGTCAGTTTTCACCGAACGTCTCACAGATATTGGCATTCAGCCGGGAAGAGGCTGCCCGTCTGGCCAGCAGGTCGGTAGGGCCCGAGCATCTTCTGCTCGGACTCATGCGCGACAAGCGCGGGCCGGTCAGGGAAATGCTGATAAACTTCGACATGAATCTGCAGTCGATGAAGACGGAACTGGAAATGAAAGTGCGCGAAGACGACCTCATGCGTCCCATCAACACCAGCGAACTGGTGCTCAACGAGAAAGCCAGCAACATCCTGAAACTGGCGGTGCTCGAGGCAAGGATGCAGACCAAGAAGACCGTCGAGGCGGAACACCTGCTGCTGGCCATCCTGCACGACCAGGTGGCCAACGGCGCTAAAGAAGTATTGGAATTTAACAACATGAACTACGAAGATGCATTGTCTTATTTCTCAAACGAGAACAAGACGACAACAACAAGAAACGGCATTGACCTCACCGACGACGAGGAAGAAGTTGACAACGAGGCTACCGAGCAGGGCGCCAAAGGACAGGCCCGCAACGACGGCAGCAACGCCACCGCCACACGCACCCGCAAAGGCGACGGCAAGACACCCGTGCTGAACAGTTTCAGCACCGACCTGACGTCAGCGGCCCTGGAAGGCAAGCTCGACCCGGTGGTGGGGCGTGAGGCAGAAATACAGCGCGTCACCGAGATACTGTGCCGAAGGAAGAAGAACAACCCCATCCTCATCGGCGAGCCGGGCGTGGGAAAGAGCGCTATCGTGGAAGGGCTGGCACAGATGATTGCGGCACACCGCACGTCGCCCGTCCTTTTCAACAAGCGACTCGTCAACCTCGACATGACGGCCATTGTGGCTGGCACCAAGTATCGCGGACAGTTTGAGGAACGCCTCAAGGCGCTCATCAAGGAGCTCGAGCAGAATCCCGACATCATCATCTTCATGGATGAGATTCACACACTGGTGGGAGCAGGCAGCACGCCCGGTTCCATGGACGCCGCAAACATACTGAAACCAGCGCTGGCAAGGGGAACCATACAGTGCATCGGCGCCACCACGCTCGACGAATACCGCAACTCCATCGAGAAAGACGGGGCACTGGAGCGCCGCTTCCAGAAGGTCATGGTGGAGCCGACCGACAGCGAGCAGACCATCACCATACTGCACAACATCAAGGACCGCTA
Source organism: Prevotella sp. (assembly GCA_017509155.1). Taxonomy (GTDB): domain Bacteria; phylum Bacteroidota; class Bacteroidia; order Bacteroidales; family Bacteroidaceae; genus Prevotella. Next base: position 23,739 of record JAFWQE010000016.1, read on the forward strand.
CGAGGCGCACCACCACGTCAATTACACCGAGGATGCCATTTTGGCATGTGTCAAATTGACCGACAGATATGTGACCGACCGTTTCTTCCCCGACAAGGCCATCGATGCACTCGACGAGGTGGGCGCAAAGGTACACCTGCAGCATGCCAGCGTGCCGCCAGAGATCATGGAGAAGGAGAAAGAGCTGAGCTTCGTGGAGGAGAAGAAGAAGGCCGCCGTGAAGAACCAGAACTTCGAGCTGGCAGCCAGCTATCGCGACCGTCAGGCGACACTTGAGCAGGAACTGCAGGTGCTGCAGGAGAAATGGACGTCGGGCGACTCCGACACCCGTGAGACCGTCACCGAAAAGGAGGTGGCCGAGGTGGTCAGCGTGATGACGGGCGTGCCCGTACAGCGCATGGCAGAGGCCGAGGGGCTGCGCCTGAAGAACATGGGCGCAAGACTCAAGGCCGAGGTGATTGCCCAGGACGAGGCCATCGACAAGATGGTGAAGGCCATCCAGCGCAACCGTGTGGGCCTGAAAGACCCCAATCATCCCATCGGAGCATTCATGTTCCTCGGACCCACCGGTGTGGGCAAGACCTACCTGGCCAAGAAACTGGCCGAGCAGATGTTTGGAAGTGCCGACGCACTTATCAGAATCGACATGAGCGAATACTCCGAGAGCTTCAACACCTCGCGACTGGTGGGTGCGCCTCCGGGATATGTCGGCTATGAGGAAGGTGGACAGCTCACCGAGCGCGTGCGCCGCCATCCCTACTCCATCGTACTGCTCGACGAGATTGAGAAAGCCCACGGAAACGTGTTCAACATGCTGCTTCAGGTGCTCGACGAAGGCCGCCTGACCGACGGAAACGGGCGTCTGGTGGACTTCCGCAACACGGTGATTATCATGACATCCAATGCCGGAACACGCCAGCTGAAGGAGTTTGGACGCGGTGTGGGATTCAATGCCGGCGGCATTGGCTACGCAACCGACGAGAAAGACAAGGAATATGCACGGCGCATCATTCAGAAGAGCCTCAGCAAGCAGTTCGCGCCGGAGTTCCTGAACCGACTCGACGAGATCATCACCTTCGACCAGCTGGACCTCGAGGCCATCAAGAAAATCATCAATGTGGAGCTGAAAGCGCTCTACAAGCGGATGGAGAACCTGGGCATCCGCATCGAACTGACCGAAGAGGCAAAGGCATTTGTGGCCACGAAGGGCTACGATGTACAGTTCGGCGCACGCCCGCTGAAGCGCGCCATACAGACCTATATCGAGGACGGTGTGTGCGAAAGGCTGCTCAACGAAGAGGTGAAAGCCGGCGACACCATCCACATCGACAAGGACCCCGAAAAGCAAGAACTTGTCTTCTCATAACATGATGCCGCCTCGTGGGGCGGCATCATGCTACCCAAAAACGGCAAACGGCAATTGCATTCACTGCAACTGCCGTTTTATTTTGTTTCTAAAATCTACGCTTTTTTTCTCTCAATTTTTCCTATTACCTTTTTAATATGTTATCACTGAAAAGCATCTTTTACCTAGTTCTAATACTCTTCCATTGAGATATGCGCGTCAGTCTTGTTTTGACAATGCAAAGGTAGCACGAAAGAATGAATACGCATGCTCGGCAGCGAGTTTTTTTGTTGAAAGGCTCGCGTTTTTGACCTACATCAAACAAGTGTGTCCGAGCACAACACGAAGTTTTTCGGTTAAAAGGAAAAAAAACGCAACAAAACGACCTGTCTTTCAGTTTATTTTGCTACTTTTGTACCAAATTATGCTGAAACAGAATAATAACATAACATAACCATTTAAAAATTTAACACCTATGAGTATTCTAATGATTGTCCAGCTCTGCATCGTATTGCTGGCTCTTTGGGTGGGTTCTCGCTACGGCAGTCTTGCACTGGGTGCCATTTCCGGCATCGGCCTTGCCCTTCTGGTTTTCGGGTTCGGACTGAAACCCGGCACACCTCCCACTGACGTGATCTACATCATCATCGCAGCAGTGACCTGCGCCGGCGTGCTTCAGGCATCGGGCGGCATGGACTGGATGATTCAGATTGCCGAGAAGATGTTGCGCAAGCATCCCGACCGCATCACGTTCCTGGCCCCCATCACCACCTTCTTCCTCACCGTTCTGGTGGGAACTGGTCACGTGGTCTACACACTGATGCCCATCATCTGCGACATCGCGCTGAAGAAAGGCATCCGTCCCGAGCGTCCCTGCGGTGTGGCTTCCATCGCCTCACAGGTTGGTATCACCTGCTCGCCTATCGCTGCTGCCGTCGTTGCTTTCGCGTCTATCTCTGGCAGCAATGGCTTCCACGTGAACAACCTGCAGATTATCATGGTCACCATTCCTGCCTGTCTCTGTGGACTCATCTGCGCCGCTACCGCTTCCTATCGCCGTGGCAAGGACCTCGATAAGGACCCGCAGTTCCAGGAGCGCCTGAAAGACCCCGCACAGTATCAGTACATCTATGGTAGTTCGGCTACTACGCTCGACAAGAAGATTACTTCCGATGCCAAGCACGCCGTGTATGTATTCCTCATCGCACTGGCCGTCATCGTCATGTTCTCCATCGTACAGATGTTCGGCGGAAACATTCTTCCCACCTACGACACGATACAAGCCGTGAAGGGAGGTCCCGCTGAGATTACGCTCGAAGGCGGAGTCGTGGAGACAGCCAAGCAGCTGGCAGCGTCGGGTGTGGTGCTCGAGGGTGTCACAGAGGTCGTGAAGAAGCCGCTGGCCATGAACCTTGTCATCCAGATTGTGATGATTTCGGCCGCCGCCCTGATGATTATCTTCTGCAAGGCAAAGCCCAAGAAGGCTGTCGGCGGAGCTGTCTGGCAGTCGGGAATGGTCGCAGTGGTCGCCATTTACGGCATTGCCTGGCTGGCCGATACATATTTCGGCAACTACATGGATGAGATGAAACTCATGCTGAAAGACCTTGTCTCGGCCTATCCGTGGACCATCGCCATCGCCTTCTTCCTCGTTTCCGTGCTCATCAACTCACAGGGCGCCGTAGTGGTGGCCATGCTTCCGCTGGGCTACTCGCTGGGCATTGAGGGCTGGATTCTGCTGGGTGTGCTGCCCTCAGTTTATGGATACTTCTTCATCCCCAACTATCCTTCCGACATTGCTACGGTGAACTTCGACCGGTCGGGCACGACGGTTATCGGCAAATACCTGCTGAACCACTCGTTCATGATGCCTGGCCTCATCAGCGTCATCGTCAGCACCATCGTGGCCTACGGACTGTCTGCCCTGTTCCATCAGCTAGGAATGTATTGATCGTCCTGAAGGCTGCGGCCTTTAAAGCATAGCTAGGCGGTTTCTCTCACGAAGGGAAACCGCTTCTTTTGTTCAACAGGTTTTAACATAGAAGGCCATGTTCCTCTGAAAAAAACTTAACAATCGGCCACGCTTTTAAACGACTTTCCGCCCTCAGTGTCTTACTATTGTGTTTCGAAAGCTAAGATATCCGACATACATATTACATTCATAAATATAAATAGTTAAGACAATGAAAAAGTTATTTTTATCGATGGCATTGGTCCTCTCGCTGACCACGGCCAACGCTCAGACCGAAAGGCCGCAGCAACGTCAACGCATGGACCGCACAGAGATGATGGTCAAGGAGTATGGACTGGATGCTCAACAGGCAGAAAAGCTGAAAGTGCTGAATGAGAAATATGCGGACATGTTCCGCCATGGCCCACGCGGCGGACGCCCAGGTGGCCCGCGCGGCGGACAGGATCAGCGCCAAAGAATGCAGCCCCCAACAGATGGGCAGACCGCAGCAACGCCTCAGCCGCAGCGTCCACAGCAGCGCATGGACGGCGACAGGCAGCAGCGCATGGAAGAATTCAGAAAGAAGATGGACGAATACAACAAGGAACTGAAGGGCATCATGACGGAAAGCCAGTACGACGCCTATCAGAAAAAAATGGAGGAAATGAGGAAGAATCGTCCGATGCGCAGAAACCCATAACTCTCATATTGGAGTTATAGGAGTTCAGAAGTACAGGAGTTGCAGACGATACGCTGAACGTCTGAAACCATTCATAACACCTGTCGCGAAGACGAACCACAAATCAATAGGACGCATTGTCTGGAACGCCAGACACTAACGACATAGACATACGGCCCTGGTAGCTCACAAGGATTTCCACCTCATAGCTGCTGGGGCTGTCTGGTATGGCAAGCTGGGCCACATAGCGCACACCGTCGGTGTCGGCATGACTGTAAACCAGGTCGCTCAGCACGCACTGACGCAGCACCTCACGGGGCACAAGTTTCTGGAAGTCCTCGCGGTGGAAGTCGTGCTGATATACACGGTTGGCGCCATGGAACAGGATGAAGCGGATACTGTTGTCGTAGTACACGTTCTCCACTTCCAGCCCGTCGTCGTTGAGAGCCTGCTTCACCACCTTCTGCTTGGTGGGGTTCACCTGCACATAGAAATGGTAACGCTCGTTGGCAACAAACACGACTGTATCGCGCTTGATGGTCTGCCGCTGGTTCAGCGCCACTGGCTTGCAGTGGTCAAAGTAGTGTATGTCGTCGGCATTCTGGCTTTTTACCAGATGGATAACCTCGTCGTCCTGGGTCTTGAACTGGAAGATATGCTCCGCCTGTTTCACAATGGGGTACCTTGAAGTATGGGCACCATAGATGAAGAGCGTGTCGCCGATGATGGCGAAACGTGCAGGCTGACTGGTGGTATCGGGATAGAAGATGGTGTCGCCCTCAGCACGAAACGACGGCGCTTCCTCGTCTTCATCCATCCAGATGCCCTGCAGCATCTGCTTGGCCTGCATGTCTTCCTCGGGCACAACCGGCGTGCTTTCTTTGCTGCCTTGTTGACAGGCAACGGCAACCATGCATAATATAAATATGTAGAAGCAATTTCTCATTCGCGTCAGGATGACGCAACAAGCACCGCTCTCCAGCACCTTGTCGCACTGGGTGCAGCATCTTGTGCGCTCTGCAAAAGTAACAATAATATTCCGATTGAGAGCGATAAAAAACATATTTTTTGCTTTTCTGATAGAAAATATTTGGTTATTACGACGAAAAGGCGTAATTTTGCATCGTGATTCAGATTGACAGACATATAGAAATCCTGCTGCTCAGCAACGACTGTGTGACGGTTCCCGGCCTGGGAGGCTTCATGGCTCACCATGTGGATGCGCGGTTTGACGACACGGACAACCAGTTCCTGCCGCCTCAGCGCACACTGGGCTTCAACCCGAAGCTGACGTTGAACGACAATCTTCTGGCGCACTCCTACATTGAGGCCTACGACCTGAGCTACCCCGATGCCATAGAACGCATCGAGGAAGAAGTGGAGCTGATGAAGCACAGGATAGAGGATGAAGGGTTCTACGAGCTGGCCGACATCGGCACACTTGTGCTCAACGAAGAGGGTAACTATGAGTTCACCCCCTGCGAGGCCGGCATCCTCACGCCAGAGCTCTATGGTCTCTCCTCGTTCGAGGTGCACCCAATCAGTTCGCTCCGTCCCGCCCTTGCCCACACTGAGGTGAGGACACTCGCCGACAATCAGGCGGCCGAAGAGACTGAAGACAGTTTCGAAACCAGCAATAAAGACGGGAAAGAAACCATCAGCATACCGGTCAGCGTGCTACGGAACGCCCTTGCCATCGCCGCAGCTATACTGGCGTTTTTCCTCATCACGACACCTTTGGGGTCGGACAAGGGCAATGTACAGCTCAGCAACTTCGACCTCACGGCGCTCACCAGCCTCATCTCGCCGAAGGAATCGCCCCGCCAGCAGCCCGTTGTCGACGCCAAGCCAAGTGCCAAGCCCACGGTGAAGAGCACGACACCGGCAACCCAGCCACAAGCAGCCGCCGCCCAACAGCCGGCAACCTCCACCCATTACTGGAGCATCGTGCTGGCCAGCGGAGTCACCCGCGAAGGAGCCGACCATTTAGTAGGCCAGCTCAGCCAGAAGGGATTCGCCGAGGGCGGCGTGCTCGAAAAGAAAGGAAACTCAAGGAAAGTGGTCTACGGGCACTACGCCAATGCCAACGAAGCCTATAACACGCTGGCAACGCTGCGAAGCAATCCCGAATTCCGCGAGGCATGGATTTTAGAAGTCAAGTAAGCAACCATATCGTCTAAAGCCCCTCCCACCACAAGGAGGGGCTTTTCATTTATGAACAGGAAGACATGAAAAGAGTGAGATGTCCCAAATGTGACAACTACATCACGTTCGACGAAACACAGTACACGCAGGGCCAGAGCCTCATCTTTGCCTGTCCCCAGTGCGGCAAGCAGTTCGGCATCAGAATGGGCGTGTCAAAGCTGCATAACAGGCAGAAGGAAGAAAACCCCGACGAGCGGCTGGGCGAAGGAAAGCTCGGCGCACTTATCGTCATCGAGAACGTGTTCCACTACAAGCAGGTCATTCCCCTGCAGATGGGCGACAACGTGATTGGACGCTACCAGAAAGGCAACCCCATCAATACGCCCATCGAAACGGTAGACCCAAGTGTTGACAACACCCATTGCGTTGTCAACGTGAGCCGCGACAAACATGGTCGGCTCAAATACGTATTGCGCGACGGTCCCAGCAACACCGGCACCTTCGTAGACAACCAACTGCTCGGCGACCGCGAACGGCGTGTCATTGCCGACGGCACTCTCTTCACCATCGGCGCCACCAGCATTATCCTGCGCGGAGCTGCCGAGGAAGAGCAGCAAGACTAAAGGCTCTGAGCTTTCTTGCGTAGTTATCTCACGCGCAGCAGGTCGCCCACGTGCAGCTCATAGCTGCTTTTCAGGTGGTTCATCTTGTAAAGGCTCTTCAGCCTGATGCCATAATACTGCGCAATGCCATACATGCTGTCACCTGCCTTCACACGATGTGGTCGTCCCTCGTAAGCCTCGTCGGCACGTTTCTGCTTTTTCTTCAGCCATATCAACTCGTTGGGCACCAACGGGCTGTCGTAGTCGCGCTCGTTGTACTTCGCTATCTTGCGACCGCTGATGCCTATCTCACGGCCGATGCTCTCAAAGGTGTCACCCTTGCGAGCCTGTAGAAAATAGTTTTTATTATAGATATGTATGGCGTGGAGCGAACCGTCGCTGCCACCCGCCGTCCGTTTTCCCGAGTTGTCGGCCATGAACTTGTCGTAGCCGTGGGCGCGGTCATACTCATACAGTTTGTACAGCTCTATCAGGTTGATCAGCTTCGTGGGATACGAGGGATTGGTAGCATAGCCGGCCGCCTTCAGTCCCCGGGCCCAGCCTTTATAGTCGGTCAGCGACAGCTTGAAAAGGCCTGCATAGCGCTTGTTCTGAACGAGGAACTTGCTATGGTCTTCGAAACTCTCCTTCGCATTGGCGTATGCCCGGAAACATTCATTGCTGGCATCGTCGTCGAAATAGACGGTGCGCCCCTTCCATCCGTGGCATTTGATGCCGAAATGGTTGTTCCCCTGTGTGGCAAGACGGCTCCTTCCCGCCCCACTCTCGAAGATTCCCTGCGCCAGCGTTATACTGGCAGGTATCTTATAGCGCAACATTTGCTCGATGGCCAGGTCGCGATACTGGTCAATATAGGTCTGATACTGGCTGTTCCAGGTCATTTGCTGCGCCGTAGCAAACAGGGCCTGCACGCCAAAGGCCACGCACAGAACGGCTTTCTTGATCATTTTTCTTTCCATATTCTGGGCACAAAGATACGAAGAAGTGATTGAACCACCAAATTTATTTGGTTTTTGTTTCGTATTCCATCTATTTAACCTGCATCTTCCTTTCGTGATGTTTAGGTGTGAAAACGTGTAGATTTGCAGCCCCAGATTATCGGCTTAAGTCACTGATTATTATGTGTTTAGTACTAAAAAGCGCAGTCCTCGATGAAGCTTTCTTTTGCAGGACTCGAGTCCCGACGGCAGAAAGACTCGAGTTTTTTGGCGGGCGGACTCGAGTAGTTTGACGGAAAGACTCGAGTAGTATGGCGCACGGACTCACGCGACACAAAAACACGGAAAAAGCGGGCTGACGGATTGAAAGAATGCAGCCGGCAAAGAAGAAAAGGCAAAAGAACGGCCGCAGACAATGCAAATTAAGCTAAAATTAGGATGTTTTCACTCCGAATATTTGCCTATGTGCAAAAAAAGCACTAATTTTGCTCCGTTTATGAGAACCAGAACGCGACAGAGCGCGCGGAAAGGGCCTCAGAAGCGATTTTAAAGTAAATTAAGAATTTTGAGAACATAAGTGATTTAAGTATTAGTAATGGACGAAAATCAGACATTTGACCAAGACAGAATCATCAAGATCAATATCGAGGAGGAAATGAAATCCTCGTATATTGACTACTCTATGTCGGTGATCGTGGCACGTGCACTCCCTGATGTGCGCGACGGATTCAAACCCGTTCACCGCCGCATACTCTACGGTATGGCGGGCATCGGCAACACCAGCGACAAACCTTATAAGAAATGCGCCCGCGTGGTCGGTGAGGTGCTCGGTAAGTATCACCCCCACGGAGACAGCTCGGTTTATGGCGCTCTGGTGCGCATGGCACAGGACTGGAACATGCGCTACACGCTGGTAGACGGGCAAGGAAACTTCGGTAGCGTGGACGGAGACTCGGCTGCTGCCATGCGATACACGGAGTGCCGCCTCTCGAAGATGGGAGAGCACATCATGGACGACCTCGAGAAGGACACCGTGGACATGCAGAACAACTTCGACGACTCGTTGCAGGAGCCGAGCGTGATGCCCACAAAGGTGCCCAACCTGCTGGTGAACGGCGGCAACGGCATTGCCGTGGGCATGGCCACAAACATACCAACCCACAACCTGGGAGAGGTCATCGACGGCTGCTGCGCCTACATCGACAACCCCGAAATAGACACCGAGGGACTGATGGAATACATCAAGGCCCCCGACTTCCCCACAGGCGCCTACATCTATGGTCTGCAAGGCGTGAAGGATGCCTATGAGACCGGACGTGGACGAATCGTCATGCGCGCCAAGGCAGAGATAGAAAGCCACGAGACACACGACAAGATTGTCATCACGGAGATTCCCTATGGTGTGAACAAGGCTCAGCTGATTGAATACATCGCAGACCTCGTGAAAGAGGGCAAGCTGGAAGGCATCTCCTACGCCAACGACGAGTCGGGCCGCCAGGGAATGCGCATCGTCATCGACGTAAAGAAGGACGCCAATGCCAACGTCATACTCAACAAGCTGTTCAAGATGACCGCCCTGCAGAGCACATTCTCAGTGAACTGCATCGCGCTGGTGAAAGGCAGGCCACGCCTGCTCTCGCTGAAGGAATGCGTGAAATACTTTGTGGAGCACCGTCACGACGTGACCATCCGCCGCACCAGATACGACCTGAAGAAGGCGCAGGAGCGCGCCCACATTCTGGAAGGACTGATCGTCGCCGTGAACAACATCGACGAGGTGGTGCACATTATCAGAAACTCGAAGACGCCCACCGACGCACAACGCAACCTGGAAGCCAGGTTCAATCTGGATGAGCTGCAGTCGAAGGCCATCGTCGACATGCGACTGAGCCAGCTGACCGGTCTGCGCGTCGACCAGCTGCATCAGGAATACGACGACCTGATGAAGCTGATTGCCGACCTTCAGGAGATTCTCGACAATCCCGAGCGCTGCAAGCAGGTCATGAAGGACGAGCTGCAGGAGGTGAAAGAGAAGTATGGCGACGAGCGCCGCACACAGATTGTGCCCGACGAACACGAGTTCAACGCCGAGGACTTCTACCCCAACGACCCCGTGGTGATAACCATCAGCCACCTGGGCTACATCAAGCGCACCCCGCTCTCAGACTTCCGCGAGCAGGCAAGAGGAGGAGTCGGCGCCAAGGGCGCTCGCACACGCGACAACGACTTCACCGAATACATCTATCCCGCCACCATGCACCAGACCATGCTGTTCTTCACCAAGAAGGGCCGCTGCTACTGGCTAAAGTGCTACGAGATACCCGAAGGCGACCGCAACTCCAAGGGTCGCGCCATACAGAACATGCTCAACATTGAGAGCGACGACGCCGTGAACAACATCCTGCGTCTGCGCGGCAAGGGCCTCGAGGACGAGGACTTCATCAACACACACTACGTGGTGTTTGCCACAAAGAAGGGCATCGTGAAGAAGACCTGTCTGGAAGCCTACAGCCGTCCTCGCGCAAACGGCGTGAACGCCATCAACATCCTCGAGGGCGATGAGGTGGTTGACGTGCGCCTCACCAACGGCCACAACGAGCTCATCATTGCCAATCGCAACGGACGCGCCGTCTACTTCGACGAGAACGACGTGCGCACCATGGGACGCGTGGCAACAGGTGTGCGTGGCATGCGCCTCGACGAATCGGGCGACGATGCCGTGGTTGGCATGATCGTAGTGAACGATGCCGCCTCTGAAAGCGTCATGGTGGTGAGCGAAAACGGATATGGCAAACGCTCAAGCGTGGAAGACTACCGCAAGACAAAGCGCGGAGCCATGGGCGTGAAGACGCTCAACATCACCGACAAGACGGGACGACTGGTGGCCATCAAGAACGTGACCGACCAGAACGACCTGATGATTATCAACAAGAGCGGCATCGTCATCCGGCTCGGCGTGGCCGACTGCAGAATCATGGGACGTGCCACTCAGGGCGTGCGACTCATCAACCTGGCAAAGAAAAACGACGTCATTGCCAGCGTGTGCAAGGTGATGAGCTCCGAACTGGAGGCCATCGTGGAGCAGAAAAGCCGTGAGGAATGGGCTCAGACAAACGATGCCATCCGCAAGGACATGACCACCGACAGCACCGGCAATGCCGAAGTTGGGAACAATGCAGACGAAGAAGTGAACAGCATTACACCCATCGTTGACTTTGCTGACGAGGAACCTCAGGATGGTCAGGATTAAACCATTCTGAACAACATTAGTCGAAGAGAAAAAAATACAACAACCTTTTAATAAAAAAGCTTATGAAAAAATTCATGATTCTGGCACTGATGGTACTGGGTACCACATGCGCCTTCGCTGGCGACAGCGATGCCTTAAAGGCTATTAAGAAAGCCAAGGACTTCAACGAGGCTCAGAACCTGGTGATGAACTCGCTGGGACAGCTGGCCAATGATGCAGAGAAAGCCGCAGCCTACAACAAGCTTGTTGACCTGGCCATGGACAAATTCACAAAGGAGAGCACCAATGTGACATGGAACCAGACGGCAGCCCAGATGGGTCAGGAAACGAAGCCCGTGGACGAAGCCGGCATGAACGAGGCTGCCTACAACGCAGTCATGGCCGCCATGGAGTGCGACAAGTACGACCAGAAGCCCAACGAAAAGGGCAAGGTGGCTCCGAAATTCGCCGCCAAGAACGCTCAGCGCGCATGGCAGGCACGCCAGCAGCTGGTGAACGCCGGACAGGATGCCCTCAACAATGAGAACCAGGCCGAGGCCAAGAAGTTCTGGGGACTGTTCGTCGATTCTGACTCCGCTCCCCTCTTCAAGGACTGCGACCGCGCATTCCAGCAGCCGTTCTTCGGACAGGTTGCTCGCTTTGCCGCCATCTTTGCCTATCAGGACAAGGACATGGCTACGGCCCTGAAGTATTGCGATGTGGCTGTGAATGACCCCTCAGAGGCTGAGAACGCGCTGGCCCTGAAACTTGAGATTCTCGGTGCCGACCTGAAGAACCACGAGGACTCCGTGAAATATCTGGCTAACGTGAAGGAACTCTTCAAGCAGCACAGCGACAACGCTACCATCCTGGAGAAGGTGTACAACATGTACATGGGCATGGGCGACAAGGCCGCTGCTCTGAGCTTCCTCGATGATGTGCTGGCAAAGAACCCGAACAACTTCGTAGCTCTGGCCGACAAGGGCATGTACTACATGGACCAGGACAACGCTGCTGAGGCTGCCAAATACCTGAAGCAGGCCATCGACGCCAAGGAAGACAACGCCGTGGTTCACTACTACTACGCCATCTGCGTGCGCGCTCAGGCTCAGGCTTTCTCCGATGCTGACCCAGCAAAGTTCAAGAGCATGATGGAAGAGGCTATCAAGCACTTCGACCGCACCAAGGAACTGGACCCCGACAAGATGATACCTTGGGGCTACAATCGCTGGTCTGCCTACTCGCAGCTCTACGGTGAAGATGACGCTAAAACAAAGGCTGCCGAGGCTGACAAATAAGAAAACACAGCATCTTTGCTGACAAACAACTGGCGGGATGCGGCAGCACAACTGCCCGCATCCCGCCTTTCTTTTTCATGGAGGCACAGGCCATCCATACACCCGACAAATAAAAAGCATTGTTATTCAGGCTATGAAAAGACTGTTCGTTTGCATGTCCATCGCCCTGCTCTGCTGTTCTTCCATCTGCGCACAGAAAAAGGAGATTGCCCAGGCCAAGACCTACATCAAGAGCGGAAAGAACCTCGACAAGGCCGACCAGATGATGCAGAAGCTGCTCGCCGACACGGCCAACCAGCAGAACATGAAGATACACGCCACATTGGCAGAGGCCTTGCGGGCGCAGTATGAGCAGAGCAACGAGAAGATGTATCTCAGACAGAAAGTGGACACGGCGGCCGTGTTCCGTCTCGCCCTCAGAATGTTTCGTGAACATCAGGCACTCGACTCGCTCGACGCACAGCCCGACGAGAAGGGCCGCGTGAAAATCAGATACCGCAGCAAGAACGCTGCCTACCTGAACAAATACCGCCGCAACCTGTTCAACGGCGGCGCGTGGTTCATTCGCAAGCAAGACTTCGAGCAGGGCTACACGTTCATGAACGACTATCTTGCCTGCGGACAGCAGCCTCTTTTCTCTGCCTACCACTATGCTCCCGACTCCGTAGCCGCCTACTGGGCACTGTTCTGCGGGTACAAACTGGCATGTCCGGCCAAGACGCTCAGACATGCCGAACTGGCCAAACGCGATTCCGTGCATCTGGAAAACACATTGCAGTATCTCTCAGAGACATACTTGCAGCAGAAAGACACCGCCAAATACGTGTCAACCCTCCACGAAGGCTTCCTGCGCTACAAGACTTCGCCCTATTTCTTCACGCATCTCATCGACTTCTACGGCAGTCTACGCTGTTACAACTCAGCCCTCGACATCGCCGACCAGGCTCTCGACGCCTCACCCGACGACGAGCTCTTCCTCATTGCCAAGAGCAATATCCTTCTCAACATGGGACACTATGACGACTGCATTGGCGTGTGCGACTCCATCATCGCACACAACAACGCGGCCGCCGACGCACACTACAACGCCGGAGCTGCATGGCTGAACAAGGCCTTCGAGATGGAAAAGACAACGACACCGGCCAAGAAAAAGCAGAAACAGCAGCAGGAATACTATCTGAAAGCGAAGCCCTACATGGAGACCTACAGGGCACTGCGGCCCGAGAACAAGGACAAATGGGCCACCGCCCTCTACAATATCTACCTCAACCTGAACCTCGGACAGCAGTTTGAAGAGATAGACCGCCTGCTCCGCAACTGAATTCCATCACCCGTTATCCATCACCATCACCATACATTTAGGTGCTGCAGCACCACGCATCATGAAATCCTATTGGTTCGTTTTCTGCCCCAATGAGCTCATGCTCACGCCTCTTCCCGACGGAACGTTCACCATACCGCTGCAGGAAGAGCCGCCCACGGAGACCAAGCCGTGGACTACCATCCACGACATCGACCCCATGCCCGACGGTACACCCGTGAAAACCTACAGGACGTCGCAGCCCCTGCCGACGGGCGCTGACGGTCCTGCCACGTCGCCTCTGCGCGCTTCCTACTATAAACTGCCGCACGACCTCTACCTGAAAGCAGGAAAATGCCAGGAGATTCTCTATTGGGATGACAACACCCGCTTCTGCGGCGTGTGTGGCGCTCCCATGAAAATGCACACAAACATCTCCAAACGATGTACGCAATGCGGCAAGGAAGTGTGGCCCCAGCTGGCCACTGCCGTCATCGTACTTATCCATCGCGGCGACGAGATTCTGATGGTGAGGGCGCGCAATTTCAGGGGCGATTTCTACGGTCTGGTGGCAGGTTTCGTGGAAACAGGAGAGACTCTCGAAGAGGCCGTGCAGCGGGAGGTGATGGAGGAAACGGGCATCACCATCAAGAACATCAGCTACTTCGACTCGCAGCCCTGGCCCTATCCCTGCGGTCTTATGGTGGGTTTCAATGCCGACTACGTTAGCGGCGCCATCCACTTGCAGCAGGAGGAACTGTCGAACGCCGGTTGGTTCCGCCGCGACAACCTTCCAAGGCTTCCCGAAAAACTGTCCATCGCCCGCAAGCTCATTGACCACTGGCTGGGCGAAGATGGGCAATGTCTTTAGAGGTGAGAAGTAAGAGGTGAGAAGTAAGAGGAATGCGGGCAAGCCCAGAATAGAAACAAGAAAAAGGAAACGGAAGAGGTATTCTCTCACCTCTTACCTCTCACCACTTACCTCTCTCCTCTCACCACTCACCTCAAAAACTGAAGCAAGCAGAGCAGCGAAAGTTGAATAACTAATAAAAGTAGTTGCGGATTACAGGGATAAAAAGAAGTCCCCATAACTTTTGCGTTTTTTCTTTGGCCGTCTCAGAAAAAGTCCGTAACTTTGTAACCGAACTAAGATGGTCTAACAATACCGACATAGTCCACTTTGGCGGCATTGTTTATCATGCCATGTTATAATGGAGAGAATACATGTTGTTTTGTTGAACAAAAAACCAGATAAATGCCTATGGGCTGAGATAAAAGATTACATATATAATAAGACTGAAGCGTCCGCTTGATTCTTGTTCTATCGAAATCGGCAAAATTTCAAAGAGCAGCAAGAGTAAAAGTAAGGGTGCTCACGCTACGGCGTGGGCTTTTACTCGAATATGCTGCACTGGTGTTTGCCGATACCTGATAGAACGTAGACGAAGTAAGAAGTCCACGTTTTTTATAACCTAATCCAAAAGAAATATCATCATAACTATTAATCAAAATAAAAGAAATTATGAAAAAGAAATTATTTATTATGTGTACAGCCTTGATGTGGACAACTTTCCTCATGGCTCAGAATATCTCTGTGGTAACCGCCAATGGCGCAACCACACTTGTGCGTACTCTTGACGAAGCTATCGCCATCGTCAACGAAAATCCGGGCTGCGTCGTCTACCTCCCCGGTGGCGGTCACTCCGTCTCTGACGACTCAAAAATCACCAAGAAGGTGACCATCATTGGCATCGGCCACCGAATGAAGGGCGAAAATGCCGACGGCTTTACCACCATCAGCGGCAACATCTTTTTCAATGAGGGCAGCACAGGCAGTGCCATCTTGGGATGCTACCTTACGGGAAATGTCTATATTGGAAACGACGGTAAGGAAGTAAACGATGTCCTCGTACGCTATTGCAACATGAATGATGTTCATGTGGGCAACCTATGCAAAGGCACCGTTGTCAACCAATGCTATATCAGAGGTGGTGGTTATTTCAATGAAACTGAAGGTGAATTCACGCATAACATTTCAACTTTTGTGCATAATCTTGACAGGGGAACAATAGAATACAACATATTCACTGGACGATATTATTATAACTGTGCTATTAACGCGTGCGATGATTGCTCTATCCATCATAACGTGATTGCATCAGATAATAGTCCTCACAGTGGCAACAATTGTCAGATTACAGGTAATATGTCTAAAGGTGATTGGGGAGAAGATTTCATTAACATAGGTAATGTTGACTGGAATACTGTATTTGTCAAACCATCAGGAGCAAACTCCACATCCGACTACCACTTCAAGGATGCATACAAGCAATATGAAAGCCAAGTGGGCGTGTATGTCGGCAATCAGTTCAACGACACAGGACTGCCTCCCGTTCCCTATATCGTGGCAAAGCAAATTCCCATGGAAACTGATGCCACAGGTAAGCTGAACATCAAGATTCGCGTGAATGCTGGGCAATAACATTGCCTTGGCTTAAAACAAGTATAAACGAAATCGGTCATTTTATGAAAATAAAACTGATACGAGTTCTGTTGGTGTTGCTTTGCTTACTGCCCGCGACAATCGGAGCGCAGTCGCTGAACCGCTTTGAATACTGGTTTGACGACAATTATGCCGGCCGTAGGACGGGGTCGCTGTCCGGCAGTGATTTAGTCATCAACAGAGCAATTCCCACAACAGGGCTGGACTACGGCGTCCACCGCTTTAACCTACGGGTAAGACGGTCGGACAATATGTACTCAGCAGTGACCTCGCAGCTCTTCCTGAAGCTCGACCGCGGAACCAGCAACACCGTGGAGTATTGGTTCGACGATAACATTGACAACCGCTCCACCATCCCACTGCCCGCCTTCGACGAGGACTGCGACCTGACGCTCGACCTCGCCGACGCGGTGAACTTCCCATTGGGCTTCCACAAACTGAACATGCGCGTGACCACCGCAGGTGGCGGACTGAGCGCCGTCTCCACGTCAGACGTCCTGAAACTGGCGGGCGGCGTGGCCACACAGCTGGAATACTGGTTCGACGACGACATCGCCCACAGTCAGCGCCTCGACGGCTCGCTGGCCAGCACAGGCGATGCCTACATCTATAATACAAACCTCGACCTAACCGCACTGCCCGTCGGCTTGCACCGCCTGAACTACCGCGCCGTCTGCCCCGATAGCGACTTGAAATCGGCAGTGATGACGCAGAAAGTAATGAAGTTGCCGTCGGGAAAAATTCAATACATGGAATACTGGGTGGACGGAAACATCGCCAGCCGCAAGCGCGTGTCGCCCAACTCGACCTCCACGAACACAGACATCGTCTTTAACCGCATCGCCGACCTAGGCTCCACAAATGCCGGCGCGCATCGTCTCTACATGCGCGGCGTGAGTGCCGACCGCAAGCTGTCTACCGCCATCACCTCCATGCCCGTCATGGTGAAGTCGCAGTACTCCAACATCAATCCAGCGGAGGTGACAGTAACGGAACAGGCTTATTGGATAGACAACGGTGAGCCCGAGATTGTCTCTATTGCTCATCCGCGCAACATTGTAACTCAACCTTATACGTTTGACACCCGCAACCTGTCCGAAGGTCAGCATACGTTACACATGCAGTTCGGCAACTCCGCAGGAATTTGGAACGGGCCTGTCAGTGCTACATTTACGAAGACGAAGTTCGAACCTCCTGTGATTACAGCCCAAGCAAGTGTGGAAGAAGGTAAAGTAACAATTAGCTTTAATTCTTTGCCCTACGGGGATGAATACAACATTGTTCGTCAATACTCCAGTGGTACCATCAGGAAGGCGGAGAACATCAAGTCACGGAACCATCCTGTAACACTAAAGTCTGTCGACACCCCAGCTCCCGGCACGTATACCTACTATGTGGACGGCTATTATACCGATGCAAACGGAGAAAGACAGAGAGTTCGTTCCAACGATATGGCCGTCACTGTCGACAAAGCTGCTGAGACATTACAACGAGGCCGTGTCCATGGAGTTATCAAGCATAATGGCGAGCGAATTACGAACCCGTCGTTAATTGATTATAAGATTTACATCAACGGTGAAAGGGCTGCAAACTCCGGCTATCCTTACCGTCTGGAGGAATTTGGAAAGTTTAGGATTGATGACGTGCCCTATGGAACAGAATTAACGGTTAGTATAGAGTATGGTGATTCCAGAAGCAAGGACGTTCATGTGATTGTGAATGAAAACACAAGCCAATACACATACTTCTTTGACTGCTCAGAAGAAATCATGGATGAAATGCAACCAAATAACGAAGCTTACGACCTCGCCTTTGTGGATAAAGTCCATATCACACCCGATGCCTGGGAATTGCACGTAAGGAACAAATCAAGAACGCCTTGGTCTGGCAACATCATTATGAAGATAATAAGTAAAGATGTAAAAGACCTTTACGACAGAGATGCGAACGAAGGCAACCTGTCTATGTGGTATTACCTATTCCACCCGAATGCTGGTGTAGATAACGGTCCTGTCTTTATGACCACCGCCGACGCCCACATCACATTAGGACGGTATGAGTATAAGACGCTGTCACTGGACATTCTTGATTTGCCCGAAAAAGATGAGAGCGAAGACTATTACGTGTATGTATACTCGAAGAAAGATGGGTCAGAGCAAATAAAAGAATTGGACGGAGGTGAGATTAATAGCTACCGCAATCCTCAGACACTGACGTTCAACCCATTTGATTGCACAATTGCTCAGGAAAAGGATTTCCAGTCGTATGTAAACGACTACAAAACGATACTGACGTACCTGAAACTGCTGTCAAAGTGGGGCGATCCATTTGCACTGGAAATAAATACTCTTGGCAAGAAATACGACGATATAATTGAGAACCTAGGAAACGGCAAGATTGATTTAGACGGACTAGAGCAAGATGTCATTGTCAATGGCTCTCATGCGGCCGGTATGTTGTTGAGCTGCTTCCTCAGTGACATTCACAAGACAATAAAGAATACCGCGAAATCTGTCACTACGTCTTTGAAAGTTGCCGATGGTATTGTTAAAGTATACGACACGTTAAAAGGATTCTATAATGCGCATTCGGTTGATGACAATTATAAGTTCTTCGAAACAAGCAAGCAAGTGCTGAGTCTTTGCAAGACGCTGAACTTAAGTGAATACCCAGCTCTGAGTGTTTACAAATCATACTTCGAGGTGGGTGAGGCAATGGTTTCTGCTGTTGAAAGGTTGTCAAATACCAATTCTGGGCATTATTTATGGGACAGACTTGCCACAGGAAACGGCATCTACAAGATTAAGGTCCGCAAGTTTACGGGCGATGAAGACGATGTGAGATACTTTGCCGGAAGGGAATTCTATCAAGAAAAGAATTCCTATCAGTCTCATGCCGGGCAAATCAAGTCGATAAATATCGAGTTGGTGAATCCCACAAACAGAGACATCACTACGACAAGTAAATCATTCGACGTAGAGCTTGAGAACGACGGAATCGTAATTAAGAACGTAGACTTCTCCAACGAAACCGATTTCTACTCAGATTGTGAAGCATGGATGACTATTATCTGGAAGAATAATCGCGTCACAAAGGTACCACTGCTCGATAGGAATTTTGTGAAGTTAGAGAATCTCAACAAAGACGTTTCCGTTCCTCTTATCATGACTGTAGAGCTACAGTCTGAAACATATATGAATAAAGAGAACATCGCTAATCAAATAACTTTCGTTAAACAGTAACCGTCATGAGGAAAGTTCTAAAGATTATCATTGCCTGTTGTTGGCTTTCTGTTTCGTTTCAGGCACATGGACAGGAAGTAACCTTTATTTCACCGGTTGTGGAGGAAGGTATACGCCAGCACCTCAAGATCGGTGGTGGCGAAGCCATCAGTTTCCTGCAGTTGGACACAATCACTTCGCTCGACCTTTCCAAGCGAGGTGTCACTGACATCCGTGACCTTGAGCTTCTGCACAAGTTGCGCACTCTGGATCTACGTGACAACAATGTGCTTGACTTACAACCACTTGCCGTTCTGGACTCATTGGAGTGGGTTGACTTGAGCCACAACAGTTTGAAGGGCATCAACGACCTGTTTTATTCTACCTCTAAGAAAATGACGGTCAACGTGGCATTCAACTACATCAAGGATTTCTCCATATTCGGCTCTCTGACCCACTGCAACTTCACACTTGAAGGAACGGGGCTTCAGTTAATTGAAGACGCGCCCTATTTCGACGTTTGCCAGCTTTTGTGTGATGCGTCAGTGAATCCTGCAGTCCTGCAGGGCCTCATCCAGACAAACATGTCAGAATCTGTGCGAGTTGAATGTGAAGAATACGAAACAGAAGTGCCTTCCGGCAGCGATGGTTTCACTATCGCACTGCAAGGAGATTTCACAAAAACCGTCCCCGTGTTTCTTGGAAATGGCGTAACAGGTGATAGCACCTATTTGGTTCCTCAGACCTTTCGCGCATTGCAGCCTAACCGCACTGTGAGAATTGCGACCTCACTTCCAGATGATTACACCATCCGTGTTTGTTCACCAGTCCAACAAGGCTCAATACAGGTGGAAGGAACCAATCTCATTTATACAGCTGCACCTTCTTTCGATTATGAAGACATCATTATCTCCTACTACTGGGGGCCTGTGCTGAAAGGATTCTCTAAACTGCAACTATCATCAGACGTGCCCACTGGCATCACCAAGATGAAAGAAGGAAACGAAAAACTGACGTTGGCCTCATTGGGAAGTGGACGTATTCTGGTGGACTGTCAGGCCTTTATGGGCAAAGGGCCCGCTGAAATAAGGATTTATGATATGGCAGGCACTTTGATGGAAAGCATTCGGAGCGAAAGCAAGGACGGCATTCATCAGGAAATACAACTAAACCACGTCTCAGGAAAAGTGATTGTAGTGCAAGTGACAAGTGGTGGCTTCAGCTATGTAGGAAAGATTCTAATAGATTGAAACACTGGAAAAATAAAATCGCAAGACTCTGACGCTTTTCCTTCAAAGTGTCAGAGTCTTGCGGTTTTCATGTCATCCTTCAGTAGCCTTCCAATAGGCCAAAAACAAAGTCCAAGGATTTGTGGGCGGATATGACAATCTGCCCGTTTAAATAGAAACAAGATGTTGATATTGTGAAAGAACATTGAACCACAGAGGCTTTTCTTTGTATGACAAAAAAACTCCGTGTCTACGTGTCTCTGTGTTCTATAACGTAAACATAACAGATTGACAAGCTTCCTTTGGCGTTACTATTGAAACATTCTGGCATAATGGCGAAAAAAAATCTAGAGTAATTTGCGAAAAGTGGCACTTTAGACAAAAGATCTCTAGATTTTTTGCGCCATCTGGCAATTTAGCCGAACTGTCTCTCCAGAATCTCGAGGCACATACGGCTGTTGTGGTAGGGACATTTCCAGAAACCGGCCTTGTCGTCGCGGCGGTTGATATTGCGCTCTGGATCACGGCTCCACCACCATTCCCCTCCTTCTCGGTCGATGAGGTTGTCCTTGATGTACTGCCATCCGCTGAGTGCTTTCTGCAGCGCAGCCTCGTCGCCGAAGTACTGGTAGATGTTCACCCACCCCACAACGTTCTCTGCCTGCACCCACCAGTGGCGGTCGGTGTCCACGTATCCTGTGTCGAGGTTGGCCTCGTGCACCATCGATCCGTCGGCATTGAGTCCTTTTTCCGAAGCTTTCGCCACCATCTGCACCACCTGTTCCACTTTTCTCAGCACCTTTTCGTCACCCAGCACAAGGGCGGCCTCGTGCATCAGCCACGAGCATTCTATATCGTGGCCGTAGCTTTCCAGCCGTCCTGCCTCGCGCGTCCAGTCCATATCGAAGAAGAGATCCAGATGATGGGTCGCCGGATTGAGTATGCGGTCGGTGAAGATGTCGATGAGGTTGCGGAGCGATGCCTCCACCCTGTCGACGGTCTCCCTGGGAACAGCAATGTCCACGGGAAGAACTGCGCCGATGGCAGGTACATAGTTGCACAGCTTCGCAGCCTCCTGTTCCTTCAGACAACGGTAGAGATTGGTGTAGGGCTCTATGATGTGCAGGTGGGTGTTCTGCGATTTCGGATAGTTGGCGTCGAGCTCTGAGAGCCGCATGTCTTCTATCTCGCCCCACTCGCGTGTGCAGGCCTCAATGTACCCGTTGTTCACCTTGTCGAGCGAATGCTCCTCGATGCACTCGTAGAGCTGGAGTGCATAGTCGAGGGCATTGCGGTCGCCCGTGGCCCGCGCATACTCCGAGAGGCCATAGATCATGAAGCCGATGGCATAGAACTGTTTCTTTGTGTCCTTAGGCTGTCCCAGATAGTCAAGGCTCCAGTAGGTTCCGCCAAACTCATTGTCGACGAAATGCTCGATGATGTAGTCCTTGGCGCGCGTGGCCATTTCCAGGTATTCGGGCTTGCGCAATACGCGGTAGGCCGCCGAGAACGACCATAGGATGCGGGCATTCAGGATTCCGCCCTTGTCGGCCGTGGGCACCAGCTGCCCCTCGCCTGTCATCTGGCCGTAGAAGCCACCATGCTCGCGGTCCACCATTTTCTGCATCCAGAAGCTGAGGATGTTGTTTTCCAGCACATCCTTCACCTCCTGCTTGAGTTGCTCCACCTCGTGTCTCATTTCTTGATAGGATAGATATAGGTGAGCACAATGATGATGGCCGCGATGACAGCTGGGAAGATAGAGAAGAGGCTCCACACCATGCTAAGCACGGAATCGGTGATGCTGGCCGGGTCCACACTGGTGTTGCCCATTTCGTCGGTAATCATGCTGGCGCCGGCAATGCCGAGGAACAAAGCCACCAGCGAGCCAGAGATGGCCGTGCCAAACTTCTGGGCCATGGTTCCCGAGGAGAAGATCAGTCCTGTAGAAGAGGTGCCGTTCTTTTCGGTGGCATAGTCGGCCACGTCGGCATACATCGACCACAGCAACGGCGAATAGAGCCCGATGCCGATGGAGGTGAGCACCACAAGTGCCACCATCACCCAGATGTAGGCGGGATCCATAGGTATGAAGAAGAAGCCCACAGAGAACACCAGACAGATGATGGCCGCTACCTGGAAAGCTTTCCGCTTTGACCCCATCCACTGCGTGAACTTGGGCGACACGCCGCCGAAGATCATGCAGGTCAGCTCGCCGAACGTCATGAACACGGTGTAGTTGATGATGAGTCCGCTCACGGTAACGTCGCCCTTCAGGCAGTATTCAAACAGATAGCCCGCCACGGCATAGCGGAAGCCGTTGAAGAAGTTGGTGCAGATGCCGATGAGCGTAAGGATAATCCAGGGCTTGTTGCGGAAGAGGTCGGCAAAGGGCTTGAAAGAGAATTTCTCGGCGCGCACTGGCTTCAGGCGTTCCTTGGTGAGCAGGCCACACGCCAATGTGCCGGCGGCTGCTATCACTCCGAAGAAGGCTCCCAGCACAGCATACTGATGCTGCGGCGTTCCGCCGACGTACTTCTGCAAATAGGGGAACGACAACAGGGTGATGAAACCCATAGCATAAGCGCCCACCATGCGGTAGGACGAGAACTGGTTTTTCTCATTGTCGTCGTCGGTCATCACACCGAGCAGCGATCCGTAAGGCACATTGACGGCTGTGTACAATGCCATCATGAGCAGGTAGAGCGAGTAAGCCCACACGCGCTTGCCCACAGGTCCGAAGTCGGGTGTGTAGAGGAGCAGGGCAAAGACCAGGCCGAACGGGATGGCTCCGAAGATGAGCCACGGCCTGTAGGTGCCCCATCGCGACTGCGTGCGGTCGGCCAGACTGCCCATGAGCGGGTCGGTGACCACATCGAACATACGGGCGACGAGCATCAGCGTGGCAGCGTCGGCAAAGGTCAGTCCGAATACATTGGTGAAGAAAAGAGGGAAGGCGATCGACATGATTTTCCACGTGATGCCTCCGGCGGCCGCGTCACCAAGCGCATAGCCGATTTTTTCTTTTATGCTTGCCATTTTCGGTTATCTGTTGTTGCGGTTTTTCTGAATGAGTTTCTTGATGGTCTCCACGCTGGCGGCGGTGAAGAGCCCGTCCTGCGGCGTGTTCATGCAGTAGTCCACGAGCCGGTCTATGGTACTGGTGGCCACATGCATGCGTGTGTCGGCCGAGGCATAGTAGATAAACACCTTGCCATCTTCATCGGCTATCCAGCCATTGGCGAAGGCCACGTTCATCACGTCGCCCAGATATTCGTCGCCTTCGGGCACCAGGAAGAAGCCGCCGGGCTGAGCTATCACGCGTGTGGGGTCGTCGAGGGCGGTCATATACATATATAATACGTAGCGCAGACCGTCGGCCGTGGCACGCACGCCGTGGGCAAGATGGAGCCATCCTTTCGGTGTCTTGATGGGATGTGGTCCCTCGCCATTCTTCACCTCGGTGATGGTGTGATAGTGACGCGCGTTGATGATTTTCTCTTCCTTCACCTCAGCGTGGGTGATGTCGTCAACCAGAGCCCAGCCAATTCCTCCGCCACTGCCAGTATCGATGAAGCCATCCTGCGGACGGGTGTAGAGGGCGTACTTACCATCGACGAATTCGGGATGGAGCACCACGTTGCGCTGCTGGCTCTTGGTCTTCAAGTCTGGCAGTCGCTCCCACGTCTTCAGGTCCTTGGTACGGGCGATGCCTGCGGTGGCGGTGGCAGCACTGAGGTTGCTGGGCTGTGAGTCGTCGTGGCGCTCGGCACAGAAGATACCATAGATCCAGCCGTCTTCGTGGCGTGTGATGCGCATGTCGTAGATGTTGGTGGCAGGCACCACGTCGTCGGGCATGGTGATAGGCTCGTCCCAGAACCGGAAGTTGTCAATGCCATTGGGGCTCTCTGCCACGGCGAAGAAGCTCTTGCGGTCGGCGCCTTCCACTCGCACTACGAGTACGTACTTGTCGCCCCACTTGATGGCGCCACTGTTCAGCGTGGCGTTCATCATGATGCGCTGCATCAGGTAGGGGTTGTCCTTCTCGCAGAAGTCGTAGCGCCACTCCAGCGGCGTGTGCTCTGCGGTCAGGATTGGAAACTTATACTTGTCGTAGATGCCGTTGCCCCACTCCAGGGGTTCGTTCTTACGGGTCAGCAACTGCTCGTGATGCGCACGCAGTGCGGCCACTCTTTCTTTGAAATCACTCATATATATATACGTTCGTTTTAATTTGTTTCTCTTCTTTTCTTTCAGTGTGTCATTGTATCTCTTTCAGGAACAGCGTCTTGCCGTCTGCATGGAAGTCGCGGAAATAGGAAGCATCGGGCTTCGACGGTGCGGGTCCGAACCACTCGTCCTTGTAGTTGCGCCATGTGAGCAGATAGCTGATGGGGAAGTCCTTCACCGTGGGCAGCAGCGTCGATGTCCACCATGTGGGCTCGGTCATGTTCTTCATGCCACACTCGGTGAGGGCCGGAATGAGGTTGTGTTCCTTTGCCACCTGGCAGAGCACGGTGAGATTCTGCTTTCCGCGCTCTATGAATTGCTCTTTCTCTTCGGGTTTCCACTGATAGCCATCCAGACCGATCATGTCCACACGGTCGTCGCCGGGGTAGCGGTCCAGCAGCCTTTCGGCGGTCAGAGAGTCTTGCATGCCGGGCGAATAAGACCACACGAGGTTGTCGAAACCGTCGGCCTTCAGCTTGTCCTGAAGCATGTTCCAGAGGGCTTTGTACTCTTCTACGGTACAGAGTTTCTCACCCCACCAGAACCAGGAACCCGAGTTCTCGTGCCAGGGACGGAAGATGATGGGTATCTTCTGACCGTCGTCGGTGGTCAGCGTGGCCAGGAAATCGCTCACGCGCTGCATCCATGACTGGAACTTCTCGTGGCACTCGCCGCCGGGCAGTATCTTTTTCACCACGGCCGAGTCGGTGACATCCCAGGCCGTTCCCTCGGGGAACTTCTGCCCGGCCCATCCGCCGCCCTCGATGGTGGTGACGGGATTGCGCGGGTGCCAGCTCAGGGTGACGATGCCTCCACGACGATAGTGGTTCTTCACCTCCTCGGTCATGCGGGTGAAGGGCACGCTGTCGAGGTTCTTGCGGTCGCCCATCTCAATGCCGCCAAGGTCAAAGCCCATGATGGCCGGATAGTCGCCGCAGACGTTCTTCACGTCGCTCGAGTCGTTCTGATACTCCCACGTGAGGCCATACATCGGGTCGTCCTGATGGCCATACATGATGCCTTTCTGCAGCAGGGTGTCAAGGCGGTCAATGAGCTGCTGGGCCGGTGTCTTCGCCGGTTCAGCAGGTTTCGTAGCCGAGCATGCAACCATTGATGCTGCCATCATAACCATTAACAAATTCTTTTTCATTCTTCTTACTTATTTATTTTATAGTTTTTTCTTTTCCCTACATCACTTTTCTTCCTCTCATTCCTACCGTTCCCCTTCTTCTTCCTTCTCTGAACTCCCTCCCTTTGGGAGGGTTGGGGTGGGTCTCGCCTACTCTATGCCCAGCTTCTCACACAGCCACGCGTTCCACTCGTCCCACTGCTCCTGATACCAGAAGTGGGCAGTCTGCTGATACACGCTGAGCTTTTTCTCGGCTTTCAGTTCGTTGTAGGTGGCATAGGCTGTCGTGGGCGGCACCACATCGTCGTTGTAGCCAAACGAGATGTAGCCTGGACATGTGATGCGACGAGCAAAATTGACACCATCGTAATAGCGCGACACTTCCACTTTCTTCATGTCTGGGTTCTTCTGCCCATAGAAATAATGTGGCCAACCGCAGGCAATGCCCTTGAGCGATGCGGTGTGGTCGCAGAGCGCGGCATGCACGGCTCCATAGCACGTGACGCGTTTGTCGAGTGCCGCCGTGGCATACGACAGGAATCCTCCCTGGCTGCTGCCGGTCACGCCCAGGCCATTGTGGTTCCACTCGGGCAGCGTCTCGATGTAGTCGATGGCGCGGATGCAGCCCAGCACTACGCGGTAGTAGTAGTTGGTCTTCCGGTCGTTCATATTGAAGTCCCAGTAGCCGTCGAGGCCGCCCATCCGCAGGTCGTCGTACACCTGCTGAGGCATGGTGACGGGTATTCCGTGAATGCCGATCTCCAGTGTTACACAGCCTTTCGATGCCAGCCACTTGTCGCCCTCGTAGGGACGGACGCCGGCACCGGGCACGCGCAGCAAGGCAGGATAGCGGCCGGGCTTGGTGGGGATGCACAGGATGGCGTAGGTGCGGCTGCCCCACCGTATGTTCTGGAAGCTCACTTCATAGACGTTCACCTCCTCGGTGCAACGCTCAGGAAGCAGGCGCCGTGTAGGCTGCAGCGGTGTCTGGCGGGCATCGCTGATGGCCTGGCTCCAGAACGAGTCGAAGTCCTGCGGATTCTCGGTCGTGGGCCGCAGCTGCTCGGGGCTGAAGGCGGCGGTGCACCAGGCGCTGTAGTCGCGGCCGTCCACATGGGCCGTCACCTTCAGCCGGTAGAAACCTGCCTTCTTCATGGTGCCCGTCCAGCGCATTGTTCCGTCTTTCAATGTGATGCCCTGCTTCTTCACGTCGGGATACATCTCGGGACCGGCCTCGTAGTCCACCACGACATTGTCAATCAGCGTGCCCGAACGAAGCACGTTGACCACGAAATTGGCCTTCTCGCCCACCCGATAGTTCCAGTCTTTATGGTCGGGTGTCACGGTTACAGTGATGTTGTTCCCCCGTATCTGAGCTTCTACGGGCAACAGGAAGACGCACAAGAAGAGTGCGCAGACGAGTTTTTTCATCATGAAGGTTTTCAATAATAGTAGGTTATGATTCGCATGCAAAATTAACACATTTCGGCCAATTCTTGCAATACTATTTTGTCATTTATCAACACTTTAGGGGCACAAGCCGTTAATAATGTTTAATTCTTTTTTGACGTTTCCGTCTGAGGCAGGTGATACGTGCCTTCGTCTGCGCTTCTATTGGTGATAGCATTCTTTTTTACAGTGTTTTATCACAGTACTCCTGCTCTGCAGCTCCCTTGGAGTTGTTCATTTTTTCTGCCAAATAAATTCACTTTTTCTGCCAAATAAAATAAATTCATTTGGCAGATTTTTTTATTGAAACTGCCAGGAAAACTAAACGAAGCAAAAATGGCCGCTTCCTCACGGGAGCGGCCATCATTAGTAAATAAAATTATAATTGAGTTAAATGAAATGGTTTGTTATTTCAAAACCATCTTCTTTCCGTTGTGAATGTACACGCCCTTCACGGGAACTGCTACGCGTACACCCTGCAATGTGTACCAAGCACCGTCGGCCTGCTCACTACCGATGGTCTCGATGGCTGTGGCCATAGAGGGAGAGGGATCTGCAGGAAGATTCGGCAGAATGTTCTCCTCATAGTACTCGTTGGTGCAAACACAAGCCTTCACGATGGTGAAGGTCACGCCAGCCGAACCCTGAATGACAATCTGATTGGTCTTGTTCTTGTACTCGTCCAGGTCGACAACGGCATAGAGATGTGTACCGAAGCCACATGTGAGGTTGCTTGTATCGTCGCCACCGGTAGCACACTGCACGAACAGCTGCGCGAAACCAGGTTGCATCTCTCCTTCTACCTCATGCTGTGGAATATTGATAGCCGACAGTTCCACATAGACCTTGTCGAAATCAGAATAGTCCTTGCCACCAAGCCACCAGCCGCTGGCCGCGCCTTCACCCACGATGGTTCCGTCGAATGTCTGAGTGTTGTATTCACGATCGCCCCAGCCGTCAGTAGCGATTGCGGGATCAAGGTCTATACAAACAATAGGCTCCCTGTAAATAGCATTAATTGCAAGCAATGTAACTTCTCCGCCAGCCTGATAGATAAAATCATTCAGATTAGCTTGAATATCCTCTGCCTTATACAGGTAGTTGATGCCTTCGGCTGTTGGCTCTTCAAGAGCAGGAGACAGATTAAGGTTTTCCCATCCCGAAGAAACGACCTGTTTCCATTGGGGAACACCTCTGAAAACAAACTCGATGTAGTTGCTTTGGCCAATCTCCGTTGTCGTATAGATCTCTTTCCAGTTGGCGCGTCCATCCTTATTGAATTCCAGTTCTCCAAACAACAAAGCATCGGCAGGTCCTTCTGTGCCCTCAACAAGGAGGACGTCTGTTATGGTAACGCCTGAACCTCCGATGAAGATTCCGTATTGCTTAAGAGCAGCCAAACCAGCTGTAGTAATGTTGACCACATACTCTTCATCACCATCAACGAATTGTCCTTTCACACTACCTGGCAGCATCTTACCCCAGTCATTGTACAACATCATTTGATGTCCTGAAGTGAATTCAGCCAGTTTCACAATGATTTGGTCACCCACTTTAGCATTTGCGAACTTCGATGGGCTGATTCTTATGTTGTCATTCCAGCCTATTGCTGCGTTTCCATGCCATATCGCATTGGGATCAATCTCCTCTCCAGACTCTGCAATCTCGAGCTGAACTTTGGAAACGGTCGCGTCGACACCTTGAATGACCAAGCCATAGTTTTTCAGCTCATCAAGCATGGTAGTTGACACGGTTTGTTCTCCGGTTTTCTCACCATCATCATAAATATCTTCTGACACTTCAATCTCATTGGCATCTATAGTGATCGTGTAATCACCCTCTCCATTTGAAACAACGAGTGTATACAAGCTTCCCCAGCCAGCTCGGGCGGTCTTCAAAAGCAGTTGAGAACCATACTGCCAAGCTACAGGTTCTGGTTCAGGACTACAAGTAATAATGATTTTGTCGCCAGCTTTAACGTCTGCGAACTCCGACTTGTTGATGGGAATGTTTGCGCTCCAATCCTCAGAAAACACACAAGGCTCTTCGCCTTCCCAAATGGTCGTGGTGGTTGACTGTGCACTCGCTGTCAAACCTGCCAGCAATGCCAAGGCACTTAGTAATAATTTCTTCATAAGATGTAGTTTTATTAAATGATTATTGATTGATAATTGATATTAAGAAAAAGGTAAGCACGTCTGGTATTGCATCGGGGCAATCCCAGACGTGCCTGTAGTTCTTACTTCATGAGATACTTCTTGCCGTTCTTGATGACGATGCCCTTGTAGGAGGCGTCGACCTTCTGTCCGGCCAGGTTGTAGAGGTCGCTGCTCTTCACGGCGTTGTCAGCCTGGATGGCCTCCACGGCGGTGTTGCTCTTCACCAGATAGATGCGCTTGATCACGATGTCGGCAGGAGCGGCAGTCTGAAGGACATACTGCTTGACCTTACCCTGCTTCAGTTCTGCATTAAGGTTGATAGAAGCCTCGGTCACTCCGGCAACGGTGTAGTTGGTCTCGTTCACGTCGCCATCGGGACCAGCATACTGCACAAAGGGCTGCACGTCGACGGTGGTGGGTTCAGCGAACTCATACACCAGCTTGTCGTAGGCCGACCAGTCGCCTTCGCCGAGCCACTTGGACAGTCCGCCCCACGTAGCGGCATGGAAGGTGATGGTTCCGTCGGCATTGTAGTCAACGCTCTCTGCGCCATTCCATGTACTGAAGTCCTTCAGGGGAATCTCTACAACATCGGTTTCCACGGGCTCCACGCCCTCAACGAACTCCCAGTCGAGCACTTTCACGGCCATGCCCTGCACACGCAGTCCGCCAAAGGTGTTGATCTTCTCGGCATCCTCGGCACTCAAAGTAAATGTGAAGTTGTTGTCGGGAGTCAGCGGAGACATGCTAAGGTCGTTCCATTTCTCGTTGTCCTTCATCAGGATCTGCGGTCCCCACTGCCATGTGGCAGCATCGCCCGTAGCGCTGTAGGCCTCTGCGGTGAACTTAAACTGGTCGCCGGCCTTCACACCGGTCTTCTTGATGAGGAAGTTATCGTCCCATCCATCGAAGATGAAGGGCACAGTCTTCGTCTTGGTGTCGTCGATGACAAGGTGACCCTTCTCTGTGGTGAGGAAGCCAAATACGTCGGCCTCGGCCTCAGTAATGGTCATGGTGTACTTCTGGAAGTAGGCATTACCGTCGGAACCTGTCACGTCGGCATTCACCACAATGCTGGTTCCGTTGCGTGTCACGTCGAGCTTCACATAGGCACCATCCATGATGGCTTTGAAGTTGTCCCAGTTCCAGTTGCTCTCACGACCGTTCTCGTTGTAGCAGGCGCCCCATCCGAAGTTGTCGGCACGCACGGCAAAGAACTCTGCATAACCCTCTGCATAGCCGTCAAGGTTGGGGTCAGCAGTGTGGCCGGCCTTGTTGGCAAGCACAAATACGAAATTGTGCCAGTTCTCGCCTTTGCTCGAGTAGTTGGTGAACTCCACGTGAAGGTTCGACTCCTTCTGGATGGTGTAATAGTCCGAGAAGGCTGTCCACCAGCCTGCAGTGTTGTCCTCCGAACCCACTGTGGTGGTCTGTGCGCTGGCCCCGAGCGTCATCAGGGCTGCAGCGATCAAAGTAAAAATTTTCTTCATAAGCAGTATAATAATTAATGTGAATAAAATAGTTGTCTCATTTTCCGGCCTGCTTGATGCGCTCCACCTGCTGGCGGATAACATCGATGGTAGACTTGTCGGAGAAGAACACCGAGTTGAGTCCCTGTGCCTCCTGAGCGGGGTCGCCGGTATAGTCGTCGCCTACGCGCCACTGCTCGTTCTTCGGGTTTGCCCTGCCGCCCCATCCCCAGAAGTTGCAGCCGGCGAACTGTCCGCCCTGCAGGGCATTGTCTACCACAAGACTGAAGACGAAGCGATAGAAATCGTCGCGGACTGTGGTGGTACTTTCCTGCGAGAACGAGAAGCCATCGCGGGGGAAGCCGAACTCTTCAAGCACCAACGGCTTGCGCAGCTTGGCGCTCAACACGAGATGTTCGTCGATGTATTCCTTCGTATTCGTACACGCATTGGGCAGTTCTTTGCGAAGCGTGCGCTGATGAACCCAGCTCCAGTTGTAGGGCCACAGGTGAATGTTCATGTAGTCGATGTTGGCATCGGAACAGATTTGTTCGTAAAGCCCCATGTCTTCCTCGCAGCCCCACTTGCCTTCTGAGCCGATGGATATCAGATGGTTAGGATCGAGCGAGCGGATGAGCGCCGATGCCTCTGCCAACCACTGGGCGAAAGGCTGTTTGGCCTCGTTGCTGAACGCACGCGGCTCGTTGCCTATCTGCCACGACATGATGGCAGGGTCTTCAGAATAGCGCTTACCGGTATAGCGGTTGGTGCGGCCTATCACATCGCGCACATATTGATAAAACAGTTCATGAGCCCTTTTGTTGCTGGCGAACTTGCTGACAAATTGCATAAACGGCCAGTAGCCGGCTTCATTGGGCCGCGGAGCTACTCCTGCGCCTGCATGTTCCAGATAGAACCCATAGCCACCACTCCACTCCCAAGAGTTGTTCAGATAGAGCACAGCCACCATCTGGCGCTTACCCATCTCCATGAGCAGATAGTCGAGACCTGCAAAGATAGTATCGTTATACACACCCGGCGCGACCTGAAGTGTCGGCTCCACTTTCGTGGTCACTCCCCGCTCGCCGTCGCTACCCACAAGGATGCGCAGATTGTCAATACCCATGGCCTTGAGGTCGTCGAGTTCCTGACAAAGACGCTCACGGTTGCCACCCTGCCCCTCACTTCCAAGAATGGCCCCATACCAGAAGTTGGTGCCTACATAATAGTATGGCTTGCCATCCCTGACGAAATGGCCATCAACCACCTCAACCAAACCGGCAGGTCTAGAGGGCTTTTTCTTGTTCGACTTGGCATCGGTTGCTGCTATACCAATCATGATAAACAGGACAACGAGCAGGCTTTTATTCATTGAGAGCTGGTTTTAGGTTTTCATTTAACACGATTACGTCTGCAAAATTACACTTTTTTAGGCAAAAGACATGATACTTTTTTGACGATAATCAATACTTTTCACGATCTAAAAGAAAAAGTTTGGTTAAAAAAAACAAATTGCCACTCGTTCATACTTATTGAGACACTTGCAAACCACTTTTGCGGTAGTTTCAGGAACTTTTTGTTTCGTACGAATGGTAGCTCACAAGTCCCTCGATAGGCGACTTACAGACAGTGCCGAGCACATAGCCTTCTTCGGCTGCTACTTCAGAAAGCAGGCCACGATAGTAATAGGCCACGCTACCCACGGCTCCCAAAGGAAGGTCTGGTCTTCCATAGCGTGTGATATTATTGTGGAAGAACTGTCTGAAGTTTTCTTTTACAATCTCCCTTAACTCCTTGTTGTCCAAATGATTGCTGATATAGAGCGAAGTACTGGCAAGAAACCTGTTAGCCAATGGCTGACGGTAGGTTTTCTCAATGACATCGGCATAAGTAAGTCCAGCCCACGCCAGATAGTCGTCGCGCATGGCAGCCGGCAACGCACCCTTGAAAATGGCATTCAGGAACATGCGCCCGAGCACGGCACCACTTCCCTCATCGCCAAGGATATAGCCCAGTGGCGGAACGTTGGCTACGACATCCTTTCCATCATACAGACATGAGTTGGCACCTGTGCCAAGAATGCAGGCCAGACCCTCGCGCCGCTGACAGACAGCCCGGGCAGCTCCCAACAAATCGGACTCCACGGAAAGGTCCACGGCGCCAGAGAAAGCCTCAGCAAGGGCCGAGCGAACAGACTCAGCCCATTGCCCCACACAGCCTGCGCCATAGAAAAAGACGTGTAGATTAGGAATCACATCGGCCATCTGAGGCAGCAGTTCGCCCTTCAACACATGATTGAGAATGAACTCCCGCGGCTGATGAACGGGATTGATGCCTTGCGTCGAAAGCCTCTTCACCACCTGCCCATCGTCGACAAGTGCCCAGTCGGTCTTGGTACTGCCAGAATCAGCAATCAGTATCATAAACATTAAAATTTTAAAATCCTGCATCAAAAAACGATGCAAATATACGCATATTGGCAGAAATAATGTAATTTTGCAAGCAAAATTTCACTCATATCATGACAAAAAAGGCATTACTGACCATCATCCTGCTCACCATGGTACTCATGCAGGGCCACGCCGTGCTGAAGGAAAAGGACCTGAACAGTACGCTGACCATCCTGCGCCAAGAGCTCATTGACAAGCACGAGGAGCTGGAGAAACGCAACAAATACACCCAGATGCGCAACGAACGCATCATGAAGCAGTTTCGTGAGACATTCCATAAGAGCAACCAGAACTCGCTGATGCTCTACTCGCAGAAACCCGACTACGTGTTCGACATGACATACGCCTGCCACGAGGCCACCAACCAATTTCAGCAGTTTGCACGAGGTTCGGCCCCATTGCGCAAGTTCATGGAGAAGAACGATGCTGAGATAGCCCGCTACGATAGCCTCATTGGCAGTCTGGAGAAGATGATGCGCTTCACACAAATGGACAGCCGCGCCCGCATCGACTGCAATGTCTGCCTGACGCTGGCCACGAACATACGCAAGTCGATGATGGAGAACCGCGAGGCCATGAAAGAATATGAACGTCTCTACAAGTTCACCGAGCAAAGACTGAAAAACCTGAACGACTATGCCAACAAACGCTACAACGAGATACAGAGCAATATCTTCAGGAACGGCGGCGAGAACTATTTCTCTATTCTCTCGTCGCTCCAGCAGAACGTGATGGCCACGGCTGAGACCGTCAGCGACAAATACCGTCCGATGAAACGGTTCCATTCGCAATGGGACAGCAAAATCATCCTCGACCTGTTTCTGAGCATCTTCGTATTTGCTGTTGTTTCCATCCTGCTCAACCTTCTGGTGTTCCGTCTGCTGATGCCCCAGCGCTTCCGCACGGAGTCGTTCCGAAAGAAACGTACCTGCATCATCATGACCACCACGACACTCACCTTTGCCGTCATCGTGGCATTTCTCAGAGCTTCGTCGGACCAGAATTTCCTCATCATGGCCAGCGACCTGCTGGTAGAATACGCATGGTTGCTGGGCGTTATCCTCATCTCACTGCTGCTGCGTGTGGAGGGCGACCAGATTAAGAGCGCGTTCCGCATCTACGCACCGCTCATCGTCATGGGCTTCATCGTCATCACCTTCCGCATCGTACTCATACCAAATGACCTGGTGAACCTCATCCTCCCACCAATCCTACTGATATGCACGCTGTGGCAGTGGAGCGTCATACGCCGCCATAACGGCCGCATTCCGCGCAGCGACATGTTCTACACCTACATCTCGCTTGCCATTTTTATTGCCAGCACCGTATGCTCATGGATGGGCTACACACTGCTCAGCGTACAGATGCTCATCTGGTGGATTATGCAGCTCACCTGCATTCTGACCATCACCTGCCTGACCGTCTGGATGAAGAAATACAGCGACAGCCATCACATCTATCAGAGACCCGTCACCCAGACATGGTTCTTCCGCTTCGTCTATCGCGTGGTGCTGCCCGTACTGGGACTGTTCTCCATCCCCCTAAGCATCTACATGGCCGCCGACGTATTCAATCTGAGCGACCTCACATGGACGATTTTCACCAAGCACTTCATCGACGAGAAGAACTTCAGTATCAGCATCTTCAGCATCATCCAGGTAGCCGAGCTCTACTTCCTCTTTGGCTACCTGAACCGCATCAGCCTCGATTTCCTACGCCTACACTTCAAGCAGAAGAACATACACAACGCCGGGTCGCGCGAGGTGATGGGCAAGAACGTGTTGCAGGTGCTGATATGGGGCATCTGGCTACTCATCTGCCTCAGCATCTTGCATGTGGGTGGTACATGGTTGGGCTACATCGCCGGAGGTTTGTCAACAGGTATTGGTTTCGCTTCGAAGGACATCCTGGAAAACCTCTACTACGGCATCAACCTGATGGCAGGTCGTGTGAAGGTGGGCGACTGGATAGAATGTGATGGCATCAAGGGAAAGGTGTCGAGCATCAGCTACACCAGTACCATGCTTGAGGCTATAGACGGATCGGTCATCGCCTTCACCAATTCACAGCTCTTCACCAAAAACTATAAGAACCTCACTAAGAACCATGGCTACGTGCTGTCTCTTATCCCCTTCGGTGTGGCCTATGGCAGCAACATGAAAGACGTCTCGCAGATAGTGGAGAAAGCTGTCTTGGACCTTCATCATAAAGACCTCGACCCTGAACGCAACGTAAAGGTTGTCTTCACTGAGTTTGGCGACAGTAGCATCAACTTCCAGCTTCTCTGCTGGGTCGATGCCATCCGCCAGATCTACGCCGTGAGCGATGTCATGCAGTGCATCTACGACACACTGAACAGCCACGGCATCGAGATACCGTTCCCACAGCGCGATGTCCACATCATCAATCAGCCAGCTAAGGAAGTGTAATTCTGTGTCCCTCGCTCGCATCCTGTGCATGCTGCAGCAACACAAACAGCCCCGTCAGAAACTCAGAATGCCACATCCCCGTTTGAGGATGTGGCATTCTGCTGATGCTAAGAATACGGACGCCGGACTCTACTTGTCGAGCGACTCGTAGACGCTGTGGTTGCTCTTGAACTCGGGCACGATAGCTTTCATTTCGCGCACAGTGCTCATGACATCGTACTTGTAACTGTCTTCAATGAGCTTGCGTATGCTGGCACCCACCTCATCGAAGTCGTACTCGCGCACTGTAGCAATTTTTATCTTCTTGTTAAACGTAGGTTTCGTCACTTCTTTATCGTTGAGCACCTCTTCGTAGAGTTTCTCACCGTCGCGGAGACCTGTGTACTTGATTTCCACATTGGTGGCACCACTCAGCCTGATCATACGCTTGGCCAGGTCAGCAATCTTCACCGGAGCCCCCATGTCGAAGACAAAGATCTCGCCGCCCTTGCCCATTGTGCCAGCCTCGAGCACCAGCTTACAGGCTTCGGGAATGAGCATGAAATAACGGAAGATGTTGGGATGCGTCACCGTGACGGGACCGCCGTTCTTAATCTGTTCGCGGAACAGTGGAATGACAGAGCCATTGGAGCCGAGCACATTGCCAAATCGCGTGGTTACGAACTGCGTCTCGCCCTTCACCTTTCCGTCCTTGATGGCCTTGTCGAGACTCTGCACATAAATCTCGCAAATACGCTTCGAACAACCCATTACGTTGGTGGGGTTCACGGCCTTGTCGGTAGACACCATCACGAACTTCTTCACACCATATTTCACTGACAAGTCGGCCAGAATACGCGTACCATCGATGTTATTCTGGACGGCCTCACAGGGGTTATCCTCCATCATCGGCACATGCTTGTAGGCTGCTGCATGGAACACGAAGTGAGGTCTGTACATCTTGAAGATAGCCTCCATGTGCGACTTGTTGCAAATGGTGGTCACGATGCCCTCGGCCTTCACATTCGGGAAGTCCTTAGCCATCATCAGGCGAATGTCGTGCTGCGGTGTCTCTGCCTGATCAATGAGAATCATCTGTTCAGGATCGAACTTCGCCACCTGACGAACAATCTCACTGCCAATGCTGCCGGCTGAGCCTGTTACCAAAATGCGCTTACCTTTCAACAAGTCCTCCACAGCTTGCAGGTCCACCTGTATCTCGTCACGGGGCAACAAGTCTTCAATCTGCACCTCACGCAATTGAGCAGCAGAGATATCGCTCTTACCATCCCATTGCACAGCTGGGCTCATGGTAAACACCTTGATACCAGCTTCCATCAGACGGTCAACCATCACTGGGTTATTGGCGAATTCCTCTTGTTTCAGGGGTGACACCAACAACGTCTTCACACCATTCAGACGCATAACAGTGACTAGCCGCGCATCATTCTTGTAGATGCGCAGGCCCATCAGCATTTTTCCTGCCATATCATTGGCATCACTCACGAAGCCTTTCAATTTGAATCGCTGTGGACGTTCCGTCTGAATGGCACGCGCAATGCTCATGCCACCGTTTTTCACGCCATAGATAAACACTGGTTTCGTTTCTTCGTCTTTCTGCGCATAGTCATAGATTACTTTGATGAGCATGCGCGCCAGACACATCAGAATCGTGGCCAATACTGCTGCAAAGAACAGTTCCTTCATGCGGATGGGCTCCAGCCATTCATCAATCGGGGTGAGCCAACTCAACAGGGCAATGATGACGAATCCGATTGTATTGGCTACGGCTACTCGGTAGAGGTCGGAGAACGATGCAAAGCGCATGACTCCCATGTAGGTCTTCATCACTCGGAACCCCACCAGATAGGGAATCAGATAGATGCACAGTGTCCCTAACAGGTGCCAGAAGTTCTCTGCCGTATGCAGCATACCCTTGTCTATGGTGTAGCACACCAGTCCCGATGCCACCACAACCATACAGTCGAACATCAAAATTCCCCAATACGGCATCGCCTTACGGGTGAAATACCAGTTGACAATCTTATCAATTATATACATAGCATTCTGTCTGCATTCTTATGAATTAGCGTGCAAAGGTATTTATTTTTTTCCATTCAGCCAAATAGAAACGAAAAAAGCCACCATGTTCAGGCAGCTTTTCTCATTATTTAACGAACAACTAATTACTTTTGTTTCAGACCATTGCTTCTCTATACCAAAGGTTATCCATAGAATTGCTTATACCACACCGCAAACTTCCTCAATCCCTCTCTCAGGGTGATCTTTGGGGTAAAGCCGTAATCACGCTCCAAGGCAGTCGCATCGGCAAATGTAGTTGGAACATCTCCAGGCTGCATGGGGACAAGCTGCTTATGTGCATCGAAGTCAAAATCTGCGGGAAGTACGCCGGCACGCACCAGTTCTTCCTGTAGTGTCTGGACGAAATCCAACAAGCTCTCAGGCTGACCACCACCAATATTATATACTGCGTATGGAGGAATTGGCAGACCGTCTTCTCCTTTCTTGCGCTCTGGCGCACCCTGCATCACACGAACCACACCTTCTACGATATCATCAACGAAAGTGAAGTCGCGACGACAATTACCATAGTTGAAAATCTGGATGGTCTCACCCCTCAATAGTTTATTGGTAAAACCGAAATAAGCCATGTCAGGACGACCCGCAGGACCATAGACTGTAAAGAAGCGAAGACCTGTCGATGGAATGTCGTAGAGTTTACTGTAGCAGTGTGCCATCAACTCATTGCTTTTCTTTGTAGCAGCATAAAGTGAGACAGGATTGTCTACACGATCATCCGTACTGAACGGAACCTTCTTGTTGCCACCATACACACTCGATGAAGAAGCATATACCAGATGCTCTACAGGGTTGTGTCGGCAGGCCTCAAGTATATTGTAGAAACCAATAAGGTTCGACTGGATGTAGGCATCAGGATTAGTGATGCTATAGCGCACACCAGCCTGAGCAGCGAGATTCACCACCACCTGCGGCTTATACTGTTCGAAAATTCCGTCTACCGTCTGCTTGTCTGCAATATCGCCCTTGATGAACTTCCAAGACCCGCCCATACTCTCCGTCTGTAGGGAACGGGATAGAGTCTCCAGCTCGTTCAATCGATATTCCTTCAACGCCACATCGTAGTAGTCGTTCATATTATCGATGCCGATGATGGTTGCACCCTTTACGTCTTTAAACAGACGTTTCACTAAGTTAGAGCCGATGAAGCCGGCTGCACCTGTTATAAGTATAACCTTATTATTTAAATCTATCTTCTGCATAAGACCCTCTGAATCTCCCTGTTTGGGGATACTTTTTTTCCTTTAATCGTGTTTGTACTCTGTTTTTTACCCTTTTCTTGTTCAACTGCTCTATCTCTCCCCTAAGCAGGGGAGTTGGAGGGGCCTCCATATTTCTCAACAGCTTCGTAATAAGTATCAAGGCTTCCGATGTCGAATCGTCCTGCACTCATGGGCCAAGCATGCATCGTGGTATGCTCAACCATATAGTGCGCTAGATTCCCTGGTGCATCTTTACCACAGCCATTCTCCACTGAGTGCCGTACTAAGTCAAGATCTTTTTTCAGATAAATATAGAAAGGAGGCACAGCCCAGTGGCTCTTAGGCACCTGTGGTTTCTCCTCCATGCCCAGCACTTTATTGTTCTCATCCAGTTCCACGACACCTGTCCTTTGCAATTTCTCGATTGATGGTTGCTCATGGCACATGATGCAACTTGTATTCTTCTCTTTGGCAAAGTCCACAAACTCCTGGAAAGAGAAGAACAACAGATTGTCTGCAGCAACGACCAACAAGTCAAGACCCTCTAAATCTCCCTGTTTAGGGAGACTTTCCAGCACCCGCAACAAATCGCATACAGCACCTAAACGGCTGTCATTAGTTGTACTGCCGTCGTCGAGGATGGTTATTGGCTTCTTATATCTGCCACCAACACCTTCCAGCTTTCCATCTAAACAGAGAGAACCAGTTGGGGTCTTCACCCATTCTTCAAACATCGGCGCAAACCTATGATTTGTCACAACAACGTGCTCTGTAATGTCATCAATAGCATCGATGTCATCGAGCATACGACCAAGTATTGTACTGTTACCTATTTGCAGTAACGGTTTGGGGTAGTTTCTTGTTAGTTCTCCTAGTCGGGTCGCATAACCCGCAGCCAAAACCACGTTGATCATAAATTATCTCTCAATATTTGTATTACATTATCTGTATCACAAAGAACTTGCTCATTTGTAAACCGAATAACTCTGTAGCCTTGGCTTTTGAGCCATTCTGTACGCATTGCATCTTCCTTTTGTTGTTCTTCAATGAAGTGATAGCCACCATCAATCTCAACTATAACCTTACTCTTTCTGAACAAGAAGTCTACGATGTAATTACCTATAACATGCTGCCTCAAGCAACTTTGACCATAGGCTCTACCCTTCACCAATGACCAGAATGCGCATTCTGCTTCTGTCATATTCTTACGGTTTGCCATGGCATTTTCCTTAAGCAATCCGTATTCTGTTGGGTCTGCAGTCATCCACTTCCTATCCATGGTGGACTTTCTCTCCCCTAAACAGGGGAGTTGGAGGGGTCTAAAAACCGGGCGCCATCATCTGGTTTCACCCAGAACACTTGGAAAGTCTTCTCATATTCTGGGAACTGCTCCAAATACTTTTCTGTGAGGACTCTCTGTATTTCTTCTTTATATGCAGGATCCACTAGTGCAATACACGCCCCTTTAAAACCGGCACCGGAGAAGCGACCGCCATATACTCCAGGCAACTGACGCATGATCTCGTAGATAGCTATCAGTTCCGGCGAGCCACACTCGTAGTTATGCATGCTGCTCTCACACGAATCGAACGACAGCTTACCAAATAGCTTCAGATTTCCTGTCTCCCATGCGGTCACGCCCTGCCGCACACGCCGGTACTCACTATAGAAGTGCTCTGCCCTCCGTGCAAATCTTGCAGGCATGGCAATGCGCGTCTTTTCAAACGTAGATTTGGGAATATCGCGGAGGAAAGTCTTGTCGAACGTCTTCAGTGGCTGGTCAGTGTATGCCAACATGTTCCATGCTGCCGTTTTGCACTCATACACTCGGAGATTATAATCCGAGTTCACGAGACTACGTGTCAGTCCAGAGAAGAAGATTCCTATCTCAAACTCTGGCATGTCGGGATTCCTCTTGATAATGCGCCAATCGTTGGAGTCACAATCGAGGAACAGCAGTCCATCCTTCTTACCCAGCGCGATACACGCCTGGTCGAGCAGACCATTGTTCAGTCCGATGTACTCCCTTTCAGCCTCCGATGCAATCCTAACCACCTCAAAAGGCTGTAATGTCACATCATTCGCTTTGGCAAAGGCCATCACGTATGCAATCAGTACCGCAGCCGATGATGACAAACCACCTACAGGCAGACTTCCCTGTATCACACCTTCGACACCACGTTTCAGTTCAAACCGCTTACGCAGCGCGTACTTGGCACCACGGGCATAGTCTCCCCAATGGTGTTCACGAACCTGTGATGGTTTGTCTATCGCGAACTCCACATCGCCCTCAAACGTCTTTGATTTCAATTTGACGATGCTGTCATCCCTTACATTAAACCACAGGTCAACGCCCTTGTCAATAGCGAAGCCTGTTACCAGTCCATGCTGGTGGTCAACATGTGCTCCTAACGGACATACCCGATATGGAGCAAAAATATGATATTGGTATTCCATCATATTACTTATTATGTTTATTCGTGTAGCACCGAAGGCATACCAAACCCATTTCCCGCGTTCTGCTGTTTTTGAGTCGATAGTTTGCCGTTTTCAGCAAGCAAAAATGCCATTTTCAAGAAACAAAACCATTGATTTCGTTCTACGATTCCATTGATTTTGTTCAACGATTTCAATGGTTTCGCTCAACAATTCCATTGGATTTGTTTCGCCATTCTGCCGCTTTTGTTGCTCCAACGCGTCGGTTTTGACGTTCATTTCCGGCAGTCTTGGCCCTACCATCTCTTCATAGCTAGAGGAACTTCTATTATGTTTACCTCCATTATTGAGAAAACAGGAAACGAATTCCCCAGGTGCAACCAAAGGCCAAAAGGTCTCCGCTAAAGGATATTCTCCTTAATCGTATCAACGATGTACTTCACGTCATCATCGCTGACATACGGACCTGCAGGCAGGCACATGCCAATCTTGAAAATAGACTCCGAAACACCATTAACGTATGCAGGCACATCCTTATAGCATGGCTGCTTGTGCATTGGCTTCCACACGGGACGTGCCTCTATGTTTGCCTTATCGAGAGCTACACGCATGGCCTCCACATTGGCATTTGGCTCGCAATCGGTATGAGCCGATTCTGCTGCATGGATGACACCTGCGGCACCACCGACAGCACC
Source organism: Prevotella sp. (assembly GCA_017509155.1). GTDB lineage: Bacteria > Bacteroidota > Bacteroidia > Bacteroidales > Bacteroidaceae > Prevotella. The sequence goes on from JAFWQE010000016.1 coordinate 65,927, forward strand.
TGTCACAATAGTCTTATAGGCATTCTCCTGACCTTTCACCTTTACATTCTCATCGATTGTAATCGTGCAAAGCCAGTAGTTCGAATCATAGTCACCATTGTTGGGCTGAGAATGAACGTGAACTCCGGGCACATCCGCCAACAGTTCCTCATACATCTTCTGAACATGCTTGTGATGTTTCAGATGCTCATCGACGACGGTCATTTGTCCTCGGCCAATACCAGCGCAGATATTCGACATGCGGTAGTTATAACCAATCTTCTCATGCTGATAGTACGGATAGCTCTCACGATACTGCGTAGCATACATCATTATCTCGCGCCACTCATCCTCGTTAGCAGTTATCAAGGCTCCCCCACCAGAAGTCGTAATCATCTTGTTGCCATTGAACGACAGCACACCGTACTTACCAAACGTGCCCAGCATCTGCCCCTTGTACTTCGAGCCAAATCCCTCGGCGGCGTCCTCCACTACAAGAATCCCGTATTTATCAGCAATTTCCATGATGCGTTCTGCTTTATACGGCATGCCATACAGTGCGACGGGCACGATGGCCGCAGGCTTTTTCCCTGTCTTGGCAATACGGTCTTTGATTGCCTCTTCCAACAACTCAGGGTCAATGTTCCATGTGTCAGGCTCTGAGTCCACAAGCACGGGCGTTGCCCCTAAATAGGTCACAGGGTGCGTCGACGCACAGAACGTAAAGCTCTGCACAATCACCTCATCACCAGCCTTTACGCCTGCGGCCAATAGTCCAAGATGAACCGCCGCCGTACCGGCAGACAATGCGACGACACGCTTTCCTTCGCCGACGAACTCTTCCAGGTCCTTTTCGAATCCATTCACATTCGGTCCCAGAGGCACGACCCAATTCGTATCAAATGCTTCTTTAACGTACTTCTGCTCCATTCCGTCCTCACTCATGTGAGCCAGGCACAAGTAAATCCTCTTTCTTTCAGACATTGATTATAACAGTTCTTGATTGATTTTTTTTATAAGTTTACACCTATTCCCTACAGCTAAATAGCCATCAGGAATATCTTTGGTCACAACACTACCGGCTCCTATCATACACCATTTCCCAATTTTCACGCCTTGAATGATTGTCGTTCCTGCACCTATCCATGTTCCCTCTCCCACATGCACATTACCACACAAGGTCGCATGTGGCGAAACATGAACATAGTCTTCGATGACGCATTCGTGGTCAATACTCGCTCCTGTATTAATGATACAATGCTTACCTATTCCCACTTCTGGTTGAATGATTGCCCCTTGCATCACAACGGATCCCTCACCAACGGATGCTGTTGATGCGACTATTGCAGATATAGCGATACCCGTCTCAAATTGATTCGCTATTCTTTCTGCTATCTTCTTTCTGACGGCATTGTTACCTATACTTATGATCACAGTCTCGTCCACAGGTAAATCCTGCCTTACAGGAAGACCACACAGTTCTTTCACATCTGGATTGTCATCAACGAAATAATCCACAATCTTCCGCTGGGACTCCAGCAAATCTTTAATCACTTTGGCGTGTCCGCTTGCTCCGTATAAAACCATTTTGTTAAACTATGATTCGAACTCTGCGGCGACGCTTTCTATCAGTTTCTTCACATACGTTTCCTTGTCTGCGACGTGCTCTCTATTGGCCAAGATGTAGAGCGAAAGATGACTTACACGATAGTGTTCAAAGGCTTTCCTACTGACGATTGAAGAAACAAAGCGCACATATACTCTGAAACGTCTGGTCGCCACACCTGCTTCATCCTTCTCATCATTGGCTCCTATAAAAAAGAACGATGCCTTTGGGTCTCGTTTTAGGACGTCAAGCATTATATTAAATAATGTATAGAAGATGGTGCGAGGCTCAAAGGTTCCTGTTCTAAGGCTGAATTTATTGTCGCTGTTCATATTAGCCTTATCGAAAAACTTCAGGCAATAGGAGTGCTCTACATATCGCTCCACACGGACGATATAGGTATGATGAGACTTCAACGACTTGAATCTATACTGCAACGTATATTCCAGCACGTCATCAGCACCGTTGTAGTCGTTCATCTGGAAGATAAACGGATAGCCATCTGTCATCTCCGCCATCGACTATATCAGCTGCTTGTAAATAGGTATACGAATACGATCAAGTTCCTCTTTGGAAACTCTCACAGGCCCCGGCGTAGCATCATAGTAATCCACCGGATAACGATACCTGCCATTTGGCATGAGTACGGTGGTCACCCTCCGAACAAGTTTCAGTCCCTCATTCGTGGTGATAATCGTCTCTTTCGTGTCAACAATCTTACCCATAAATTACTATCTATTGTTTTGTCTTGCAAAGATAATCATTTTTTAATGACATTCCAAATAAAAAGACGAAAACTTCAGTTGTGTCCGTTAAACATTTCCATTGTGGCCTGTCCTGCCTCATTGATGTCGGCACGTTTCAGCACCTTCATGATGGTAATGCCTATCACTTTCAAGTCCGTAAGGAGTGACACATGATCTACATACCACACATCCAGTTTGAATTTCTCTGTCCAGCTGATAGCGTTACGCCCATGACACTGTGCCCATCCCGAAATGCCCGGACGCACCTCATGGCGCCGTGCCTGTTCCTTGGAATAAAGAGGGAGATATTGCACCAACAGTGGTCTTGGCCCTATCAAGGCCATGTCGCCCTTCAGAACGTTAAAGAGCTGTGGCAGTTCATCAATGCTTGTTGAGCGCACGAACTTACCGACCTTTGTCAGTCTCTTCTCATCGGGCAGCAGATTTCCATCTGCATCCCTCTCATCGGTCATGGTCTTGAACTTTATCACCTTGAAGATCTTCCCATCCTTCCCAGGTCGCTCCTGAAAGAAAAACGCCCCGGCTCCCTTGTTGGCAAAATGCAGCCAGACTGTCACCACCAACAAAACCGGTGATATGCATATCAAAGCTATCAACGATATGCAGAAATCAAAAAAACGCTTGAAAAAATGCTTATACATTAAGAATGAATCTTTTCAAAAAAATCGACGAACTCATTTCCCAGTTTTACTCTGCTGAATTCCTTTTCTGCAAATAACCTTGCATTCTTAGAATATACACTAAGCGATTCTGGGTCGTCAACCATTTTTATCAATGTTTCAGCAAAAGCTTCAGCATTGTCAGGCTCCACAACTTCACCCATTTTATTCTTTGTAATCATATCAGAAAGCCAGCCTGGATAATTATTGATGATTGGCAAGCCTGATGCGATATAGTCAAAGAACTTGTTTGGAGATGTACCATAATAGAAAGCAGGAACGTTTTTCAGTACCATCATGCCCACTGTTGCTGAAGCGACAATTCTGGCTAATTGCACTTTAGGAATCGGATCGTAGAACAAACAATTGCTGATTGATTCATTCTCGACACGCTCTTGTAAGTGAGCTTTCATTTTACCTTTACCCAAAAATGCGAATTTAATGTCTTTACGTCCTTTCTTTAAGACCTCTTTGGCGGTATCAAGGACCGCATCAAGCCCATTAGCGATCCCGTGTGCACCAGTAAAAATGGCCACCTTATCGCCTGGAAAGATTCCATCTAAATCCAAGGAACTCTTTAAGGAAGGGCTGAAGATATTCAAGTCGCAACCATTCGGCACCATCGTTATGGGTTTATTCTTTTGGCTACGTTTTTTAATTCCTTCACAGATACCAGGAGACAACCCGACACATCCATCAGCACAATGATAGCTTAGCCATTCCAGGACACTCATACATCCAATCCAGAAGGGATTTGTCATGCCTAATGCTTTGGGGAGCTCTGGCCACAGGTCACGGACTTCAAAAATGAACTTTTTTCTTCGGAACAGCTTCATGACGATGCCTGGTATGCCTGCTGTCAAGGGTGTTGATGTTGCAAACAGCACATCATAATCTTCTTTTAACGCAAACTTTACACTCTGCCAGGCAAAACTGACAAAAGACTTTGCACGGGCTACCAGTCCCATGTTGTTTGAATATGGAACAGAAATCTGGACGACATCTATACCATCGACCATTCCTCTACGTATATTCTTCTTTTTTGTTTGCGGAATGTCAATCGTTGCGTTACCTTCAAGCCCACAAACCATCGTTACTTGATGACCACGAGCGATCAGGCTCTGCGCCATCTCATAGGATCTGGTTCCCCCAGCTTGTGTCGGCAACGTGAAGTACTGATGTAAATATAATACTTTCATTATTCTATACTAATAGTTGTTTCTATCGAGGGCTTTTCTGTCTTTAAGGTCAACATGTTGGCTTTCTCTTTCACGCCATAATAATCTGAAACCCAACACTCTTCCTCATTCTGTGCAGAACCATCTGATACGATATGTAAACACTCTCTCCTTGTGTGCCATAGCTGTTTCAACACACTGCTTTCGGGTTTGTTCTCGACCTCGTCTTCAACAACCCACACGGGTGCATCTTTCTTTTTCTTTATGCGACGATGATGTACGATGCCTTTCCCGACGTGTTTGAAACACGCTATCCTCCCTTCAAACACATAAGAGTCTTCCGTCTCTGAAAGCTGTGCTTTTGCGTCCTCTGGCCAGTAATACCAAATAAACCTACCACCTTTCAGCATTTGGTCATGGTCATCAAGCATGACCGTATTATGGGCCTTGGTTCCATTAAAATATTTTATTAAATCAGCAGACGTATTATACTTATAGGAACCAGCATCTAACAAGACATTTTCTCCCTTATACCATACATCAACATGCATGTTATCAGCTTGTGATGGCCTGTCTTTGAACCCACCACACCTAATAAAGGTCAAAGTATCCCGTTCACGTATCAAATAATATCCACTAACAGGATATTCAATACAACCATGTCTTTTTTCTATCTTAGGGAACAATCTAACAGAAACATTATACCATTCTTTATCTTCATAAAAACCGTCGTCATACAAATGCTCACCGGTTAACAGATAATGCAAAGCATCCAACTGAGGCCTATAATCTCTGTAATCATTATCTGACAATTTGAAAAAGAGAGCGCCGTCATTTGCCCCATAATTAGGCAGCCATCCATTGCTATCTTCCTGACATTGGAAAAGGAAGTCTATAGACTTGTAAGCCCTTTCATACACAATATCGGAAAACTTCTCTCCATTTAGTTGAGCCAGACCAATTGCCCATGTCAACAACTGAACAACCACACGATGGTAGTTCATACTAAACTGCAAGAATGTTCCATCGTCATATATCTGATAAGCTATTTCCTCTTCAAACCATTCCTTACCTTTCTTTTTTCTTTCATCCGATTCTGGGAAAAACGGGAAGAGCAATGAAGTGAGATATAATGTCAGCGTTTCCGTTATAGCATGGTTATTTCGAACCGAAATGCGAGAAAAGTTAATGTTGTTTCTAACATGACGTATTTGCCAATAGACACTATTCATCATCTTTTGAAACACATTTTCCGTCAAGAATTCAGAATCTCTATAGAAATAAAGAGCAAAAGTCCAATTGAGTATTCGTAATGAGATTTCTTGACTACACTTGTAATTAGGCCCCTGGTTTACCGGATTCTTCTCTATCCAATCCAATATCTCACGGAACACGTATTCAGAATGATCTTCATTGAAATGATAATCATAGCGCATGATTGTATAAAGATATGAAAAGCGTGACTTTTCCCACGTGAACTTAATGTCACCGGCCTCTTTATCGATATCTTCTATTTCAGTCCAATGTCTTTTAACGTCATATTTAAAACCTGTGTCAGGATTCGTCACCCAATCATAAGCCAATCCTAAAGACATCCATTCGTGACTGAAAAAAAGGATATCACCACGAAGGATCCTCTGACAATCCTGCTGAAGTTGCTCAGTGGGATTCTTGCTCACTCCTAAGTCTTCTCGCGAAGAAAAGAAGAACGGTGCTGCATCCTTTTTCCATTCATCGAGCGTAACGAACATCTCTTCAGCTGGCGAAACAGGGAACTGGGATTTCAAAAGCCCACTTTTTCTTTTTAATTCATACCAACCTCGAAAAGCAAAATACTTGCTTCCCATATTATGATAGAGTTGGTATATTTGCTGAAGTTTATTCAAAACCACAATCGTTATGTTTTAGGCACCACTATTTAACATCAATCTCGTAGTATTTTTCCACACGGTTTTCTCTGATGATATGGCAAGGATTTCCGACAACAGTACAATTTGCAGGTATAGATTTATTTACCACAGAATTTGCCCCGATGATAACATTATCACCGATTGTTATTTCTCCAAACACCACACTACCTGCACCAATATACACATCGTTGCCTATCACAGGTACTTTCAGGTCACCGAAATTCCTACCGATTGTTACGTTTTGCGCTATTAAACAGTTCCTGCCGATTGAAGTATTGCTATGGATAATAGTACCGAGTCCCCAATAACCAAGCCTTGTCCCTTTTCCTATTTCGCAACTGCTTGGAATCCATACTGAAAATAAAAACCTGTTCAACCATGAAAGAAGTTTCGCAGTTCTCTTCAAATGATGGACATACAAGAAATGTCCAATACGGTACAATACAAACGGAGCATCATTTCTCATTATAGGCATAGTTTAAACAATTCTGAAAAATACTCATATATGATTCAAAAGAAAACTCATGCGTAATCTTTTCAAAACTCCTTTTTCCCATTTTTGATACTACCTCAGGATTATCGTGTAGATATGATAGTTTTTCAACCAAGAAATCTTTAGTCATTTTCTCACTAATCACAAAACCGTTCTCTTCATTTATCAAGTCCAATTCTGTTCCATCTGCAGGACCAGAAATTACAGGCAATGAACTCACCATGCCATCGACGATTGCCAATCCACCTAAACCAGGAAGCACAAGTACTTGATACTTTCCCAATAAGGAATTAAGACCGTCTACAACCCTACCGTGGAATCTCACATCAACATTCTGTGCTTTCTCTTTTACATATTTCTCTAAAACAGGTTTATAGTTGCCATCACCTATTAGATGTAAATGGACATCTGAATATCTTGTAAATAAATCTCGAACAGCATCTACTAAAACTTCTAAATTTTTAACTTTTGTCATCGCGCCAACAAAGGCAATATTAAACCCAGATTCCTTTTCTACCACTCCTTGTTTCTTTACCTTTTCTATCTTCTCCGTTGTATCTATCACATTGATAGCCTTGAAGACCCTACTTTCATCTACACCTTCTTCTAAAAAGTACCTCTCACCTTGAGAAGAATATGTAAAGACCGCATCAACATGACGCTCCAAATATGAAATCCAATATTGTAAAAGTCCTCTTAGCCCCCCTTTATGTTCATTATTCTTAAGAGAACCTAACGACCACCATATTATTTTTTTTCTAAAAAGCTTGCAATAAAAAAAAGCAATACTCGCCCACAATAAGTTTGACGCGCCTTCTGTCAATACGACATCAGGACTATAACGAAGTAACCTAAAGAACAAAAAAGGAGTATATGGTAGTCCAATTGTTCCATTACCTGGAACAGGGATATATTTTGTTGGCAGTTCCTTATGCCTAAACGGCACCTCACCTTCATAGTTTTTCCTTTTAGAATTTGGAACAGATCTTCCATGCCAAAGCTCAAAATCCACATCTTTAAGCTTTGACATTGCAGTATAAGTACCAACCCTATACTGAAACATCACACAATACAAACAAAGTAGTTTCATACAATACCCTAAATTCCGCAGCACATTGGTTTTACGATCTTTATAAGTACTTAAGCGACATGAAGTTGTCCGGAATTTGCCCTTGTCAGAAATATCACTTTCCTTAGTGCTGCAAATCAAAGCAACTGAAAAACATCAATGACAAGGCAAAGACAAGCAGATTGATATGTTCATCGGCGAGTACATATAACGCTGCATTCTGACCAACTATTGTGGGGAGTCCTCGAAAATCATGTTTAGCGATTCTGGAACTGAAATCGGACATATTCGCATATTACGAGTGCAAAAACATACACACAAAATCTATCTACGTATTTTGAGCGTTGTTTTTTTCATTTACCCCCTACTATATAAAAATATGTACTAATAACAAGAAGACTCAATACGTTTAATATTGTTTGTGTTAGAATCATTTGCAAGTATAAAAATTATCTATTTCATTTATATCTTCTCAAATTTTTGCCAAACGGATTCAGTCCTCTTTCCTTATAATACTCACTTATACTTTTGATCTGTTTATCATTTTGGTTTTCCAAAACATTTAGTCTACTCAAAGGCGTACTATTCTTATTAAAAATAGGGCATAACAGCCCAGAATCAAGCTTTATTATCTTAAGCCCCGCCAACTTTACCATGGCATTCAACCAAATATCATCAGCTAGGGGGGTCAGTTTTTCAAATAGATTACGATTGTTATAATCTTTATACAAGAGTGAAGGAACAATTAAAGTGCCTCCACCAGACCCAAAGAAAAAATGATTACTACTGCATGCCCCTAAGGTGGATTTCCAAGAACTATACTCTTTCAATTCGTTATCCTTACCATATTCCATTACATATCCATACCTACAAATAACCGAATTTGGAGTCCTCTTGTATTCATTTACTAAAGACTCAAGCATGTCACCAGGGTAATAGAGATCATCGTCAATAAGTACGATCATTTTATCAGGATTCTCATTAAAAACATAATAGTATTTTTTGTGAGAACGTAAATCTTCATCTACCAACCTTATTTTGAAGATGTCATTCTGTCGTTCACGCAATGAAAGAGGAATGCTATCCATACTAGGGAATTGCTCTTTAGACAACCACAAAAAAACCTTAGAAGGTAAGACTGTCTGTCTTAGCATGCACTCAACGACCTGCCACACATTATCAATGCGTGGAGGAAATGACGTTAAAGACACAATTAGTTCATCACATACAGGATGCCGTTCTGGTTGTCTGCAATGAGAAAGGTAATGAGGAATATGATAATTAGCGAGTTTACGCACTCCCCAACGAACAGGAGAAAACAAATGAGAGAAGGAACTACGTTGGGTGTATAAACGGCTATACGTCTTCACATACAAGTCCAATACGTTCATAATTCGCGAAAACCGTTAATGAAGCAAATGCGGCAAACACAAAAGGAAACCACAAATAACCACTGTTAATAATTGAATAAACAGGCATCGGTATCAAAGCCAAGAACAACAAGGTTTTTACCGGACGATTGTCACTCCGAACAGCCTTAACAAACAAGTTTATAAGATATATAATAAAAACAGCAAAAAAGACGATACCATATTGGAATAGAACCTCAAAAAACATATTATGAATAGCGGTGACACCTGACTTATAAAATCCCATACCTGCACTCATCCCTCCAATTCCTAGTCCCAAGCCAAAAGTATCACCCATAATATCCCAGCCGTAATTCCAAATTACCGCCCTTTCACCTGCTTCTAGAATACGGTCGCCACTAGCTCGAGCTTCTATGGCTTGCAACATTTCCAAATCTTCAGAGTAAAAACTATAGTAATACAATGCGATAAAGACAAATGAAGCAAGTATTAAAAAGCGAAACATGCTCTTACCAGTCATCAAAATAATAAGTGAAAACATAATGATTAGTGAAATAAATCCACCTCGACTTGCATTGTAAAACATACACATGATTGCCAGTGCTATCTCAACAATTACAAGTATCTTATATTTAGTAGCATTTTTGTCAAATAATAAATAAAACAAAAAAGGTAAAGCAAAACAAAGGAATGCTGTATACCCATTAAAATTGGCAAACGTAACAGCTGCAAAATGGCGTTGGATAACGACATCACCTGTATTAAAATACAAATCATCCTGAATTCTCGATACACCCAAATGATTGTCAGTTGTAATCTCCCATAAAGCGACGACCAATGTCAAACCGACAGTAAGCACCCAACCGAAAGCGATGGACTTAAGAGGATTATTTGCAAACCTAGAGAAAACTAATATTTCAAGAAATAACAAAAAATGAACGAAATAATAAACCAATTCCTTAAAGCCTTCTACGATATCAGGAGTCCATATCAAAGAAATAGCGCAAAACACCAAAAAAGCAATAAAACAATTAACAAAAGGATGTATAAAGTCACCACACTCTTTGAATTTGGGAATAAACCAAGGCAGCAATAGAACTGCTAAAACCCTCGACAAATGAAGGTATCCTCCCAAACCACCGAAAGCCAATGATGCCAATATCAACAGCAAGGTGATATCATAAGTATTATACGTTTTATTATCTTGTCCCATTTAAGCATTTCGTTAAAAAAGTCATCGATTTTTTTCTTTCTCCTTCCAAAATTGTATTTACCTTTGTGTAATCAATACTTTCACCGATAATCTTTTCTATATTAACACTGTCGGATTCTTTAATCAGTCGTGATTCCAACCCAAAGAGCGACAATAACGAAAAGAACCTATTACTTCCACGATGATTATTGCAAATTGTAATAAAAGGTTTATTAAACAATATAGAAAAAACTGTTCCATGGAATGAATCTGTAACGACGAATGAAGAACTAGCGATTTTGAATAGCCAGTCCTCTACCGAAGGATAGACACAATCATTGATGCTCTTAGTAATACCTTTAATATACTTTTTTGTTGTGCCACCATGAACAACTTCTAAGTTTTTGGCTTTCGCTATAGACGACAAAATTGCATCTTTACTATTTGATTCATCTAAAATATAAGAAAACAGGATCGGTGACTCTTGGTCTAACGGCTGTCCGATTCTGACAATATATTCTTCTTGTCTCAGCAGCATTGTAGGATCCAGTACCCATTTAGCATCAACTCCCAGACTTTCCTTGCATAAATCGACAAGAGACTGTTCCCTCACAGATATGCCCACAAACGTTTTAGCCAACTCTTTACAAAGAGCGAGTTTGCTGTCATTGGAAAAGAAAGACTGTCTTCCGCATGATGCAGCATAAACGATTTTAATCACATTATCACGCTTGACAAAATCCAAGAATGAATTAGGACAATAATAATCTAGCCAGACTTGATCACTTCCCACAACATAAGCATCAAAAGAATATTCCTTGTCAATTTCAAACAATTGATCAGAAAAGGCTCTTCTTGTCATTGCGATATTAGCGTCTATGAATCTCTGCGTGTTTTGAGAAATCGTTCTATACTCGTTTTCTGTCAAAAACGGATTCCATCTTGGCGACACATTTTTCTTGAACACATAATGATGATAAAGCCGCTTCAGGTACCCTCCAATATGCTTCGAAAAAGAATCGTATTGCCTCCTCTGATGCCTATCTATTGTTAAGGCTTCATGCCCCATGTCACGGAGAACCTTTTGCAAAGCGAATGCCTGCAAAATACCGCCATAATTCGTTTCCTGTGGTAGAGTGAGAATGCCAATTCTCATATGTTTATCTAAGTATTTTTTTTATTGTTTCAACTCCTTTTTGTCCGAATAAGCCACGCACGACTTTTTTCGCACTTCCTGTTGCGTTTGAAAGTGTTCCATATATTGTTCTCAAGGCATTGCTCTCATCTTCATTGGCTGTAAACACTTCAAAAAGAATTGGTTTTTCACCGATTACAGGATTAAGGAACCTATCCAACATATCCATAAACTCCTTTTTATTCTCTGCTGAAAAATACTCAAAACCCAAATCCTCAGCATAGTGCTTAATAAGAGAACGTGATTTGTTTCCATAATGGCCGCCTGCCGCCATGAACAAATCAGCTTCATCACCGAAGGCTGCTGCAGGATGATTAAAGTTTCTGAATTCCGTTCCTTTTCCATTGTTTACAACAAGGATACGCACATTATTACCTACATGGCGATTCCCAAGAACATTCATGTCATAGAAAAAAGCCAAATCCCCTAAAACGGCGAAAAACAATCGCTGCATATCAGCTAAAGAGGCTCCAATTAAGGTTGACAAGACACCGTCAATGCCAAATCCACCCGTATTGGAACATCTAACGACCGTATCTGAGACTTCGAAAAGATTCCAATTTCTCAATGAATTCAGTATACCTAGGTGCAAAACTGATTTCTCAGGTATGCGACAAGCCGTTTGCTGAGCTATCCATGTGTTTGAAAAAGGTAGTTCGGGAATGTGTTTCCTCGCATTGACTAGTTCGTCCTGGCATAAATCAAAAAACTCTCTTCGTGGCTCGCATGTTGCATCTGAATAATAGTCAAAGAAAACATCCTCTGGCATTTCAAAAACATAATGCAATTTCCTAAAAGTATCTCTCAACTCACCATCTTCACTGACTCTCCATACAGTTTTGGGGGCTAGTCCTAGAGATGGAGTATCGCCAGAGACCTCACCCAAATGTATTAAAAGATTCAAATCGCGAAGTTTGCACATATAGCTACTCTGACTAAGCACAAAAGCGAATTGGACCCTATAATCGCCATAATAGCCACTGGTATGGTCGCAGAAAACCACAGCGTCGTTTGTCGCGCAAAAGTGTTCTATGGCCTCAGTCTCTTTTTTCGTAAATGTTTTATGGTTACCTATAAATATACCGATTCTTCCTTTATTAGGTAATTCTGGTAAACGTTCGTTTTGAGTATATCGGCTTATCACCCTTGTAGGGGGTAATTCTTTCACAGAAAAATCACGACTGTAAGACGTAGACAAATTTATGTGGACAGGTCCACCTCCTCGATGCCGTAACTCAAGAACGGCTCTATTTATCCTTATGTTTACATCCCACTCATCATCTTCTTTATAAATAGTTCTGATATGCTCACTTAGAATAACCGTATCTTTGGGAGGATTAGAACGATCTATCACCTGTGGTCTTAAATGACCTATTCTTATCTCATCCTGAGTTGATGTAACGGCGAGTATGGGGAGTTTCCGATAAAAAGCTTCTGTCAACCCTGGGAAGTAATTTCTGGATGCCGTTGCCCCCGTACACGAAAGAACCACTGGTTCATTAGACTGGGCAGACAATCCACATGCGATATAAGCAGCGGAACGTTCATCGACACTTGAATATATTTCAAAGAAAGAATCCTGCTGAACGGATGCGACAAACGTCACATTAGTAGCTCCAGGTGATGCAACCACTTTTTTAATACCATTTGCCTTCAACAAGGATATGAGTATCTGAATATTCCTCTCCGATGTATAATACTTGCCTTCCATATATAAGTGTATACTATAAAGAATTACTATTTAAATGACGAACACTTCGATTTTACAGATGAAATAACAAACGTTTTTTCAGAACGTGACAGCCCAAATAAAAAAACAAATAACAAAGAGGATAGAGTACTCGCAGCTAAGATTGACAATAACCTACCCCAACCCTCTTCCATACAGGAAACACACAGAATGGGTAAAACCACAACAAAAGGTGTTACTATGATTATTCTAAACAAAACCTCCTTAACAAACATCATGGGAGGAAAGTTCAGCATTTTCTTCATCAAAAGAAGCCTTATGATTTCAACAGCAATATAAACTACTATGAAAACATAATAAGCAGCTTCAGCAGGAGCACCTAATTTAAAAACCAACCAGGTTAAAGGGAAAGCAAGAATGCCAACAACTGTAATCCAGATAGAATACTCTTTTATATTTCCTGTAGCCATACATGCTGTGTAGCCTGTGTAGCCTAACATCTTAATCATAGCACCAATTAGAGATAAACGAAGAAACAGGACGGCATAATCTGGAACTATCTTTAACCATATCGTTAATATGAAGTTCGTTTCGAAGAAGACTGGTACAGCAAACAGCATCATCAAGAAATATGAATACTTCGTTCCCCTGCAAACAAGCATGTAGACCCGTTCATTGTTTCCAGATGCGTAAGATTTCGTAATCTGTGGGTTCACCGCTACAGTCACATTGTTAACAAGTTGCATAATGGCGCCTTCGACCTGACTTGCAATTCCCCTGGCAGCATTAAAGACAACACCAAAAAAAACATTTATCAAGATATTGAGTCCATGCGTATTTAAGACTGCAGCAGAATTATTAAGAAAAGAAAACCCTGCAAAACTAAACATTTGTTTTGTAAGATTCTTATCACGTACCTTAACATACTTGCACTCTCTAAATTGATGCCGACAGTAAAATACGTATGTGATTTGTATAATAGCGGCAACTAAAACATGTAAAACGGCATAAAATGCCAATTTGTCTAAGAAGGAGATTGTCAGTAAATAACATATAGCCAACTTCAGTGCTGCATCAAGGATACTAACGACAGCATACGCATTCATGTGTTCGTGAGCAATGATCGTTGCATTGAAAGGAACACAAAGAAGGTTTATAATGAATGATAATAATGAGCACTGCAAAACCCAGTTGGCAGCAATCATTCTATCAGGAGGGATGTTCATCTTGTAATTGAGGAACCATAATCCTAATGTTTCGCCAAGAACAAGTATACAAACTCCTAAAAACAACTGATTGTTTAGGCAAGCCGAAAAAATTGTCTTTAGCCTAAACTCATCGTGTCCATTTTTTCCAAGCTCATACGTAATGAAACGACTTACTGCCGCTGATAAGGCTCCAGTTAGCACAGCGAACATAGAAATAACTCCTCCAACAGCATTATAAATGCCAAAATCTTCTACCCCCAATGCATTCAATATCACCCTACTTGTATAGAGTGTTATGAGCATTATTAAGATTGTACGAAAATACAGATATACAGTATTCTTGGCAATCCGATTATTGTCAATCTTTTCTGTTGACATTAATTAAAAACTGACTTTGTTCGAATTCAATCTTGAACTTATTAGTTTACTTGGACAACCACCAATAATGGAATACGGAGGAAAATCTTTTGTCAATACACATCCAAGGACTTGACAATGTCGTAATTAAGCATATTGATAATTGTTGTATACCCAAACGCTCTTCACCAACACGCATTCTACGATATGAGTCTCTACTACAATTCAAGTTCCGCAAGTCCTGATTCATACAGCTATACGCTGTCTTATCATTACTTACGGAACTATTACCCCTACGAGGATTGAGACAAATTCTTAGATATGATACACGCCTTCTAACGGGCAGATATTGTGGCAATCGAGGACCACCTTACCCTGGAGTTTATCCCAGTTCTGCTTGATATGATCGTGTTTCACCATGATGACCACCATATCCACCTCGTCGAGGAACTGGTCGAAGTCGAGAATCTGATTCTTAACGATTGCCTTATCTGTGAAGAAAGGATCGAAGGTCTTGAGCGGACGGGCAAGATGACGCTCCTGAATGTCGAGCATCTGGAGAGTGGGGCTCTCGCGCACATCATCTACATTTTCCTTGTAGGTCAAGCCGTAAAGACCGACACGGCGATTATCGGTTATATTATGCTCCTGCATAATCTCGTGAATACGCTCTAGTACAAATACTGGCTGATAATCGTTTGTCTTCATGCTCTCGTCAATAACCTTAGCCAATTGAGGATAGTCTCCAACAAGGAACCACGGGTCAACAGAGATGCAATGTCCACCCACGCCAGGACCTGGCTGCAGGATGTTCACACGAGGATGCATGTTACATATTTTGATGATTTCATACACATCCATATTGTCGTGTCGGCAGATACGGCTCAGTTCATTAGCAAAAGCGATGTTGACAGCACGGAAGGTATTCTCAACCACCTTTGTCATTTCTGCTGTACGAATATCGGTTACAACGATTTCTCCCTGGCAGAACGAAGCATAGTATTCCTTTACCTTTTCACCGATGGCACGATTGTCAGCACCGATGGTACGGTTGTTGTGCAACAGTTCATAAACCATGTTGCCGGGGATGATGCGCTCTGGGGCATGAACAAGGTTGATGTCCTCACCGATTTTGAATCCATTCTCCTCGATAACAGGACGAACGAACTTATCGATAGTTCCCGGAGAAATGGTCGACTCGATAACAACCGTTGCTCCCTTCGGGCACACCTTCATCACTTCCTTGACTGCTGCGACGACATAGCAAGCGTCAACCTTCTTGGAGAATTTATCGTACGGTGTGGGAACAGACACAATGTACGTATCTGTCTTCTGATACTCTGTTGTGAACTTAATACCAGCTTTTACAGCTGCATTGAAGAGTTCATCAAGACCATCTTCTTTGAAAGTTGTCTTACCAGCATTCAGGGTAGCGACCAACTCTTTGTTGTAATCTGTTCCAATCACTTCTACGCCATGTGATGCCATCATCAAGGCGGTGGGCAGGCCTATGTAGCCAAGTCCAATAACGTTAACCATAATGTTTTCTTTTTTTATTATTACTTTATTTCGTATCTTTCCACTTCTTCTCCCTTCAAAGCCCTTACTATGCGATTGCAAGCCTTTCCGTCTCCATAAGGATTCACGGCATGAGACATTTTCTCGTATGCTGTCTTGTCGTCGAGCAGGGTGCTCACCTCATTGACGATCAGATCATGATTTGTTCCCACAAGATGTACGGTTCCGCTCTTCAGCGCCTCGGGACGTTCTGTCGTATCGCGCATGACCAATACCGGTTTACCCAATCCTGGTGCTTCTTCCTGAATACCACCGCTATCTGTCAGTACGATGGTTGACTTCTCCATAAGATAGACAAACTCCAGATACTGCAAAGGTTCAATAAAGAACATATTGCCAAGGTTGCTCAGGTCTTCGCCGAACACCTCATGAATGGGTTTACGCACATTCGGATTTAGATGCATGGGATAGACAAAGTCTACATCAGGATATTTCTCTGTGAGATCCTTGATGGCTGTTACCATGCTGATAAAACCATCACCAAAATTCTCTCTTCTATGACCGGTAATGAGAACCAGTTTCTTTCCACTGTCAAGACGGGTTATATCGTATCCTGCCTTATCAAGCACTTTTACCTGTTCTTCTGCAAGTGCCTTGTCGCTCTTCAATCGGTCGACAACCATGTGAAGTGCATCAATAACCGTATTGCCTGTGACGAAAATCTGTCCTTGAGACTTTTCTTCTTGCAGATTCTGTTCTGAGAGAGGAGTTGGAGAAAAGTTATAGGTTGCAATACGCCCTGTAATCTGCCTGTTCATCTCCTCTGGCCATGGACTATATATATTATGTGTCCTCAATCCGGCCTCTACATGAGCCACAGGTATCTGCTGATAGAAAGCAGCCAAGGCTGCTGCTGTACTTGTCGTCGTGTCTCCGTGGACGAAGACCACATCTGGATGGACTTCGTTCAACACATCTCTCATGCCCAGAATAACACGGGCAGTGACATCGTATAAATCCTGACCTTGCTTCATGATGTTTAAATCATAATCAGGTGTGATGTCGAAAATGTGCAGCACCTGATCGAGCATCTCGCGATGCTGGCCTGTTACGCACACAATAGTCTCGAATTCTTCCTTGTTCTTCTGGAACTCCTTTACTAACGGTGCCATCTTGATGGCTTCCGGACGAGTTCCAAAGACTAACATTACTTTTTTCATGTTCTGCTTTTCTTTAATTTTCGCCAATAGCGTGTATAATGAATAAAAGGTATTTCCGAAGGCTCGATGTAAGCTTTGTGCATCAGCATCTTTATCTGAATACACTTTTTCTGGAAACCTTTAGCCGGTAAAGGGTTGCTTTTCCCGAGGTTTCCCTCTTCAATCATATCCTTCAAGAGTTTCTTTCCTGCTTTTCCTTTCAAAGCAGAATCGACACAAGAAAAATCTGCTCCAAACAAAGTTTCCAGAAGATAGAATACTGCAAGGGGAAACCTGTGGAAACCGATTTCTGTTGATAGGTTCAACAATGACTTGACTTCATCATCGGAACTCACATTCTTCATCAAGAAATAGAAATCAACAAGATGCCGAAGTCCAAATCCGCCTTTTAGATAATGTCGCAGTATGTGGGACAGCTGCATGACATAATTGAACTGTACTGTAGGAACAAAAATCGTTCCTGCATTCTGCGGAAGAGGTTTTTCATTGGTGAACTGTAATTCACGTGTGCTTTCAAAGTATTTTTGAATCCTTGCATTGTTCCAAGGATTCAGCATAAAGGAGGGAATAAAATGAAGTTCTATGTCTAAGTCTTTGATGATGGGGTATTCTACGTGATGATATAACACCTTGGGGTTATCCACATTTTTCCTTGCATACGCAATGATGTCCTCTTTGCTCCCGTCGAGCCACACATCGATGTCGCCGGCCTGGCGCATGTAAGGGTCGGGGTACATAAGGGCGTTGCCCTGGCCCTTGAGGATACAACTGCGGAAACCGGCCTTGGCGAGGTTCTGCTGGAGCTTGGCGGCGACCATGTTGAGCTGCATGTTGCGCTTGCGGATGGCCTCGGCCATGCCGAACCACTGGAGTTCAAGGTCGGTGTCGGGACGCGGGGCGCCTTCGGGCAGGCGTTTGATGCCGTGGTAGATGACGCCAATGATGGCTTGCTTGGCAGCGAAGTCGTAGAGTCCGTGCCAGTCGAGTTTGTCGATGGAAGCAGGGACGGGACATTCGTCGTCAATGCTATATCTTAGGAAATCGAGGTAAGGCATGAGGGCGGCGCATTCTGCGCCTAAATTATAAATGATAAATAATAAATGATAAAGACCAATAGGCGGTGCGAAGCGCCTAATGATTGAATATCAAATAATAATGAATAAAGACCCGAAGGCGGCGCATTCTGCGCCAAATGATAAATGATAAATAATAAAGACCAATAGGCGGCAAGAGCGCCTAATAATCAATTTTTCAAGCTTCGCATGCTCCTGTTTTCGAGGTGCAGGGGTACGAGGTGCGGGGGTACGAGGTGCGGAGGTGCGAGGTTAGTGATGAGCCCTTCCTTTTTATCATCAATTAATGATGAATCAATGAGCGGGGCGCTAAGTGGCGATGAGCCAGTCGGTGAGGGTCTTGCTGTCGGTGGAGAAAGCGAGGCCTACCTTGACGACGGGGGTACCCTGGCTCTGGTAAGGGGTAGCGTAGCCCTTGGTTTCTATCTGTGACAAGGCGTCGCGGGCCGTGCCGTTGAGCTTCAGTTCCATCACGTAGGTGGTGGACGGCATGAGGACCACCATGTCGATGCGGCCACCGGCACACTTCACCTGTGTACGAACGTAGACATTGAGCATGGAGAAGATGAGGTAGAAGGTCCATTCGTAGAAGCCCTCGGCGTTGCTCACGTCGGCGAGCTTACGCTTGAAGCCCTCTACGTAGGGAAGACCGGCCAAGTAGGACTGCATCTCCGCGAGAGCCGACTCCATGTCGTTCTTCTTCAGCGCGCGCCAGAACTTCAGGGCGAAGCCTGACTGCACGTCGCCGCCGTCCAATCCCGTGTATGTGGGCATCAAACCTTCTGCAAACCCTACTCTCACCTCTTGATTGGGTATGGCCAAAGTGTAGATCTCCGATTCATCGTCGTAGTCCTTGATGGTGAGATAGCCGCTCTGATAGAGCAAAGGCAGACTTGTCGTCATGGCCTCGGTGGGTCTGTCGAAGGCCGACGACGGTACTTCAAGCCCATCTATCTTGGTGATATCCGTTCCGAAGCGCTGCAGCTGACGGATGAGGAACGTCGGTGTTCCGCTCTCAAACCAGTAGTTGCTCACCTTTCCCTGCAGGAAAGCCTTCAGCAGACTGTAGGGATTATAAACGCCCTCAGAGTCTTCGGAAAAATGATAGCCATCGTATTGCTGCTTCAGCTTTGCATGCATCTCATCGGCAGACATGTTGCGATAGCTGGCCAGCTGGGCAATGTCCTCTGCGAGTACGGTGGAGAGTTCAGCATCTGTGATGCCACAAATAGTGGAGAACTTCGGGTCCATCGTCACGTTGAGCAGGTTGTTGAGCGTAGAGAAGATGCTCAGCTGGGAGAACTTCGTGATGCCTGTGATAAAGCAGAACTTCAGGTATCTCTCGTTGGCTTTCAGCTGAACGTAGAACTCCTGCATCACTCGGCGCATCTCTTCGAGCTCTTCGCCCTTGTGCAAGACCTCAAGCAGAGGGGCGTCATACTCGTCGATGATAACGGCTACCTGACGTCCTGTGGTACGGTTCATCCTCTTTATCAAACCCGTAAGCATGCCGCCTGGGGTCTTTTCATCGGGGTCCGAACCATACTCCTCTGTGTAGTCTTTCAACAGAAGACACAGCTTCGCTCTCAGGTCTTCAGCGGTAGGCTGGCCCTTGGCGGTGCTCATGTCCAGATGAATAACCGGATATTGCTTCCATTCCTTCTCCAGTTCCATGATCTTCAGCCCTTCAAAGAGCTCCTTCTTACCGAGGAAATAAGACTCCAGAGTTGAGGACAGAAGCGACTTGCCAAACCGTCGCGGACGGCTCAGGAAAATAAACTTGGCATTGTCTTGTAATTTCCACACCAAGTCTGTTTTATCAACATAAACATACCCTTTGCGGATAATCTCCGAGAAGGTCTGAATGCCTATGGGATATCTACGAGTCATATTGTGGAAGGCTGGGAGGATTTCCTGCAATGATAAGTCTTCCCGGCACTATTGTTTCATCAAGATTTCAAAACGATTATGTGCCCACGACATTTACCTGGTGATGACCCAGTCGGTGAGCGTCTTGCTTTCGGTGGAGAAAGACAGGCCGACCTTTACGACGTCCTTGCCGGTTGTCTTGTAAGGAATGGCATAGCCATTGGCGTCGATCTGCGACAGGGCGTCGCGGGCGCTGCCGTTAAGCTTCAGCTCCATCACGTAGGTGGTGGAGGGCATGTGAACCACCATGTCGATGCGGCCACCGGC
Organism: Prevotella sp.; assembly: GCA_017509155.1. Taxonomy (GTDB): domain Bacteria; phylum Bacteroidota; class Bacteroidia; order Bacteroidales; family Bacteroidaceae; genus Prevotella. The sequence continues at coordinate 86,607 of JAFWQE010000016.1, forward strand.
ACACTTCACCTGCGTGCGGACGTAGACGTTGAGCATGGAGAAGATGAGGTAGAAGGTCCACTCGTAGAAACCCTCGGCGTTGGATACGTCGGCAAGCTTCTTTTTGAAGCCTTCCACGTAGGGAAGGCCGGCCAAGTAGGACTGCATCTCCGCGAGAGCCGACTCCATGTCGTTCTTCTTCAGCGCGCGCCAGAACTTCAGGGCGAAGCCTGACTGCACCGTACTGCCCGTAACGCCAGTGTATGAAGGAAGCAGGCCGTCGACAAAGCCTACGCGGACTTCCTGATTGGGGATGGACAGCGTGTACATCTGAGACTCGCGTTCGTAGTCCTTGATGGTGATGTAGCCACTCTGATAGAGCAGAGGCAGTGCGTCCTGCATGTTCTCCGTGGGCTGGTCGAAGGCCGACGAGGCCACTTCCATGTGTTCCATGGACGTGATGTCGGTGTGGAAATGCTCCAGCTGACGGATGAGATACGATGGCGTGCCGGTGGAGAACCAGAAGTTCTTCATCTCCTTCTCATCCAAGGCATTCAGCAGGCTGAACGGATTGTACACGCCTACGGGCGAGGATGAGAAATGATATCCGTCGTATTTCTCCTTGAGCTTGTCGAACATCTCATCGGCTGAGCAGTCGTATTCGGTTGCCATCGCAGCCACGTCCTCGCGGAAGCAGGTCTTCACTTCTTCTTCAGTAATGCCGCAGATGGCCGAGAAGGCGGGCATCAGCGACACGTTCTTCAGGTTGTTGAGCGTAGAGAAGATGCTCAGCTGGGAGAACTTCGTGATGCCTGTGATGAAGCAGAACTTCAGATATCTCTCGTTGGCTTTCAGCTGAACGTAGAACTCCTGCATCACTCGGCGCATCTCTTCGAGCTCTTCGCCTTTGTGCAAGACCTCAAGCAGAGGGGCGTCATATTCGTCGATGATGACGGCAACCTGACGTCCTGTGGTACGGTTCATCCTCTTTATCAAACCCGTAAGCATTCTACCTGGGGTCTTTTCATCGGGGTCTGAGCCATACTCTTCTGTGTAGTCTTTCAACAGAAGACACAGATTTGTTCTCAAGTCTTCAGCGGTAGGCTGGCCCTTGGCTGTGCTCATGTCCAGATGAATAACCGGATATTGCTTCCATTCCTTCTCCAGTTCCATGATCTTCAGCCCTTCAAAGAGCTCCTTCTCACCGAGGAAATAAGACTCCAGGGTGGTAGAAAGCAGCGACTTGCCGAACCGCCTCGGGCGGCTCAGGAACACGAATGGCGCAACCTTCGTCAGGTTCCACACCAGGTCGGTCTTGTCTACATAGACGTAGCCTTCACGGATAATCCGCGAGAAGGTCTGAATGCCTATGGGATAACGTCGGCGCATCATTGAGTAAGAAGGAATTGCAAGCAAAGCACGTCGTGGCGGCAAGATATAAAGAATCCCCTCCCTGCTACATGGCAGGGTGGTGGCGGCGGTCGGTTCTATTGGTCCGGCCGTTGTTATCCTTCCACATTTTTGCTCATCCGCTTCGGAGCCCATGACCTATGGACACATGATGCTCGCAGACGTGCTTTCACCATTGCGGCTGCTTGAACCGCAGTGCCTATAGGAGAAATCAGACAAACATAACACATGCAAACATGGCTCATTCTCGACCATATTCACATCCACTACTCTTTATCGTTGTGTCGGTTTGTCAATACAAACTTTTTTTATTGATTTTCTTTCTCTCCTAAAATGCGCTGCAAAGGTATAACAAAAAACTCATATGGCAAAATAAAATGTCATAAAAAATGCGTTTTCATGCGAGCAGACAAACTGGGCTGGCTGAAACCAATGAGGATAAATGCATGGGGAATGCGCTTGAACGAGAAGTTTTAACACCCTGCTTGTCCTTTGGAGTGTAGGAGTCTGGGAGTTTGGGAGTTTAGACAATAGACTCTTTCGCTCTTATTGCCAGGATTCATGGAGACAGAACTAACGCCTAAACTCCTGCACCCCCAGACTCCCATACTCCCAGATCAACCTCAGAAAATTGAACAAGGTGTCTACAGAAGTATGGAGAAAAGGAGTTTTATGCTTTAGATTCTCGTAATGAAGACATCGATTTTTAATGCCTGTAATCCCGTCTTAACATGCTGATTTTAAGGAATTTAAAACACAAACATGTAGTCCTTGTTAAATCCGCTTGATGGAGGACTCGAGTCCCGGCGGCAGAAGGACTCAAGTTTTTTGGCGCGAAGACTCGAGTAGGTTGGCGCGAAGACTCGAGTAGGATGGCGAACGGACTCGGGCAGGGTAGAAAGACAACCATTTGAAGACGAAAAGGCGGGGAGTAACGCTGGCAAAGATGGGCATTTTCCTTTGGTTTCAGAGATGGGGAAGCGTATGGGAATGATGCTCGAGAACCATTCTTTCTCGATGAAATGGAGATGCTTTCAGAGCCTGAGGAGATGCCCTGCATCATTTTCTTTCATGAAAATGAGAAGTTCTTTGCAGTAGTGTGCGTTTTGTTCGACAAAAATTCGTACCTTTGCACCCATCATATTAAATAAGGTATATACATTAATAAATATGGAAGATACGAAAAACAGTGTCCGCACAGAAGGTGCGGCTGAGGAGAAGCGAAGCCTTAACTTCGTGGAGCAGATTGTGGAGAAGGACCTGGCTGAGGGCAAGAACGGCGGCCGCATACAGACGCGATTCCCGCCAGAGCCCAACGGCTACCTGCACATAGGTCACGCCAAGGCCATCGCCATGGACTTCGGAATCGCCCGCAGGTATGGCGGACAGTGCAATCTTCGTTTCGACGATACCAACCCCATCAAGGAGGACACGGAATACATAGAAAGCATTGAGCACGACATCAAATGGCTGGGCTACGAGTGGGCCAACATCTATTATGCGAGCGACTATTTCCAGGAACTGTGGGACTTTGCGGTGTGGCTCATCAAGCAGGGCCGTGCCTACGTCGACGAGCAGAGCGCCGAAGTGATTGCCCAACAGAAAGGCACCACCACCAGTCCTGGCACCAACAGTCCGTTTCGCGACCGTCCCGTGGAGGAGAACCTGCGGCTGTTTGAGTTCATGAACAGCGGTGAGGCCACACCCGGAACGCTCGTGTTGCGCGCCAAGATTGACATGGCACACCCCAATATGTTGTTCCGCGACCCGCTCATCTACCGCGTTCTTAACATCCCACATATCCGCACTGGCAACAAGTGGAACGCCTATCCCATGTATGATTTCACACACGGCCAGAGCGACTATCTGGAAGGTGTCACCCACTCACTCTGCACCCTAGAGTTCGTAGAGCACCGTCCCCTCTACGACCTGTTTGTGAAGTGGATGAGAGAATACAAGCTCTCGCAGGGCGAAGAAGCGCCCATGCGCGAGGACGGTGTGGCCACGGGATGGACGGGACTCGACGAGGGCTTCCCCAAGCAGCGCGAGTTCAACAAGCTCAACCTGTCTTACACGCTCATGTCGAAGCGCAACCTGCTGGCACTCGTCAACGAGGGAATGGTGAGCGGATGGGACGATCCGCGCATGCCGACTGTCTGTGGCTTCCGCCGCAGAGGCTATAGTCCCGAGAGCATTCAGAAGTTCATCGACAAGATAGGCTACACTACCTACGATGCTCTTAACGAGATGGCGCTGCTGGAGAGTGCCGTCCGCGACGACCTGAACGGCCGCGCCCTCCGCGTGAGTGCTGTGCTCGACCCCGTGAAGGTGGTCATCACCAACTATCCCGAGGGACAGACGGAGCTGCTGACGGCCGTGAACAATCCCGAGAACGAAGCCGACGGCACCCACGAAGTGGAGTTTGGCCGCGAGCTGTGGATAGAGCGCGACGACTTCATGGAGGTGGCCGAGAAGAAGTTCATGCGTCTGGCTCCGGGCAAGGAGGTTAGGCTGAAGAACGCCTATATCATCAAATGCGACGAGGAACGTCCCTGTGACAAAGACGCAGAAGGGCGCGTCACGTGCATCTACTGCACTTACGACCCCGAATCGCGCAGCGGTCTGCCGGGTTCCAACCGCAAGATCAAGGGCAAGACGCTGCACTGGGTGGGCTGCCACGACGCCGTCAAGGCTGAAGTGCGCCTCTACGACCGTCTGTGGAAGGTGGAGAACCCGCGCGACGAAATGGCCGCCATTCGCGAGGCCCAGAACTGCGACGCCGTGACTGCCATGAAGCAGATGATCAACCCCAACAGCCTGAGCGTCAAGGAGAACTGCTACGTAGAACCTTTCGCCGCACAGATGAAGGCCGGACAATACCTGCAATTCCAGCGCATTGGCTACTTCATGGCCGACACCGACAGTACCGCTGACCATCCTGTGTTCAACAAGACCGTCGGTCTGAAAGACACGTGGGCCAAGAAAAAGTAAGCAGACGCACCGGCCCGACAAAGAGACAGACAACAAAGGAATAATAAGCGGCGATGGCGCCATCCGCCATTGCCGCCTAACAAAAAAGAACTGATGGAAAACGACTATTTCCGCTCCAAAAGGTTTCTGGCATTGCTCGCCAAGTATGAGGAATGCCAGAAAAGCGGCGTGACGTGTATCATCAGCTCTGATGAATACGCAGACATCGCCGAGTATTACCAGATGCACGACGCCGACATGCAGCGTGCCGAGGAAGCCATAGACACCGCCATCGGCCTCTATCCCGGCAGTACGGACCCCCTGGCTTTCAAGGCGCGCATCTGTCTGATGACGGGTGACGACACGGAAGGTGCACGCCAATGGGCAGCACAGATAGAAGACAAGAGCGACCTGGAATACTGTTATGTCATGGCAGAGATACTGGTCGTGGAGGGACGGTATGACGAGGCCGAGGACTTCCTGCGCAAACGGCAGGAGGAGATAGACGACGAAGACGACGCCATCGACTTCGTCTACGACGTGGCCATGCTACTGGGCGACTACGACCTGATGGACGATGCAGAGCGGTGGATTCAGGAAATCAAAGGCAAAGACGACATCTACTACAAGGAGGTGATGGCGCGCGTGCTCATTGGCCGCGGCCAGTTTGAAGAGGGAGAGCGCATGCTCAACACCCTGCTCGACGACGACCCCTTTGCCGCCAAATGGTGGAACATGATGGCCAATTCGCAGTATCGGCGCGGTGCCTACCGCGAAAGCATCGAGAGCTGCGAGTACGCACTGGCACTCGATCCGAACGACGACGAGGCCGTCTTCAACAAGGCCAATAGCCTCTTCCAGCTGGGCAACTACGAGGAAGCTGCCGACTACTACACCCGATACATGGGTCTTCAGCCCGAAGACGAGACCGGAGAACTGTTCATCGGGATATGTCTGCTGAGTGAGGACAGAGCTGTTGAGGCCGAACAGCACCTGAAGAAGGCAGAGAAACTGGCCGAGCGCACGCAGCACAACCTGTTTTCCATCTATCAGGAACTGGCCTTCACGGAGAGCCGTCTGGGAAAACTCGACGATGCGCTCTACTATCTGGACAAGACCGATACGCTCGACTGCGACCACAATGAAATGCTGGTGGTGCGTGGACACATCCTTCTGGAGCACGGCCATTTGGACGAAGCACGCGAATGTTTCTCAGAAGCCGTTACCAAGAGCAACGCCTCGCCCCACATCTTCCTGCGCATCGCCGTCTCCACCTACGACAACGGCTACCTGCCGCTGGCGCAGAAAATGTTCACGTCACTGCTGGAAATCGTAGACACCGACACATGGAACGATGGCTACAGCTATCTGGCTGCCTGCTACCATGAACGGGGAAACCGGAAGGAATGGCTCAAATACCTGAAGATGGCCGTGGAGAAAAACCCCTTGGAGGCAAAGAACGTGCTGGCCGATTTCTTTCCCGCCAACATGGACCCACAGGACTATTGCCGGTATGCCCTGGAAAACGAGAAATGAAAAACCGGCGGATGACAAGTCTTCATCCGTCCCAATGATAACGAAGAAACAACTGTTAGAATGAACTGGATAACAACCCTGCTTGGGAATCTCAACTATCCCACCATCTTTTTTCTGATGATGCTCGAGAGCACCGTCGTGCCTGTACCCTCCGAACTGGTGGTAAGCCCAGCGGCCTATCATGCCGCCAGCGGCAGCCTGAACGTGTGGCTCGTCATACTGTTCTCCACGCTGGGAGCCGACCTCGGCGCCACCATCAACTACGTAGTGGCCTACTATGTGGGCCGCCCGGTCATCTATCGCTTCGCCAATAGCAGACTGGGGCACCTCTGCCTTCTCAACCAGCAGAAGGTGGAAAAGAGTGAAAAGTACTTCTACGACCACGGAATGGTGGCCACAATTACAGGCCGCCTCATCCCCGGCATACGACATCTGATCAGCATTCCTGCCGGACTGGCGAAGATGCACTACGGATGGTTCCTGCTCTATACGACCCTGGGCGCGGGCGTATGGAACTGTATTCTCGCTGCCCTCGGCTGGTATCTCCACGCCATTGTCCCGGAGGACCAGCTCAATGACAAAATCCTTGAATATGGCGATTACATCAAGTACACCATTATTGCACTGGTTGTCGTCGCCGCCGTCTACTTCGCCGTCCGCCACTGGCTGAAGAACAGGAAATAGCACACATCAAAAAAGCAGACCCTTAACGAAGGGTCTGCTGGAAATGCTGCACAATCTGCCGGAGCAGATGTGTCCGTGTGTTGCCACCGTATATACTGTGGTTGCGATTGGTATAGACATTCATGCGGAAGTCCTTGTCGGCCTGAACCAACGCTTCGGTGTACTCGAACGTGTTCTGCGCATGCACATTGTCGTCGGCAAGTCCGTGGCATAGCAGGAGCGAACCGTGGAGCTTGTCGGCACGGCTCATGGGATTGTCGTCGTAGCCGGAGGAGTTCTCCTGCGGTGTCTGCATGAAGCGCTCGGTGTAGATGGTGTCGTAGAACCGCCAGTCGGTGGGCGGTGCCACGGCAACACCCGAGGCGAACACTCCCCTACCCTCACTCATGCTCATCAAGGTGCAGAACCCGCCATAGCTCCATCCCCAGATGCCGATGTGGCTTGCGTCGACATAAGGCTGCTTGCCCAGCCAGATGGCTGTTTCCACCTGGTCCTTGGCCTCGAGCAGTCCGAGGTGCTTGTAGGTGCATTTCTCAAACTCGGCACCACGTCCGCCCGTTCCTCGTCCGTCAACACACACGACGATGAAGCCCTGATTGGCCAGATAGTGGTCGAAAAGCGCGCCGTTGCCCATCGAGCCTACGCTCCAAGAGTTGACTACCTGCTGACTGCCCGGCCCGCTATACTGCCACATGACGACAGGATAGCGGCGGGAAGCGTCGAAGCCGACGGGCTTCACCATAACGCCATTAAGCTGTACGCCCTCGGAGGTGGTGAAACTGAAGAACTCCTTCTTGGGCAGACGAAGGGCCGCAATACGCTCGCGCAGCGTCTGGTTGTCGAGAAGTGTAGCCAGCTGTTTGCCGTCGCTGCTGCGCGTAGTATACTCTGCAGGCGTGTCGGCATTGCTCCATGTGTTGACGAAATAGCGGTAGTTGGTGCTGAAGATGGCTGTGTTCCATCCCTCGCGAGGGCTCAGCACCTGCGTCTTTCCGTTCTTCAGGGCCACGCATACCTTCCTGTTCATCGGCGTTTCGCCCACGGTCTGGTAGTAGGCATTGCCCGTTGCCTCGTCGTAGCCATACACGGCAGTCACCTCGGCACCGTTGGTCAGCTTGCGCTGCAGCTGTCCGTTCACGCCGTAAAGATACAGCTGCAGCTTGCCGTCGCGATCGCTCGGCAGCAGGATGTTGTTGTCGGTCACCTTGATGGCGTTCATGGCCTCCTCCTTCACATAGCGTGCCACACTCTCCTTGATGAGCAGCTGGGCAACGGTAGTCGACGGATTGACGCCATAGAGGCACAGCTCGTCCTGATGGCGGTTCATGGTATAGACGATGATTCGGTCGACATTGGCCGTAGGAACGATGCGCGGAATGTAGCCGTCGGCAGCCACGGGCACCTGCATGGTTCGTGTCTGGCGGCTCTTCACATCGAAGGAGCAGACGCTCACCTTGGCGTTTGCCTCACCTGCCTTCGGATACTTATAGGCGTATAGGCTGGGATAGGTGGTGTTCTGTTCGATGGACGGATGGCTGCCTCTGAACATCTGCAGGGCATACTCGCGCACGTTTGTCTCGTCGTAACGAATCCAGCAGAGCTTCGTGCCATCGGCATTGAAGCAGAGCGCGGTGCTGAATCCGAACTCCTCCTCGTTCACCCAGTCGGGCACACCGTTGATAATCTCCCCCGGTTTGCCGTCGGTTGTCACCTGACTCTCGGCATTGTCGTAGAGCAGCTTCACCAGATGGATGTTATTGTCGCGCACGAAGGCCACGAGCAGACCGTCCTGACTCCACACGGGCGACTGCTGCGGACCGTAGTCGGAAAGCTTCGCCATGTGTTTGGTGGCCACATTATATATATAATAGACGGCTGTGGCCGACCGACGATAGATGCGCTGCGTCTGCGTCTGAATGAGCATCTTCTTGCCGTCGGGACTCATGATGTAGTCGTCGAAGTCGCTGATGTGCTCGCCCTTGGTGTCGTTCACGTCGAAGAGCACTGCCGTCTGCTTGCCGGTCTTGAACGAATAGCTCTCCACGCGGTTGCCGTCGGCGCTGATCTGCGCGTAGCTCTCGCCGTCGGGCAGAGGCGTCACGGTGCGCAGGTATTCGGGCTGCCACTCCCCATGGGTGATGTCGGTTAACTCCAGCTGCGCCATTGTCGGGCACTGCCATCCCGCCAGAAGTGCGGCCATGATGATGAACAGTTTCTTCATTTCTGATTGCTTTATGGGTAATACTTTGTTTCTGACTGCAAAATTAAGAAAAATAATCGTCATCGCCATATTCTTTTCCCATTATTCAGTTTTATTTCCTTTTTTTGAAAGAAAAAGCAGGTTCGCCTTGTGCGCGTTTTGTTTTCCTTCGGCAATCATCCCGGTCTTGTCGGTAAACTTGTCCACATAGAGGGCCTGAAATGTTAAAAACGTGCAGAAATCCTTACACCACTTTTCCGCGCATTCTAGAGGCGAAGGCCAAGCTACCCGACAAGTCTTTTACCCTTATTTTGCAAACCCGACATGGCAAACTGGCATCTTAAGTTCATTTTAAAGGCGAAAAAGGGAACTGAAACTGCCATTTTCGCGAAAGAAAACTGGCGTTTAAAGTGACTTTAATTGGCGCTTTTTCGACATAAAAGCCTCGGTTTTCTTGCTCATAACCAGCATTTTACGCCTGCTGATTTTGTAAAGAATCTTCAACCATCTGACAATCAATAACTTACAAAACATCGCGTCCTCGCATTATTTGCCACGAAGAAAAATCTGGTGGAAAATAAGCCAGCCACACGAAGAAGAAGTGTTAAAAAAGGGGCGGTAGCTTTTTTATGTCATCAAGTTTTCGTATTTTTGCAGCAACAATCTTGCAAAAGCACGAGCAGCCCGACCTTCAGGCATCGCCGATGCTGTCGGGGTTGCCGGCGCTCCCCTTACACAGATAAGCCATGAACAGAAAAGAGAGATACGAAAGCGTGCTCAACCACTATCGCGAACGGATGCCGCACGTGAGCACAGAGCTAGAATTCGGCTCGGTGTTCCAGTTGCTGGTGGCCACCGTATTGAGCGCGCAGTGCACCGACAAGCGCATCAACCAGGTGACGCCCGAGCTGTTTCGCCGCTTCCCCGACGCACAGGCCATGGCCAAGGCCGACGTGGAAGAGGTGCTGGAATACGTGAAGAGCGTGAGCTATCCAAACACGAAGTCGCAGCATCTTGTAGACATGGCGCGCATGATGGTGGAACAGTTCGGCGGCAAAGTGCCACAGGACATGAAGGACCTGATGAAACTGCCGGGCGTGGGGCGCAAGACAGCCAACGTCATTCAGGCCGTGGGCTTCGGGCGCAGTGCCATCGCCGTGGATACTCATGTCTATCGTGTAAGCCACAGGCTGGGACTTGTCTCGCCCAAGGCCAACACGCCGGTCAAGGTGGAAGAGGAACTGAAGAAGTACATACCCGAGGAAGACCGAGCCGATGCCCACCACTGGCTGCTGCTTCACGGCCGCTACATCTGCCAAAGTCGCATGCCCCGGTGCGGCGAATGCCCGTTCGACGGCTTCTGCCCGAAGCTGCTCAAAGGGTCGAAAGTGAACAAAGAATGAAACAGATAAACTGAGATATGCAAGCAAAACGAATCATCGGATTCCTGAAAGACGTGGCGGCGAACAACAACCGGCCTTGGTTTCAGGAGCACAAAGGCGAATACGACGCCGTGAGAAAGGACTTTGAGGAAGGCGTGGCACAGGCCATTGGCCGCATTGCTGAGTTCGATGGCAGCATCGCTCACCTTGCAGTGAAGGACTGCACCTACCGATTCTACCGCGACACGAGGTTCTCGCCCGACAAGTCGCCCTACAAGCGCCACCTGGGAGCCTACATCTCTGCCCACGGCAAGAAGTCGCTCCACGGAGGCTACTACATCCATCTGGAGCCCGGCCATTGCCTGCTGGCCATCGGCAGCTACTGGCTTCCTACCAACATCCTTACCGCATGTCGCAATGAAATCATGGGCAACATAGACACTTGGCGCGCCATCGTGGAGAGCCGGAAGTTCCGCGCGTTCTTCGGCAAGCCAGGCGCAGGTGGATGGGACGACGACAAAGGGTTCGGACTGGAGCACCTGAAGTCGGCACCAAGCGGGTTTCCCCGCGACTACGAGTTCGTGGAATACCTGCGCATGAAGGACTACTGCTGCTGGAAACAGGTGCCCGACACGTTCTTCGAGGGCGACCGTTGGCTCGACGAGATGGTCAAGGTGTTTGAGGTGGGAAAGCCGATGATGGACTTCGTCAACAGCGTCATCGACGACTACGAATAACATATGTTTCGGTGGTTGATACTGGAGTTCAGGAGTATGGGAGTCTGTGAGTTTAGACAATAGTCTTTAACTGTTTCTGCTAAGATTCATGAAATCATGACTAATGTCCAAACTCCTAAACTCCCAGACTCCTAAACTCCCAGATAGTTAGAACCACCGAAACTTCAATGAATTAAAAAATCCCGGCACATCGATTGATGTCCGGGATTCTTATTGAATGCTGCTTTACAGTGCAAAAATGTCGCTGCTTGGCGACACCTTCATCGAAGGTGCCTAATGCATAGAATTCTTTTTTACTCAGCTGCGGGAGCTTCCTCCTCCTCCATCTCGGGAGCTTCAACGGGAGCTTCCTCGACAACGGCGGGAGCTTCTTCAGCCACAGGAGCCTCAACAACGGGCTCGGGCTGGTTCTCGGCAACGACCTTCACGGGCACCTTCACCTCAACTTCCTTGTGGAAGTGTACGGTAGCCTCGTAGTCGCCCACCTTCTTGGCCTCGCTCATCGTCACGATCTTGCGGTCGATTTCGATGCCCTTCTCCTTCAGAGCAGCCACGACCTGGGCAGCACCAACGCTACCATAGGTGACGCCTGTTGCAGAAACCTTGGCGGCAATCTCCAGAACGATGCCCTCGAGTGCCTTGGCGCGGTCCTCGGCAGCAGCCTTGATGGCAGCGAGCTTGTGAGCCTGCTGACGCAGATTCTCAGCGAGCACCTTCTTGGCACTTTCACTGGCGATGACGCCCTTTCCCTGCGGGATGAGATAGTTGCGGCCGTAGCCGTTCTTCACATTCACGATATCGTTCTTGTAACCCAAGCCGATAATGTCTTCCTTCAGAATGATTTCCATAATGCAATACCTCCTTTTTAATTATTTCATCATGTCAGTAACATAAGGAAGCAGCGCAATCTGGCGGGCGCGCTTCACGGCCTGAGCCACGCGACGCTGATACTTCAGCGAGGTTCCGGTGATGCGGCGGGGAAGAATCTTACCCTGCTCGTTGAGGAACTTCTTGAGGAACTCGGGATCCTTGTAGTCGATGTACTTGATGCCACTCTTCTTGAAACGGCAATACTTCTTCTTCTTCGTGTCGATAGAAGGAGCGGTGAGATAACGGATTTCAGACTGTTCTGCCATGATTATGCCTCCTCTTCTGCTTTTTTGCCAAGCTTTGCACGGCGCTTTTCAGCGTACTGCGATGCGTACTTGTCGAGTTTAACGGTCATGAAGCGGATTACCTTCTCGTCGCGACGGTATCCAGTCTCCAATGTCTTGATTACTTCAGGCTCAGCCTTGAATCCCATCAGGAAGTAGAAACCCGTGGATTTCTTCTCAATAGCATAAGCCATCTTCTTGAGTCCCCAGGCCTCTTCGTTCACAATCTCTGCACCGTTGTCGGTGAGAACCTTCTTGAACTTAGCGACCGTTTCCTTTGTCTGTTCATCAGACAAAACGGGAGTCAGGATGAAAACGGTTTCGTAATGATTCATTTGATGTTTAAATAATTAAATATTAATACTTTGCTTAAAAAAGCGGGTGCAAAGGTACTAAAAATTCTGGAAAGCAAGAAACCAACGTCTTGTTTTTTGCTTTTTGAGCCCGTTTTTTGTCATTTATTCACATAAAAACGCACTCCGGGGGTATCTTTTTGTGCCATTCGGGTGCATTTTCTGTGCAAAGACGCTATGCGCGGATGCTTTTCAGGAGCGCTGGGCATTGATGCAATGCTGGCAGAGGAAAACGTAGACGAAGTCGAAATCCTCTTCGCGTACAAAGATGCGGTTCTTGTTGAGCAGCTGGTTCACCTTGATGAGGTTGTAACGGCGCTTCGGAACGAGGCGTTTCACTTTGACAAGCGTCGAGGTGGACGAGGTGCGCTCGCTTGCCAGAAGTCCTGTGCCAGACATGCCGGGACGTCCTGACACGGAGCCCAGCAACACGGCCAGCGCGCCCACCACCTGCGCTTTCTTTACCTGACGGGGCATCTGCTGGTGCTTCACCTCGGTTTCGTCCATCGTGAAGAGCACTACATAGTACCAGCCGTAATACCAGGCAACAAGGACATAGGCCACACATCCCAAAAGCAACATGAACAGAAGGAGGAGCACAAAGCCGCCCGAAAAGCTCGCCATCTCGCCAAGCGAGAGCTTGCCATCGCACGCAATGAGCGACATATTGAACAGCCACACGATGCCGAAACTGATGAACAGCACCTTGAAGACATCAAACAGGATGGTGGGATTGCGCAACATGGGCACCTCATAGACCCAACGGTACTTGCCGTCGGGATAGAGCCGCACGCGGTGGTCTGCCGGATGACGGTCTGGGGATGTCTGCCTTGTATTGTTCATTCCGCTTGCAAAGGTATGTCTTTTTTGGCTGAAAGAAGCATCTTATGACCGAAAAAAACAAATAAAAAAGGCACTCTGCCAAGATTATTCAACAAACGAGGATGCAGAATCGCTGCCATTTCACTATCTTTGCACCGTAAAACTATAAATCATGTGCCCGACGGGGCTTGCATAAAAGAAAACAGACCAAAGAGGAAAGACATGACAGAACACGAACACTGGCAGTGGCAGGAACCAGGCAGTGCCTGGAAGGGCGTAGGCCTCTATCACATCACGCTGACGGTCACCGGCCGACGGCCAGTGTTGGGCGTGCTGAGTGTTCCGGGCGGCGATCCCTCAGCGGCCCAGGTGTGCCGAACGCCTCTTGGCGATGCCCTTGTAGACTGTCTGCTGAGCATTCCACGCCACCACCCCGAGGTGAAAGTGCTGCATTTCTGCCTGATGCCCGACCATCTGCATGCCGTGCTCTACGTCCACCACACGATGGCCAAGGGCATTGGCACGCTGGTGCGTGGTTTCTGGCAGGCCGCCAAGAAGCAGGGCCGGGCCAGCAGCCATGCGGAGCCTTCTTTCTTTACCCCGAATGCCATTCGGGGAAAACTCAAAGAAGAGAGTGGCAGACTGCAGGCCCTCGCAGCCGAGCTCTGCGGGATGATGGGCGAAGAAGCCTATTATCGCTTGGAGCCTCTCTTCAGGGAGATGCCCTTCATAAGGCCGATGGGGCATTATTCGCAACTCCAAAACGCCATCAGGTATATAGACATGAACCCGCAACGACTGGCGACCAAACGCCTCAGACCTGGCTTTTTCCGCGTGCAGGATGGCATCGTTATCAATCAGCGCTCGTATAGCGGCGTGGGCAACGTGGCGCTGCTGACAGGTGAGCACTATGATGTTGTGCATGTGAGAAGCGTCATGGTAAAGGCGGCAGAACAAGGAAATGCTCAGGCTCTGCGCGACTACATGAACAGCCGTGTGCTGATGGCTCGCCAGGGGGTGGTGATGGTTTCGCCTTTCATATCCCCACAAGAAAAGCAGGTCATGCAAGTGCTGATACGCGAGCGTCTGCCGTTTATCTGTCTTGCAGACAACGGTTTCCGCCACTACTATAAGCCCGCGGACAGTCTCTTCGACGCTTGTGCCGCAGGCAGGCTGCTGATACTCAGCCCATGGCAGCATGACGGGAAAAAGCGGCATATCAGCCGTGCCGACTGCATGGCACTCAATGCCATGGCCGAAGACATTTGCAAACAGCTATCCCCACGACAGCAAGAGGGCGCTCCAAAATGACTGGCGCGCCCTCTTTGTTGTCGTGAACCGGAGTCACGGCTGTGGCCGTGGTGTTAGTCCATGTCGGGTGTGATGAGCTTGTAGCCCTTGCCGTGGATGTTGATGATTTCAATCTGGTCGTCGTCCTTCAGGTGCTTGCGCAGCTTGGTGATGTACACGTCCATGGAACGTGCGTTGAAGTAGTTGTCATCGATCCAGATGGTCTTCAGGGCGAAGTCGCGCTGCAGAATCTCGTTGGCGTGCGAGCAGAGCAGGGCCAGCAGTTCGTTCTCCTTGGTAGTGAGTTTGGTCTGCTTCTCGCCGATGGTGAGCAGCTGCTTCTGGGTGTCGAAGGTGAAACGACCGATGTGATAGACCGTGCTCTCCTTGTTTTTCTTTCCGCGCACGCGACGCAGGATGGCTTCAATACGGAACACGAGTTCTTCCATAGAGAACGGTTTTGTGATGTAGTCGTCGGCTCCAATCTTGAATCCCTCCAGAATGTCCTCCTTCAGCGTCTTGGCCGTGAGGAAGATAATGGGGATTTCTGCATTGGCCTGGCGGATTTCCTGTGCCAGCGTGAAGCCGTCTTTCTTGGGCATCATCACATCGAGCACGCAGATGTCGAACTTTGTCTTGAGGAAAGCTTTGTAGCCGGCCTCACCGTCAACGCAGAGCTCAGCGTTGTAACCCTTTGCCTGTAAATACTCGCGAAGCAGCATTCCGAGGTTTTCGTCGTCTTCGCACAACAAGATTTTCAATGGCTCTTCCATAATTCTTCTTTTTTTAGCGGTGAGTGGTGAGTGGTGGGAGGTGGGAAATCACCCATGCCCCGTGGCACCACGTAGCCAGCACACCTGGGTTATTATTATTCTGTTTCAAACGTTTTTCCGAACACTTTCAGACACTATTCGCCCACCTGGAACACCGGCAGCTTGATGGTGAACTTCGTGCCGTCTATCTTTCCTCCGCTTTCCACGTGGATTTCGCCTTTGTGCAGCTCCACGATTTTCTTCACGTAGGCCAGGCCGAGGCCAAAGCCCTTCACGTCGTGCACGTTGCCTGTGTGTACGCGGTAGAACTTGTCGAATATCTTCTTCAGGCTCTCTTTCTTGATGCCCATGCCGCTGTCTTGCACCGAGAGGAAGAGGTGGTCCTTGTCGTTCCATGTCTTCAGCCAGATGTTGAGCGGCTGGTCGGGCTTGCGATACTTCACGGCGTTGTCGAGCAGGTTGTTGATGACGTTCTGGAAGTGCACCTCGTCCACATAGATGGTTGAGTCTACGGCCCCGATGTCGGTGTATATCTTTCCGCCTGTGTGCTCCACGCGGAGGGCAAATGAGTTGGCCACGTTTTCCACCATCTCGTTCAGGTCGAGTTCCTTCTGCTTGAATACGGCTTTCTTTTTGTCGAACATCGACATCTGTAGCACCTTCTCCACGAGGAAGCGCAGGCGCTTCGACTCGTCGTTGATGACGCCTCCCAGGTGCTTCATCATCGAGGGGCTCTTGCTCACGCTGTCGTCGCCCAGCATCTGCGCTGCCAGCGAGATGCTGGCTATGGGTGTCTTCAGCTCGTGGGTCATGTTGTTGATGAAGTCGTTCTTGATTTCCGACAGTCGCTTCTGGCGGAACACCAGCACGAGGGTGATGATGAAGGTGATGAGCAGGATGACGGTGAACACCACCGAGGGGATGACGAAGCGCACCGAGGAGAAGATATAGCTGTTCATCTCGGGGAAGTGTATCTTCACCACACCGGCGTTCTGCTGCGGGTCGTTGCGGAAAAGGGTCTGACTGTAGCTGTATTCCTCACCTTCTTCCGTGTATTCGGGACAACGGTACACCTCGCGACCGTCGAGAGTGGACACGGTAAAGTGGTAGGGAATGTTCACGCCGTTGTTCAGCAGCTCCACCTTGATGTCCTGATCGAGCAATCTGAAGTTGACGCGCTCCTTCAGCGGCTTGTCCGATGCGGTGTAGAGGATGCTGTAGACCACCTTGTCGAGCAGCGCCTTCTGATAGACGTAACGGTTGCGCAGGATTTCCTTCATCGACTTGCGCGCCTCGCTGATGGTGTTCTTGTCGTTGCGCAGGATCATGGCCTTGGGCATCGACGATGGCTTCGTGGCGATGGTCTTCAGCTCGAACGAGGAATAGACGGTGCCATCCTTGCCCATCACGGAGTACTGATGGCTCTCTTGCTCCGTGCCGTCGGGAGCGCCGGTACGTGTCCCAAGGGAGTCCTTCTTATAGGCGTGGCGCTCCGTCTCGTTCACGTCTTTCTCCAGATAGCGCAGCGTCTCGTTCAGCTCCAGGTTGCGCGAGGCCTGATAGAGGGCCTTGTTCACCGACTCGTCAAACTGCTCTTTCTTCATCTGAACCATCTCGTCGATGTATTTCAGCTGCAGGAAGAGCAGGGCCAGGAAACTGAACCCCATCACAATGGCTATTGTCCAAATCGTTCTAATTTTCATTGCCTCGATGCCGAAGGCTTTGTAACCTATCAGCGATGCAAAAGTAAGAAATCTTCTGATACACGGCAATTATTTCGTTAAATATTTTGGTTAAATTTACTTCAATTAACCATTAAATGACATTATATTTAATATTTATCAACTTAAAAATACAGACTCTCTGCCTCATTACTTGTATCTTAGAACGTTATCGTCAGCAGCTATTCACCTGGAAGAAGCCGACGAACATCACTTTTCGCGCCATCTTTCCTTCAGAAATCTGCCGTCAAAAGAGAATAAATGTGCCAGAATAAAAAAAGAAAAATCTAGAAATATCATCCCGACATACACAGCCCTTTGTTTTGCAGGCATGAAAAATAAGGAAAAATATTTGCAGGTTTCAGGGAAAAGCGCTATCTTTGCAGAGAGTTTCCAAAACGATGCAAGAATCGACATCTAATTACCAACCCTATAAAAGAAAGGACTTATTATGAAAAAAATCTACACAAGACTCTTCTTGCTGCTGATGGCAGTGGGAATGAGCACAAATGCTTTGGCTGGCTACTTCTGGATCAACGGAACACTGTATTACGACACCCAGGACTACAGCGACATCCTTGACGACGGCGGAAGCCTTAGCTTCGACGCCGCCACCTACACACTCACCATGAACAACTGTACAGGCGTGAAGGGCATCGACTTTGCCAAGGAAGCCTGGCCCGACTGGAAAATACCCACCATCCGCCTCATCGGAGAGAACACGATGACCGTTGACGAGGCGGGGTATAGTGGAGCCATCTACAACCAGTATGGTGGCATCATCATCGACGGAGAGTACACCGGCAAGCTTACCATGAACGGAACGGGCCTCTCCATCGCCATACAGGCTGGAATCCCAGGAGAGGAGTTCGACGGCGGCCTAGGCTACACTGGCTTCACGGTCACCGTGAAGAACTGCGACCTGAACATCACGGCCCAGGAATTTGCGTTCAAGATTCCCGAAGGCACGCTGAACATAATAGCTGCAAATACGTACTTGCAAGCCAATGGAAGCGTCACGAATTGTTCCAATGTCTCACACCAGGATGTAAAGGACATACCTTCTCAGTATAATACAACAAACCTGCTGAAGACCGAGCGGTGGATTAAGCTGAGTGTCGACATGGGAAGCGATGTGGTCAGCGAGCGTACCTACGGCAGCCTGGAAAGGGCAGTGGTAAGTGCGGGTCGCGAACTGAACCATGTGAATGAGCTTCATGTAGAGGGAGCCATCACGGGCAAGGACCTCACCAGCATGTGCATCGCTGCCAAAGAAGGCGAGCTGGAACACATCGACCTCCTGTGGGCTTACATCAGGACAACAGGCGATGCTGAGATGGACAAACTCATCTACAGCACGGTGGATAAAGACAACGCGGTGCCAAACATGGTTTTTAGCTATGCGAAGAAGCTGAAATACCTCATGCTGCCCGTTATGACGCAGGAAATAGGGAACTTCATCGTTACAGGAACACAGGTGGAACGCCTGCTGGTGCCCGCCTATGTCAGGTATATTGATTCACATGCCTTTGATGCCGAGAACCTGAAGATCGTGGACTTATACGACTCTTTAGGAAGGGGCATGTCAGAAGAAGACGTGTTCATGAACTTCTTCTCTCACAGTCCTTTCATGTACTCCTACTTGGAATCTATCCGCGTGGGCGAAGAGGTTGACTGGGAATACTGGAAGATGAGCAGTTTGCCGGGAAACTACGCTTATGACGTGATGCGCTCGGTAAACGGCGTGCTCTATACGTCAGACATGAAAACCCTGATGCACTATCCGTCCAGGCATAAGGCCGTCAACCAGTATGGCA
This sequence comes from Prevotella sp., assembly GCA_017509155.1. Lineage (GTDB taxonomy): Bacteria > Bacteroidota > Bacteroidia > Bacteroidales > Bacteroidaceae > Prevotella. Next base: position 105,435 of record JAFWQE010000016.1, read on the forward strand.
ACTATGCCACCGTCTACGACTACGACATACCGGAAACGGTAACGAAAATCGAGGGCTACGCTTTCTTTGGCAACGAGAACCTGAGCACCATCGTGATTCCCGAGTCGGTGACTTTCATCGGCTATGGCGCCTTCGAGTGGCAGAAGGGATACAAGCGCATCATCGTGCCGGCCAGCGTCAGCTATGGTAGTGACGATGTGTTCGGGGTGATGTACAGCGACGCAAACGACGACCACGGCACCATGGACATCTTCCTGCTCAACAAGAAGCCCGCGTCAACAGAAATCGTATCTGCCGGCTTTGAGAACGCAAGTGTGGACTACATCACCGTCAGAGTGCCCTACCAGTCGCTCGACGCCTACAAGGCTTCCGACAAGTTCAAGCATCTCAACGTGTTGCCTATGCTGGTGGGAACGGGCGAGACCACGCCGTTCTACTACGACAAGCCCGTCTATCTCTCCATGAGCGACTGGGCTAGTAATGATTCCTATGATCCTGTTAACGCCTACGTGGTCGTCGGCTTGGACGAGACAACCGGAACGGCTATCATGGCTAACCTGAACCCTGGCAACGGTTCGATGATACCCGCCAGTACGGCCGTCGTAGTGAAGCCTACACGCCTGAACGGCTGCTATCCTTTTGATATTCTCGAAAGACCGCTTAATGGTCCACGCCGCATCGTCGTGAACGGTGTACCTGTAGACAACTATCTGGTCGGCGTGGCCTCAACGACAACCGTGCAGCCCACTCAGGGCAACCGCTACAACTACCAGCTCGACGGAGAGAAGTTCGTGCTCATGAAACAGCCGGTGGAGATGCCCGCAGGAAGTGTCTACCTGCAAGCAGACTTCCAGAAGAACCAGCTCTCACAGACTACGGTCAGTGCCGACAACGTTGTCGACTACTCTATACCGACAAGCATCGACAATGCGGGTACACAGCTTCTCAACAACGAGTGGCGCAACCTCAACGGCCAGCGCGTCAACGCTCCACAGCGCGGCGTCTACATCAACAACGGCCGCAAGGTGGTGTTCAAGTAAAGTAAAACTGACGTGAAAAGAAAAGCGAAAGCCTCAAGTCGAGTTGACTTGAGGCTTTTCGCTTTTGTCCATTCATTTCTTTTTCATCCTATAGGCTACAAACAACAGGATGCAGCCTATGATAATCGGAATCAGAGCAATGAAGATGAAGAACAATCCGAAGGCACCGGCAATGTTGAAACCGACGGGCGGCGGAGGCGGGATGGTATCCAGCAACGAGTCGCGCTCGGCGATAACCTGCAGTGCCGCCTCGGTAGTGTCGCTGGCTGAAATGGAGTCTGGCAACTCAAAGTAGTCGCCATACTTCTCGTAATACTCCTTGGAGGCTTTCTCTCGGTCGCTTTGGGCCACGTCGCCCTCATAGGTTAGGAGAACAGAGAAGCCAATGACCAAGACACCGGCAACAATAAGCAGCCAGCCCACTACGGCAAGGGCAATGCGACAGCCCTTGTTCTCATTGCGTGGCGGCGGATAGCCACCGTAGTTAGGGGAATAGTTATCCATAGGCATACTGATGAAAGATAAAGAAAATAGGGACGTAGCACTGTCTGCCCGTCCCTATTTGTCTGTCTGTGATGATTAGTCCTCGTCCTTCTCCTCAGCTTCGTGCTCCTTGATGAGCTGGTTCTGAATGTCGGTCGGAACAAGCTCATAGCTGGAGAACTTCGTTGAGAACGAAGCGCGGCCGCCGGTGAGCGAGCTCAGTGCGATGCTGTAGCTGGCCAGTTCCTTCAGAGGAATCTTAGCCGACAGCTTCTGATAGCCGGCCTCGCTGTCCATACCCATAATGAGGGCGCGGCGTCCCTGCAGGTCGCTCATCACGTCGCCCATGTAGTCGGCAGGCACCAGCACCTCCAGGTCGTAGATGGGTTCAAGCACCTTTGGTCCGGCCTCGCGGAAAGCAGCGCTGAAGGCGTTGCGGGCAGCGAGCATGAACGAAAGTTCGTTAGAGTCAACCGGGTGCATCTTTCCGTCGTACACAATGACACGCACGTCACGGGCATAAGAGCCTGTCAGCGGACCGCGCTCCATACGCTCCTGCACACCTTTGAGGATGGCGGGCATGAAGCGAGCATCGATGGCACCACCCACCACGGAGTTGATGAAGACGAGCTTGCCGCCCCACTCCAGGTCGATTTCCTGCTTGCCCTTGATGTTCATCTTGAATTCCTGGCCGTTGATGGTGAACGAAGTCGGGTCTTCCATTCCCTCGGTGTAAGGCTCAATGATGAGGTGCACCTCACCGAACTGTCCGGCACCACCCGACTGCTTCTTGTGGCGATAGTCGGCGCGAGCCATCTTCGTGATGGTCTCACGATAGGGAATCTTCGGCTCCAGATACTCAATCTGAATCTTCTCGTTGTTCTCCATACGCCACTTCAGCGTGCGCAGGTGGAACTCGCCCTGTCCGTGTACGATGATCTGGCGCAGTTCCTTCGACTGCTCTACCACCCATGTCGGATCTTCCTGACGCATCTTGTTCAGGGCGCTCATCATCTTCTCCGTCTCACTCTCGTTCACGGCCTTGATGGCGCGTGAGTACTTCGAGTTAGGATACTTGATGAAGTCGAACTTCCAGTCAATGTCTTTTCCATTGAGCGTGTTTCCGGTCTTCACGTCCTTCAGCTTCACGGTGCAGCCTATGTCGCCGGCGTTCAGCTGATCCACCTGCACGCGGTTGGCACCGGCGCAGGCATAGAGAGTGCCTATGCGCTCCTTCGAGCCACGGTCGGCGTTGGTCAGGTCGTCACCGCTCTTCACGGTTCCGCTCATCACCTTGAAGTAGCTCACCTCACCGATGTGGGGTTCCACGCCCGTCTTGAAGAAATAGAGCGATGTGGGACCAGCGGCGTCGGGAGCAATCTCCTGTCCGGCAGTGTTCTTTACCTTCGGCATTTCGTCGACGAAGGGAACCACGTTGCCCAGGAACTCCATCAGTCGGCGCACACCCATGTCCTTGCCTCCACATACGCAGAAGACAGGGAACACCGAGCGCGTGACAAGTCCCTTGCGGATGCCTTCGCGCATCTCGTCCTCACTGAGGTCCTCAGTTTCGAAGAACTTCTCCATCAGCGCATCGTCGCCAGCAGCGGCAGCCTCCACGAGAGCGGCCTTCATTTCCTTTGCCTTGTCCAGCTGATCAGCGGGGATGTCCTCGATGATGGGGGCACCACCTTCGGGCTTCCATGAGTATTTCTTCATCAGCAGCACGTCGATGACAGAGTTGAATCCGGCACCTGTGGCGATAGGATACTGCACGGGAACGCAGTTCGGGCCGTACACCTCACGCAGGTTGTTCAGAATCTGTTCGAAGTCGCAGTTGTCGCGGTCAAGCTGGTTCACCAGGAAGATGACCGGCTTCTGCAGCTTCTCCGTGTTGCGGAAGGCATTCATCGTGCCCACCTCGGGACCATACTGGCCGTTGATGAGGATAATTGCCTGGTCGGTTACGTTCAATGCCGTGATTGCACCACCCACAAAGTCATCACTGCCCGGACAGTCAATGATGTTGAGCTTCTTGCCGTTCCACTCGGTGTGGAAGACGGTCGAGAATACCGAGTAGCCATACTCCTGCTCCAC
>JAFWQE010000132.1 GCA_017509155.1 Prevotella sp.
CTTCAAAGCAATGTCAACGAGTAGACGTAAACGACGGCAGCGGGGAAGGCCATGAGCGATGAGTCGAAACGGTCGAGCATGCCGCCATGACCGGGCAAAATGTTGCCGCTGTCCTTTATTCCTATGGTGCGCTTGAAGAGACTTTCCACGAGGTCGCCCCATGTTCCGAAGACGCACACCACCAGTCCAAGGCCGAGCCATTGAATTGTTGAGAGCACGGGAGGATACAGCTCGCCTGCCGCTTTCAGGTCTTCAAACTCCAGGTGGTCGTACCATGCTACGGCGGCAGCGGCTATCAGCACGAACACACCTCCTCCGATGCTTCCTTCCCAGCTCTTTCCCGGCGAGATGCGGGGGAAAAGCTTGTGCTTGCCAATGAGCGAACCGACGCAGTAGGCGCCCGAATCGCTCACCCAGAGGAAGATGAACACCGACAGCGGAAGCAGAGAGTTGAAGTGGATGTTGCCGTCGGCGCCTGCGTTGAAGGCGAGGACGGGAATCATGGAGAACGGCAGGGCGATGTACATCTGCGACAGCATGGTGTGTGCCCAGTCGTTGATGGGGTTCTCTTGTTTCAGATAGAGCTCGCTCACCATGAGGTAGATGAGGGTGAGCAAATAGGGGATGAACACACCGCTCGACGGCGTGATGCCACTCACATAGCCGCCCATGGCCAGGAAGAAATAGACGCCGGCCACGGTGCAGATGAACCTGTTGATGCTGGTTGCAGCCACGTGTTCGTTCACGAGTCCGCAGAACTCCCACACGGTGAGCCCTGTGACGATGGCGAAGAGCAGCAGCATGGCCTCGGGGCGAAGGAAGCAAGTGACGATGGTCGCCACGAAGATGACGCCGGTGATGGAGCGCACAATCAGGTTCTTCATGCCTCGTCCTCCTTCTTTTCGTCGGCAGGCCGGCGTTCCTCGGCCATCTTCTCGGCCAGGGCGCGGCGCTCGGCTTCCGCCAGCTTCTCGTTTTCCTCGATGATTTCCTGTGAACGGCTAATCCACGGACGCTTGCCAAACACGCGCTCCACGTCGTCGGCAAAGATGACCTCGCGCGACACGAGCAGGTCGGCCAGCTGGTTGTGGCCTTCCTTGTGTTCCTCAAGAATCTGCTTGGCGCGGGCATATTGCTCGTTGATCATCTTCAGCACTTCCTCGTCGATGATCTTGCCCGTGGTCTCTGAGTAGGGCTTCTGGAACGAGTATTCCTGGTTGTTGTAGTAGCAGATGTTGGGAAGGCGGTCGCTCATGCCTGCAAAGGCAATCATGCCGTATGCGCTCTTGGTGGCGCGTTCCAGGTCGTTCATGGCGCCGGTAGATATGTGTCCTGTGAACAGTTCCTCGGCAGCTCGTCCGCCCAGCAGGGCGCACATCTCGTCGAGCATCTGCTCCTTGGTGGTGATCTGTCGCTCCTCGGGCAGATACCAGGCGGCACCCAGCGCCTGTCCGCGCGGCACAATGGTCACCTTGACAAGCGGTGCGGCGTGCTCGCAGAACCAGCTGATGGTGGCGTGTCCGGCCTCATGCAGGGCGATGGCGCGCTTCTCGTCGGCGGTCATCACCTTGGTCTTCTTCTCCAGTCCTCCAATGATGCGGTCCACGGCATCGAGGAAGTCCTGCTTCGTCACGGCCTTGCTGTCGTGGCGGGCCGCTATGAGGGCGGCCTCGTTGCACACGTTGGCGATGTCGGCACCCGAGAATCCGGGCGTCTGCCGGGCCAGGAAGTCGATGTCGAGCGAGTTGTCCACCTTGATGGGCTTGAGGTGCACCTGAAAGATTTCCTTTCGTTCGCTCAGGTCGGGCAGGTCTACGTGTATCTGTCGGTCGAAGCGTCCGGCGCGCAGCAGTGCCGAGTCGAGCATGTCCACACGGTTGGTTGCGGCCAGGATAATGACGCCAGAGTTGGTGCCAAAACCGTCCATCTCGGTCAGCAGTGCGTTGAGCGTGTTCTCGCGTTCGTCGTTTCCGCCCATGGCGGGGTTCTTTGAACGTGCGCGTCCCACGGCATCTATCTCGTCGATGAAGATGATGCAGGGCGACTTTTCCTTTGCCTGGCGGAACAAGTCGCGCACACGGCTGGCACCGACGCCCACAAACATCTCCACGAAATCGGAGCCCGACATGGAGAAGAACGGCACGCCGGCCTCGCCTGCCACGGCTTTCGCCAGCAGCGTCTTACCGGTTCCCGGAGGGCCTACCAGCAGGGCGCCCTTGGGAATCTTGCCGCCCAGCTCGGTGTATTTCTTGGGGTTCTTCAGGAATTCCACAATCTCCTGTATCTCCTGTTTGGCGCCAGCCTGACCGGCCACGTCCTTAAACGTGATGCCCAGGTCGCCGCCTTTCTCGTACATCTTGGCTTTCGACTTGCCCACATTGAATATTCCTCCCATGCCGCCTCCCATACCTCCGCGGCCCATTCCGAACATCAGGTAGAGGAAGAACAGCAGCATGATGATGGGGAAGGCCATGTTGAGCAGGTTCCAGAAGTCGTTGGAACTGGGCTTTTCATAGCCGAAGTCGCCCTTGAACTTGCCGGCTTCTATCTGAGCGTTCACAAACTGCTCCACCTGGTCCACGCTTCCTATCTGCACCTGCACGAAAGGCTCGGGACCTGTCTGTTCGGCTGTTTTGTTGAACACCGTGCGGAAGTGCTCGGGCAGGACGTACATCCTCAGGCTGTTCTTTTCCTTGTTGACGAGGATTTTCGAGGCATATCCGTTTTGCACATACACCTTGAACTGCTTGTAGGTGCACTCTCCGCCCATGCTGCCTTTCACGTCGTCGCCGCCCATCATGTACACGCCGATGAGGCTGAGCAGCGCAATGATGTAGACCCAGCTCATGTTGAAGCGGGGCATCTTGGGCTGTTTTTCGTTGTTCTTATTATTGGGATCCATCTTCTTGTTGTCGGCTTTAGTGGTTAGTCGAGGTCGGGAATGCGCTCTGTCTGTGCGTCTTCCCAGAGTGCTTCCAGGTTATAGTAGCTTCGAGCATCGGGCACGAAGATGTGTACCATGGCGTCTGTGTAGTCCATGGCCACCCATGTGGCGTTCTCTCTTCCTGCTATTCTCACGGGTTTTTCGCCGGTGTCCACCCTCACGGTCTCCTCCACCGAGTCGGTGATGGCCTCAACCTGCTGGGGCGAGTTGCCCTGACAGATGACGAAATACTGGCAGATGCTGCCTTCAATAGTCCTGAGGTCGGTCACGACGATGCCCGAACCTTTCTTTTCCTGGATGCCTTTGACGATTGTCTGTACTAATTCTTTTGTCTTTACCATTCAAAAATCTTTGTATACACTTTTATGGTGCAAAGGTACGGCTTAATCTCCGAATAAGCGGCAAAAAAAGGTAAGAATTTGGGAATTTTCGCACTTTTTTTCACTTTTCCTGCAATTTTCTTTCAAAAAAACTTGGTGATTCAAAAAAAAGCAGTACCTTTGCACCCGCTATTCAGCCGTCAGGTGATGGCAATAGCAAAGGCATTGGGGTATGGTGTAATGGTAACACTGCAGATTCTGGTCCTGCCTTTCCTGGTTCGAGTCCGGGTACCCCAACAGCAAGAAATTCCAACTGTCTGAAATTCAGATGGTTGGTTTTTCTTTTAACCCATAATTATCGTCAGTTTATTGTTCTACTACTCAAGACTCACCTTTTTAACGAAATTGAGGATGTAATTGTTCTCTCAATAACTGCAAGCCTATCACAGAGGACAGGATAGAGTCAAATTTGTCCAAAACGAAGAATATTCCGTCAAAAGCGTTGATTATCTCAGATTTTTTGCTTACCTTTGCCATGTCATTGAAGAATTTGCTTGTTTTGATTTGCAACACTAAGATAAGTGAAATTTCTGACATGACCAAATCCTGAACAACTTTGTTGCTCAGGTTATAAAGACTATTAAACTGAAGTGCCGCGGAATTTAGGATATAAAGAATGGTAAAAAGGTCGTGATTCGTTCGGCTAAGAAATAGACGCTTGGCTTGTCCAAGAAGTAATGAAAGACAGGCTTCCAGAGGTTCGACACCTCTGGGTCCACTAAACAGTAACAAGAATGAAAAAGAAAGCATTTATCCTTATCGCCTTGCTGTGCACAGTGGCACAGATCGCGTGGGCACAGAAGCAACCGGCCGGCATGCGGGTGGAAGTGGCCGAGGCCGAGACCGACCACGGCGAGTACTCAATCTTTACCTATAAGGATTCCGAGGCCGACGACTCCTTCGGCTACTACCTCAGTCTGGGACGTGTCGCCGACTTCCTCGGTGCCGACGAGATTCTCGGCATGCAGGTGCAGGACCTCCATGAGGTAACCATCCGCCTCGGTGCTACCACCGACGAGGCCCTGGCCACCATTGGCTCCATCCTCGACCTCTATGACAAGGATGTAGATGCCACTGTTGAATTCCGCGGTCGCGCCGCCACTAATGGTTTTCAGCTTGGAGAGGCGGTCACTTCAACCTGTGTTGTTGTGAAGAAACCTCTCGGCGGAAAGCGCCTGCAGTTCCTCTTCCCCGAGGGCAAGCGTCAGGGCCGTGCCTATCTGTCAAAATCAACGCTCAAGGAACTCCGCACGAACTTTAAGATAGACATAAAACTGCATCCGAAACAACACCGTAAACAATGAAGAAGATTCTTTTGATCGTAGCTGTCGCCATGATGACTTCCATATTCGTCTCATGCAGCGGAAGTGACGATGACGAGAACCAGTTGAACAAGTGGCCTGCGGGTCAGTGGCTCTAAGTACCCCTTCCGGCGCACCAGCGGCATCAGGCTCGACGTGAACGTCTTCCCGCCCGCGCTGTTCGAGAAATAAACCACAATTAACCTTATAATAATTAGAGTAATGAAAAAAATGATAATGATGGCCGCAGTCGCCATGATCACTGCAATGAGCGCGCAGGCGCAGACTTGGACCGAAGTTGGCACAGGCAGCGAACTGAACGCTGCTATTGCTGACGGGGCATACATCCGTCTTACTGCCGACATCACTTTGTCGGCCTACCTTTCCATAGGCAATGGCGTCAGTCAGACCGTCATTCTCGATCTGAACGGACATAAGCTCAGCCGCGACATTGCCGAGGCTTATGCAGATGGCCACGTCATAGAGGTACACTCTCAAGGCATACTCACAGTAAAGGACTCCAGCGGTGACAATAGCGGCACTTTAAGCGGCGGACGCGCCAATAACGGCGGCGGTATCTGCAACTACGGCACCCTTAACTTCGAAGGCGGCACTATTACCAACAGCCTTGCCACTCAACAGGGTGGCGGTATCAAGAATAACGCCGGGGCTACCGTGAACATGAGCGGCGGTATCATCCTGGGATGCTGGGGAAACGATGGCGGCGGTATATTTAATGCCGAAGGAGGCACGCTCAACATCACCGACGGCACCATCAGCGGCAACACCAGCAACGCTGGAGGTGGCGGCATCGTGAACTACGGCACCGCCACTATCAATAAAGCAATCATCAAAAACAATCGCGCAACCACTCGTGGCGGCGGCATCTGGAACGGTGGTACACTCAATCTTTACGGCGCAGACTTGTCGTTCCCCTATATTGCTGAAAACACTTGTGGTATCGACGGAGGCGGCATCTGGCAGGGAGGAACGCTCAATGTGCGCAGACAATTGAAAGTAATGAACAACAACGCTGTTGTTGCTGAGGGTTATGAGCCTATGCCCAACAATTTATGTCTTGCGTCGGGCAAGATTATCAATGTAGAAGATATATTGGTAGGCGGCACTGAAATACATGTTTATTGCGAAAACTATGAATCTCGCGTGATTACCTCGGGCTATACCACGAACGGGAACAAACGTTACAACTGGTTTAAGAGCGACCTCGTGGGAATGAATAATATTAAATATTCTTTTTATATAACGGATGGTGAGTATGAAATCCGCTTGAGTTCTACAGATGGGACTAACGGACAGCTCATTCGCTACGTTTACCGCACCTGGGACGAACAGGCCGGAAAGGTGGTGCAGAGTCAGCGTCTTGCCATCGCCAGGAATATTGCAGAAACTTACAACGCCAATCTCAGTGGATATTATTATGTCGACGCAGGTGTTACAACTACCGCAAAACTGTACGCTTCCGGAGACCTCCATCTCATTCTTTGCGACGGTGCTTCACTTACTGCTAATTGCCTGCTGAACGACGAACACTCCATCTACATCTACGGTCAGATTGCGGGAACGGGCCAATTCAATGCTACGGATCCCGATAGTGAATATCCTGGCATCGGATGTCATGGGCAGGATGGCAAGGGCATCTTTATCTGTGGTGGTGTGATTACAGTTGAAGGGGCCAGAGAATGTGCCGGCATAGGTGGCGGATTTCATCGCGTTGAAAGCAATGAAGTCGGAACCTATCAAAAGTTTTATCATCATTGTTCAAATATCAGCATATACGGCGGCACGGTGAATGCTAAAGGTAAGGCCGGAGCAGCTGGCATTGGCGGCGCGTGGAGAAGCGAGGCTTGCGGAAATATCTATATATATGGCGGCAACGTGAATGCCACGGGCGGTGGTGATCCTTGGTCAATTGGAACGACCGATGGGCTTACTGCTGGCGGTGGAGCTGGCATCGGTGGAGGCGACTATTGCGTTTATGGCGGTAATATCTATATTAAAGGTGGAAACGTCATCGCGAATGGTGGTTCTGAGGCTGCTGGAATCGGAGTAGGACAGGACAGCTATAATTCTCAATATGGTAATCCGAATAATATTAGAGTCTATATCAGCGGTGGCACTGTAACCGCATACGGAGGTGACCGTGGTGCCGGCATCGGTGGCGGTGACGGTGTTTCAGGAAGCCTCGTTGATATTTCCGGAGGAACGGTCAGAGCCTATGCCGGAGTGGAAGCCGCCGGTATTGGCTCCGGAGAAGGTGCTGACGACACGCATGGCGGCCAGCTGACAATCACCGGAGGTTTCGTGGAGGCCTGGGGTAAAGAAGACGGCGCAGGTATCGGCGCAGGCGAGGATGCCGCTCTGGGTACGGTAAGCATCACAGGAGGCACGCTCATCGCCCACGGAGGTGATGACAGCAATGCCATCTGCACTCATAACGATAATGGGACAAATGATCTGGAAATCGGCAACCAAATGAGACTCCGCATCTCAGAAAACATACTCCCCTATAACGCCCGCGAATGGTACAACATCCAGACCTATCACGATATCCAGATAGAGCCCTGCACCCACAGCAGTGTCACCTACACCGTGAACGGTACCGATGCTAATGGCACGCATACCATGCACTGCTCGCACTGCAGTTATAAGAGCAAGCCAGAGACACACTCCTTCGAGAATAGTATCTGCACTGTCTGTCATGTCAGTGGCTCCACTAACACCGTCAGCATTTACCTGCCTGAGGAAGTGGACGAGAGCTACATCGACGGTCACTATACCAGCACGCCTATCACTCAGACGCTGGTCACCGGCACAACCTTCGAACTGCCTGCTCCACCGGACTCTTATCTGCCCACTGGTTTTATCTTCGCAGGTTGGCGTATAGGCACCCCCGATGAACTGGGAATCACTTCCTATTGCGTTGGCGAGAACGAGCAGGTTCTTCAGTCAGGAGCTTCCTACACCGTCAATGCCGACGTGTGTCTCACTGCCCGCTACAAAGGTATCAACGGCATTGCCACGAACCTAGATCAAGTGACAAGAAACAAGTCACAGGTGTCAAATGAGGGGTGGTACATGATGGATGGGCGGAAGCTCAGCGGGAAGCCGACGGGAAAGGGCATCTATATGAATAATGGTCATAAAGTCATAATAAAATGAAGAAGTTTTAGTAATGGCCGCAGACACCATGATGTCTGCAATGAATGTGGTAGGTGCCACCCTGCGCAGCGAGAAGTACGACGGCACAACAACGGCTTTTCTGACTCAGAAGTGCATGTCAAATGGCAGGAATCATTCATAGGCATCGAGTCCGGGTACCCCAACAGCAAATAAGCGCCAAGTTGCTCGAAGCAATCTGGCGCTTGTTGTTTTTATATACGTCAAAATGAAGGAAAGTTTTCTTGGACACAAAATCGTTTTAAAATCTAATTAAAATAACAAAAGAGGCGGGGGAGACTCATCGTTCCTGAAAATCTTTGTTTACGTGAATGCTCGTTGTTGCAGAAGTTTTCGCCTGCGGCGCTACACGAATGTCCATGAATACACATGAATTTTCTTGGACACAAAATCGTTTTAAAATCTAATTAAAATGACAAAAGAGGCGGGGGATACTCATCGTTCCTGAAAATCTGATGATACGTGAATGCTCGTTGTTGCAGAAGTTTTCGCCTGCGGCGCTACACGAATGTCCATGAATACACATGAATTTTCTTGGACACAAAATCGTTTTAAAATCTTATTAAAATATTAAAGAGGTGGGGAAGACTCATCGTTCCTGAAAATCTGATGATACGAGAATGCTCGTTGTGGGTAGGTATTCGCCTGCGGCACTACACGAATGTGCATGAATGCCCATGAATTTTTCATGAATATTTATGGCTTATTACATGATTATTCGTGCGTATTCGTGTAGCGCCGCAGGCGAAAACTCTTGCAACGAAGACCATTCACGTATCATCAGATTTTCAGGAACGATAAGTCATTCCCTATTAATTTAAAATTTTAATTAGATTTTAGTCCGATTTTGTGTCCAAGAAAAACCATGTGTATTCGTGCTAATTTGTGTGATGCCGCAGGCAAATTGGCAGTTTGATGCAGGCATTTTGTCGGTTTCGAAGAGACAAACTGGCGTTTTAAAGAAACAAATCCATTGGTTTTGTTCAACGATTCCATTGATTTTGTCGAACGATTTCAATGGATTTGTTGAACGATTCCAATGGATTTGTTTCGGCAATCTGCCGCTTTTGCTCCTTCCAACCGTTGTCTTAGCCGCCTGTCTTTGGCGGTTCAGGTTGTCGAGGACGTGATTACCAGTCGTCGTCCTCGTTGCCAACGATGCCGTTTTTCATGGCTTCCTCCACCTTGTCCATGATGACATTGGTGTAGGCATGCGTCATGACGAGCGCCTTGGCACAGGTTCTTTTCTGGGCGTCTTTCTCAACGAAGGGGTAGTGTCCGGCTATTTCCCACTGCTCGTCATAGAGATTGGCGTTGGTGGCGTCCTGCTTCTTGCGCTTCGAATCGCCGAAGGTGCGGTTGTCTGCTTCCACCATGCTGAGCCATCCCCCGCTGATGTCGGCCAGGATGTCGTAGCTCTGCACGGAGCATGTCACTCGCACGCGCTGGTCTTTGATGTCGAGGCGAATGACGGGTGTGATGCTGACGGAATACTTGTTGATGGTTCCGGTGTGGCTTGCAATGTCGTTGATGGTTGCCGAGATAATGATGCAACCGGCCTCTTTGTCGTTGAGTGTGATGGCCTGTTTGTCCTTGAAGGTGGCCGTTGCCCAGTAGTTCAGGTTGACGTAGAGCTGGTCTTTGCTCTTGCCCGGTGCCTCAATGACCTGCTGATAGGTGAGGCTCTGGTTCTTGTCGAGCGTCAGTTCGGCGGCGAGGTTCTTGGCAGCGTCGAGCCATTTCTCGCCGTATCTTTCCTTTGCATACTTTTCCAGGTCGGCTGTTTTCATCACTTGAGCCTGGCTGCTGATGGCGCCGCATATCAAAAGGATGGCGGCGAGCACCCGTAGTTTTACTAGTTTCATTGTCAATATATTTAACTCTTTTCGTATTTCAGCGGCACCTCACCGGTGCTTTAGCGGCGGCAAAGTTACACATTTTTTCCGACAAGGCGGTGTTTTTGTGGTGAATATTTGCAGGTGTCATGGAAAAATGCTAATTTTGCGCAATAAAGAAAGATTATCTGAATTCAAACAAAAACCTATATGGCATCGTCAATATTCAAGCGCAAGGGTAGGGAAGACCCTGAGTCGACTCGTCAATGGGACACGCTTATTACGAAGATTATGGAGGGCAATGTTGTTCCGGTGATAGGTCCGGAGTTCATGGTCGACAGCGAGCGTGGCAAGAATCCCCATCAGATACTTATCGATGACCTGGCCGACGCCTACGGCGTGGAGAGCCACCCCACGTCGTTCTCACAGTTGCTGTTTGACAAGAATTTCGACGTGGCCGACCGCAAGAACATCTACGCCATGCTGGGCGACGCCTTCGAGCAGAAGCTGTTTGAGCCCTCGGCGCTGCTGAAACGTCTGCTCCGCATCAAGCAGTTTCCCTTTGTCATCACCACGTCGTTCACGCCTGTGGTGGAGGACGCCATGCGCGAGATCTGGGGCAACGAGCTGCGCGTGATGAAGTTCTCGAACGACCCCGCCCGCAACGACGACATCAAGACACGCCAGGACATCCACAAGCCCACGGTCTACTACATGTTCGGCCGCGTTTGCCATTCGGAGAAGAAGTATGTGGTGACCGACACCGACATGCTGGCCTTCTGCAAGTCGTGGCTCAGCTCGGCCGAGCGTCCGCAGAACCTGGCTTCCGAGCTCCAGTCGAAATACCTGCTCATTCTGGGAAACAGCTATAGCGACTGGCTGTGCCGCTTCGTGTGGTACAGCATGAAGTCGCGCTTCGAAGCCCAGCCTGTCGGCATGATGGTCGACCCGATGGCGCAGGACAGCCTGCTGCAGTTCATGAAGCGCATCGACGCGTTCACGCAGAACAATCTGGAAGAGGTGCTCGACAAGATGGAGTCGCTGCTCGAAAGCAAGATGGCCGAGGAGAGCGGCAACGGCCATCCGCAGAAGGGTGCCGACGTGTTCCTGAGCTATTCGCGCAGCGACAGTGCCGTCACCGAGCAGCTCTGTGAGGCCCTGAAGGCGCGCGGCATCAGCGTGTGGTTCGACCGCGACAGCCTCTCCTACGGGGCGTCCTTCATGAACGAGATCATAGCCGGCATCAAGTCGGCGCGGCTGTTTGTGCCCGTCATGACCCACAACATCGAGCTCGAGAAAAACGACTACCACCCCTATCGCACCGAATGGCAGACCGCCATAGAAGTGGCCTCGGGCTACGGGCGCAACTTCATCTTTCCCGTGAGCGAGCGCGGCTTCGACTTCTATGGCAGCAACATTCCCGAAGCCATGCAGCGACATAATGCCTACATCTATGACGCCGACAATCCCGACTTCGGCAGCTTCGTGGAGCAAATAGTGCAGGTGCTGGCACAGCTGTGAACAGTGACAGAGACAAAGACCAAGAATCTTTACCCCCGGAACAATGAACAATCCATGGAAAGGCCTTGACTCCTATAAGGAAAGGGAGAAAATATACGGTCGCGACGAAGAGACCGAGGTGCTCTTCAGTCGCATAGAATACAACGTGCAGACCGTGGTCTACGGACGGTCGGGCATCGGCAAGTCGAGCATCATCAACGCCGGCATCTTCCCCAAGGCGCGAAGGGCCGGCATGATGCCCGTGAGCATACGCCTCATCCACACGACAGACACGGAGAACCCGAGCGACCCCTATCTGGCGCAGATCAGACGGGCCATAGAGAGCGAACTGGCGCAGAGCGGCGGCAAGGCCGAGCAGCTGGTGGAGCAATGTGGCACCCACGAGGAGACACTCTGGGAATATCTGCACCGCTATCGCTTCTTCGGAGCCGATGGAATGGTGCTGAAGCCGCTGCTTGTGTTTGACCAGTTCGAGGAGATCTTCACTCTCGAGAAGGACCGGCAGCGCGTTTACGACTTCTTCAGCCAGATGGGCGACCTGCTCAACGAGGTGCGTCCGCCCTATCTGGAACAGAGCGAAAGAACCACGCAGCAGCCCCTGCCCACGGCAGCCGGCGGTTCCATCTTCGGCAACATCAAGGGGCGCATGAGGAAGAAAGGGCCGGAATATCTGGAGGAAAGCCTCTTCCACATCGTCTTCACCCTGCGCGAAGACTACCTCTCCTATCTGGAACGCAGCACCGCACACATTCCCTCGCTGAAGCTGAACCGCTACAGTCTGCAGCCCATCAACGAGGAACAGGCCGCGGAAATAATCATGAAGCCTGTGCCGGGACTGGTGGACAAAGGCGTTGCCGAACTGATTATCCAGAAGGTGACAGGCGAAGCCAACGTCACGATAGACGGCATTCCCACGCTGCAGGTGGACTCGGCCATCCTCTCGCTCTACCTGAGCCGGCTCTACCTGAAGTGCAGCGAGACGGGCGGAAAGATAACCCGGGAACTGGTGGACCGCTTCAGCGACAACATCATTCAGGACTTCTACATGGAGAGCATTGCCGGTCTGCCCGACAGCATTGTGGAGTATCTGGAGGACAACCTGCTGAACAACGACGGGCGCCGCGAGAACATCTCGGTCTATAATGCCATGCATGTGGGCCATCTCAGTGAGCAACAGCTCGACCTGCTGGCCAGTGAGCGCAAGCTGCTGCGGCGCTTTGCCTACGGCGGTGACATGCGCATTGAATACATCCACGACATCCTGTGCCCCGTGGTGCAGGAACGGCGCGACTACCGATCCATGCTGAAACGGCAGGAAGCAGAGCGCAACAAGCTGCTCATGGAGGAGAAAAAGAAGCGCGAGGAAATGGAGGAGAAAGCGCGCAGGGAGAAAGAAGAGATGGAGCGGCAGGCCCAGCGGCTGAAGCGAAAAAACCGGCGCAGACTGGTGGCGGCGGCATCGGCGGCCATCCTGCTTTTCCTGTTGTGGGCCGGCTATGCGCTGCTCTACCTGGCCAGCTATAGCGACAGCTACGGCTCATTCACATGGAAAAACGGCTGGCCCGTGGGCGTGGGAAAGAAGCTCGACGGCGACGAGAAGAAGCAGATGGTGGTGTACTACCGGCTGACGCGCGAGGGAATCTTCAAGCCCGGAACACTGCAACGGACGGAGTTTACGAAGGTGGAGGTGATGAACGCCAAGGGAAAACACACCACCAACAAGTTCGTGGCGTCGCCCCTGGTGGCACTCTACGAGAGCGAGGGCGACGACATGAAGGCCCGCGCCTTCGCCCTGATGCAGCAGAAAGTGGCGCGATGGGAGTACACAGCCGACAACAAAGGCGACCTCACCCGCGAAACGGCATACGACATCGACGGGAATGAGCTCTACGGAATACAGTTCTTCCGCTCGGGAAACCAGAACATCGTGGACGGACAGGACGTGGAGACCACCGCGGCAGGCGACATGCAGCTGTGGGCCAACTACACCGACTCGGAGGGAAAGGCCATGCGTGTGCGCGACAATGGTGCCGACCGCATGCGCCTGACCATGAAGAACGGCTTCATAACAGGCTATGCCTTCTTCAGCGAGTCGGGCACGCCCCAGCAGAACGGAAACCGCGGACAGGGAGTCTATGGCTACAGATACGAGGTGAACGAGGACGGATGCATCACGAAGAAAGTGCCCGTCGACGTGTTCAACGATGATATCAGCAGTCAGGCCGTCAGCTACACTGCGTTCGACGAATACGGCAGATGGACGAAGTCGTCGGAGGGAACAGCCCGTTACGACGCGAAGATGGTGGTCTACGACATGGGCGCGCAGTGCGACACCTTGCGGTTTGACAATGGTGGACGGCTGGTCAGCCGGTCGGCCATGACCGCAGGAAGCCGCTACCAGATATATAGCTACAACGACGCACAGGAACTGAACGTCAGAAAGGATTTCACGAAGAAAAACGGCCAATGGCAGTTGGAAGAGAGCATGGAGACGTTCTTCGACCAGAAGACAGGAAAGAAACAGAAGGTGGTGACCTTCAACAATGATGCCCCCATGAAATACAAGGCCGAAGTGTATGACTACCAGGGACAGAAAACCATTGTGACCTATTATGAAGGCAGCACCGCCGACAAGATAGACCAACCTTCGGAAAAAGACGACAGGAAAGGCGGCTATCACAAGCTCGTGAAGGAGACCGCCACAGAGAAGGACATGCAGAAGGAAACGCTGACCTACTACGACAAAGACGGGAAGCCCTGCGAGAACAGGGAGTTCTTCAGGCAGGAGACCTTCTACAATGCCGACCAGTATCCTGTCCGTCGAGTGCTGTACAACAGCGGCGGCATCTATAAGACCGTGCTCTATGAATACGACGAGAACGGCAAGATGGTGGCGCAGTCGGCCATGGGCGTCGACAACACACCCATACGTTGTCCGCAGTGGGAGATGCAGGGATTCAGCTATTACAAGCTGAAATTCATACAGAATTTCACGGGCTCAAACGTCGCTGTGAAGGCCATCAACGAGTTCGGCGACGAGACATGGGTGGTCTATTCCGACGACAACTACAGCTATGTGCGCGAGGTGGTTCCGTCGAAAGAGTTCTTCCATCAGGACAGCGAGGAGGTCTATGTTCGCGCCGTTCCCATCTATCAGGAGTCGCTCAAGCGCATCGAACACAAGAATGCGGTGACCTATATACATATATTAAATAAGGAAGGCACCTACTACAAAGCCACCTCGACAGTGGCAGGCGGACTGCGCGACGGCGACCTGCTGCTGGAAAACCACCAGGCGGGCGAGAACACTGCAGGAAAAGTGGTCGTGGCGCGCCCCAATCCCAAGGCCAACAACTTCCTCGTCCTCACATTCAATGTCGCGGCCGGCAGCCGTGGGGCTGAGACGTACCCTGTTTATTACACATACGAAGAAATGAGAAGACTGGAATCATCAATCGGTAAGAAGAAATGAAAAACAAGATAAAAACCCTTCTGCTGGCCGCCGCCATCATGCTCCCGTCGGTGGCCTATGCACAGATAGAGAACGACAGTCCGCTGACTTCGAAGCAGAACCGCCGTGCCAGCATGGTGGGAAATGGTATGTCATCGGGACGAAAAGGTGAAGAAAAGAAGCCCGCTAAAGTTCGTCCCGTGGCCACGAAATCAAGAAGCGAGAAAGCCGATGCCTTCAAGGTAAACGTCGACAGCGTGGAATTGCGCGTGCAGTCCCGGTCCTTTCCCGACCTGAAAGGATGCGATCACCAATACTATCTCCATGTCGTGAAGAAGCATGGTTGGTATGTCGGCATCGGCAAACCGTTGACTGAGGAGCACATAAAACACCTTCCGTGCTATTATAAGCTCTCGAGAAGAGGGAAGACAGGGCCGTGGGCCTACATGCAGGCTATGAATGGATATGGCAAGCTTACCACTTCGCACACGATGATTCCATACGTTGACTATTCGGGAAATGGAGCCGGCGACTGGGAAGACAAGGTGAACTCCGTCTGTCAATGGGAGATTGTAGGCAATAATGGCGTCGTGTTGCAGGAATGTGCTTACGACGAAGACGGGGAACTGGTGTACAGTTTCTATCCCACAACCATATCTTCCAATGAGACCATTGGCCATTTTACTGATCGATATGGAGTGGAAACCACACTGAGAGATAACGAGAAATCGGGCGTAAGCTACATCAAGACGACACTTGATAGTCTGGGATATGAATGCCGCTACGATTTCTTCGACCACAACGGATATTATGAACGCAACAATGGCGGAGAGCGTTTCGTGACGATAGTTGAGCACGACAAGGCCGGAAACGTGGTGAAGAACGTGTCGTGCGACCCTTATGGAAAGCCCATATTAGACGACTATGGCAACAGCGGATGGGTGTCCACATTCGATGAATACGGAAACATCATCTACAACATCAATCTCGATGAAGACGGCGACCCCATGAGAATGCCCGGAAGACGCACCTCTCGTACGTATGTATTAAAGAAAAATGAGTATGACAAATGGGGAAGACTGGTCCGTGAAAGCTTCTACGACGAGAATGCCGATCCCGATACTATTTCCACGGGCGTGCATGCCATTGTGCGTGAATACAACGACCGGGGAGGCATGACGCTCTACAGAGAGGAAGGCCTTGAAGGTCCTCACAACGATTCTTCGGGCTGTTGTTACTCTGTAAGAGACTTCGACAGCAACGGAAACAGGACGCTTTTTGCCAGGTATACGGCCGACGGCCTGCTGGTGAATGGCTCTGATGGCGACTGTATGTCCATGTACAGATTCCGTGGAGACGAACGCATTGAGACACGATACTACAACACAACCAACGGAACCGACACGGTGTGCAACTTCCGATTGGTTACAGAAAACGGCGTCACCACAGGTGTCAACTACGAGAAACAGTGGATTTATCAACGAAAGAGAGACAAATGGGGCAATCAGACCGAGTATGCTATCTATGATTTGCAGATGAAACCCATCATGGAAGATGGCTACCACAAGAACCTGACCGAGTATGAGCGCGGAAACAAACGGATGGTCATGAGGGATTATTACCTCGACACTGAGGGGAGGCTCGCAGACATGAGCAACCCTGATTTCACAAGAAACTACAGCTGTAATGTTGAGACCGTTGACTCTGTGAACCATGTGAAGATCTTCGAGAAATACGACAAGGACATGCATCTCATCGAAAAATATGCCTACAAGTATAACGATGACTTCTCGTCCACGCTGGAATACTGGTCATACGACAACACGGGAAACAGGGGGCGGACAATGCGAGAGGATGCACTTTTTTACGGACTTCGCTATGTGAGAAACCATAATGGAAGCATCGTTTCGTTGCAGGCCTTCAACGAATATGACGAACCTTCGTATCTGATTACAGGAGAATGGACAAACGCTTCTGCCTATTCTACTGACATAAAACAGGACCCTTACTATTATGATGAGCGCGGTGATTCCATCTCCTCTGCCAGACAGTTCAGGTCGGAACACTGCAAAGCTTTCTGTGTGGAGGTGACAGACTCTGTGGGACTGGCCAACGGACTCAGGAGTGGAGACCTGCTTTTGCAATACGGAGAATGGCGCTATTGCGAGAGCCGTAACTGGAACTCCCTTGCTGAAAACAGACTAACCGTGGCCACAGTCAATAATGCAAGGCGAGAGAAAAAGGTGCTCCTAATGCGGCATGATGCTGAGAGCAAGACGTCAAGGGTAGTGGAACTGACGCTTGGGAAGGGAACACCAGAGGAACTTGGATTCGTCTTTCACCAATTAATCATGACAAGGAAAGAGGAGAAAGACTACGATGCCGTGTGTGCCAACTACCTGAAAGAGAAGGATTTGCAACTGTCAGACTATAAACTAGGTGGCTTTGACTATGAGCAGAAACGGGAAATATGCGTGGTGAAGCCTTATGTGATTGATTTTAAACACGAAGACTATAGCAAGAGAGGAATGACAGAAAAGGCTGTGGTCGTGGGCGCTAAGACGATAAAAGACGGGCTTTCCTGTCTCTATACCTTGGACGAGAGTAGCAATGTGTTCGACGCCATGCTGCAGACCGATCGAGACTCTTTGGTCCTGTACTATACGGCCGATGGACTCACTTTGAAAGAGATTGGCTCAACGAGCAATCGGCTCGACGCGTCCTTCTCACTAGTATACGGCCCTGCCACTCTGTATGAAGATGTCAATGAATTGGCGACTGTGGTCAGGCAGCAATATGAACAAAGCAGCGAACCCAAGCTCACGCGCGACACAAGGAAACGGTCGCCGAAGGCCGTGGCCGATGCCTTGCGCAGCCGACTTCCTGACAACATAGATAAGCTGAGTACAGGCTCTTTGCTGAGCGGTTACGTCACAACCAAGGATGCCAGAGAAAAAAGCAACTTCCTGTATGTCGGCAGCGATACGTCGGAGTGGGATTTTGACAAGCAAATCGCCCTGTTCGACATTGTAGGGAACATTGACGCTACGGGTTATAACGTGCTGACCGACGAAGATGACAACGTGCTCTATTACAAAACGAACGGCGAATGGGTTACCGAGATGCTGCTGGTGGATGACGATGACAACGTGCTGTACATCGATCATTGCAAGGCGAAGATCGAAGAAGAGGACGCGTTTATCTCCGGCATTGTGAAACTGTATAATGATTTGAAAGATGAATAAAAGAGAGGTGCGATGCCACAGTCACGGCATCGCACCTCTCTTTTATTGCTTGCGGTCGGCGTTTATTCTTCGCTTTCCTTGTTCTCAGCGTCGATGGCTTTAATCTTCTGGCGCACCAGTTCGCAGTCGTCCTTGAGCTTCTGCACCTTGCGGTTCATCTCGTCGATGAGCGAGTTGCCCTTCTTCGATGCGGCATTCAGGAAGCCGAGGTTGTTCTCGTAGGTCTGGATTTCCTGCTTCATGGCCTCGTAGCGGCGCATCAGTCGTGAGCGCTCGTTGTCGAGTGCTTCGCCTCCACGCTCTGCCATTGACTTCAGGTTGCTCTTGAAATTGTCGAGGCGACGGTGTGCAATGCTCACGTTGAGTTCCTTGTAGAGCTTGTCGAGCACTTCGTGATACTCCTTGTAGAGCTTGTCTTTCTCCTTGAAGGGCACGTGACCTATGGACTGGTATTTCTCCACGAGCTCCTGCACTTTCTCCTGAACGTTGTCGCCAGCCTCCTCGGCCACGGCTTTCAGCTGTGCAATGATGTCGCGCTTCTGTGCCAGATTCTCTCTTTCAGCACTGCGAGTACCGGCGTTGGCGGCGTTGCGTGCCTCAAAGAACTTGTTGCAGGCTCCGAGGAATTCGTTCCACAGCTGGTCGCCGAGTTTCTTCGGCACCATGCCCACGGTCTTCCATTCCTTCTGCAGGGCTATGAGCTTGTCGCTGGTGGCTTTCCAGTCGGTGCTGTCCTGCAGAGCCTTGGCCTGTTCCACCAATGCGCGTTTCTTGTCGGCGTTCTCGGCGAACTTTGCCTTCATGTCCTTGAAGAACTCGGCCTTGCGTCCGAAGAAATCGTCGCAGGCGGCGCGGAAGCGTTCGAAAATCTTCACGTTCATCTTCTGCGGAGCAAACCCTATGGTCTTCCATTCAGCCTGTACTTCTATGATTTCCTTTGTATGGCGTTCCCAGTCGGCCGAGCCTTTGTTCTCTTCCTTCGCGATGGCTTCCACCTTCTCGCAGAGGGCTGTCTTCTTCTTCAGGTTCTCCTCTTCGCGGCTGCGCAGGTCGTCGAAGTGCTGCTGGTGTTTCTTGTTGATGACGGTGGAAGCAGCCTTGAATCGTGCCCACACCTCTTCGCGCAGGTCTTTGGCCACTGGTCCTGTCTCGCGGAATTCCTGGTGGAGTTTCTGCAGCTGATGGAAAGCACTGATGACGTCTGTCTCCTCGTCGAGCTTCTCGGCGGCCTCACACAGGCGGGTCTTTATCTCCAGATTCTTCTTGAAGTCGTATTCGCGAGCCTCGCTGTTGAGCTTGAGCAGGTCGTAGAACTGCTCCACATAGAGCTGATAGTTGCGCCACAGCTCGTTGGCCTTTTCTGCGGGAACGGCTTTAATCTCTTTCCATTCCTGCTGCAGTTTCTTGAAGTCCTGGAACGACTTGTTGGCCTCTTCGGGCGAGGTCACCATGTTCTTTATCTTCTCGATGATGTCGAGCTTCTTCTTCAGGTTTTCCTGCTTCTCGGCTTCCTGTTCCTGGAATACCTTGGCCCGGCGCTCCTTGATGATGCCCATTTCAGCCTTGAAGGTCTCTTCGTCCTCATCGGGCAGCACGGTGTACTTTTCTGGATCGCCGCCTGCATCGAGGAAAGCTTTCTGCGCAGCGTCGCGCTCGGCGAAGTGCATCTTGTAGAAAGTGGTCTTCAGGTAGTCCACTTCCTCCTTCGAAGGTGTTTCTTCTCCGTGGGCCAGCTCTTTGAGCCTTTCCACCACCTCCTGCTTGTTGGCATAGACGCGCTGTTCCACCTCTTCGGCTTTTTCTGGTTCGCTGTCGGTTGCTGCATCGCTGCCTTCTGTGGCAGCCACGCTGGTTTCCTGTTCAGCAGCCGGTTCGTTCGCTGCCGTTTCTTCTACTTGGTTTTTTTCCAACTGCTCCTCTTGTTCGAGGACATTTTCTTGAGAGTCCATCATTTGGCTTAATGATAATTAGTTCGTAAATCAAGGTTTATGAGGGTGCAAACTTACTTAAAATATTTGAAAGTTCCTAATTTTCCGCCGTTTTTTTTACAATTTGTGTCTCAAATGAGCCTTTTTGCGCGCAAAAAGAGCCACGTGAGCCCACTTCCACCGATGGAAATGATGAGCGCGACGATGAAGCCGAGCGGGCTGTCTTCCATTCCGTTGATGAGGTTCATGCCAAACAGACCGGCCACAAGGGTGGGAAACATCATCACGATGGTGACAACGGTGAGCGTGCGCATCACGTTGTTCATGTTGTTGTTGATGATGCTCTGGTAGGTATCCATGGTCGACTCGAGGATGTTCGAGTAGATGCTGGTGGTTTCGCGAGCCTGTGTCATCTCGATGTTGACGTCCTCAATCAGGTCGGCGTCGAGTTCGTCCACCTGCAGCTTGAACTTCAGCTTGGCCAGCAGGTTCTCGTTGCCGCGGATGGAGGTCTGGAAATAGGTGAGCGAGTCCTGAAGCCTCGACAGTCCGATGAGGCTTTCGTTGTCCACGTTGTGGTCGAGGTCGCGCTTGGCCTTGTCGATGAGCAGACTGATTTGTTTGAGCCGTTTCAGATACCACACGGCCGACGACAGGAACAGCCGGAAGATCATGTCCACGTAGTCGGTGAAGCCTTCGCCGCGCTTCTGCTGGAAGCTCACGAAGTCAATCATCATGTTGGTCTCATAGTAGCACACCGTGATGGTCACGTCGCGCTTGTGGATGATGCCCAGCGGCACCGTGGTGTAGGGCGTGCGCGAGCGTATCTCCTTCACATAAGGTATGCGAAGGATGATGAGCATCCAGCCGTCGTCGTACTCATAGCGGGCACGCTCGTCGGTATCGCTGATGTCGCTGAAGAAATAGTCGGGTATCTGGAAGCGTTCCTCCAGTTCCTGCTGGTCGTCGTCGGTGGGACACGTCACCTGAATCCAGCAGTTGGGCTCCCATTCGTTGACTGTCCGCAAGCCCTTGCTTGTGTTCCAATAGGTCTTCATTGTTGCTAATCCTCCAAAGATTTTTAAAAGATGAATACAAAACCATCTCCGCGAGGATTAGCGCCCGGCGCCACATCCTCACGCGTTCACTTGAAAAGTTTCCGCCGGATAATCGTCCATTTCTATATGTAATTTTGGTTTAACGGATGCAAAGGTACGAAAAAATATTTTTCCGCCATCACTTTTTCCGAAAAAATGATGGCTCATAGTGAAGAAAAAGCCGGTGGCCTTGGACGCTCTGTTTGCAGAGAACTCCTGCGCCAAAAAAGGATTTCATGTTCGATAGATGTGGATTTACGTTCCAATAGAAAAGGAATGTTCGGACTCATCTGCCGCCTTTTGCTGAGCAAATTGGCGTTTCCGCGTCGTCATTCTGTCGTTTTCCGGCAACAAAACCAATGAAATCGTTGAACAAATCCATTGGAATCGTTGAACAAATCCATTGGAATCGTTGAACAAAACCAATGGAATTGTTCAGCAAAATCAATGGAATCGTTTCGTCAGACTGACGCTTTCAGTCTTCACTTTCGATGGTTTTCTCTTCGTTTTTCACCAATCTCTTCATATAATAATAGTAGTATTGCGGGTGAAAAATGAAGACAATGGAAGGGTAGGGCCTAAGAAACGGCGCGTTCAATTCCTGATGCCATTTAACAGGCTCCGGAACTTCATAACAAATAAAAAACCCACCCCTGGCCGATTTAAAGAGGTGGTCCAAGTCGGTTGTCTAAATTGAATTAAGGCTGGGAAATAGTGTAAATTAATAGAATCCGTTTCTTTGAGGGATTGCCTGTGAACTACTAAAATATCCAAAAAAAAGCAAAAATGAAGCGTGTTCCATTTCTTTTTTATAATTTTGCATTTTATAATCAGAATTTGCGATGGAAACACTTTTCTTTATCATTATAATGCCCTTTATTATTGGTGCAGTTTACTATTTCTCGAAGATTGAAAGTTCCAAAGGGAAAGTTAAGAGGTTCGGGAATGGGAGAATAGAGTCTTATTATAAAGACTTGATTGGAGACATCAAATGGGTTTATCCAGGAGTTAAGACTTTTACGAGTAGTAGCACTTTTATCCAACTCGTGGAAAAGGATGGTGATGACTATGTTGATTTTCAGATACAATTATTTGGAGACGAAACTCAGATAAAATTTTCAAGTAGAGAAAATGGGAAAGCAATCTCCAAACAATGGTCATTGAGAACAGATGCTGGTGTTTTATTGAATGAAAGAATGAGATTTAAAGACGATATTAGAGAACTGAGAAATAGTATCAAATAATATGTTAACAGAGAATAACAAATATAATCTGCGGGAGGAATTCAAGCCTGTTATTGACTTGTTAAAGTTAAGATTTCCAAGTATTGAAATATGCGAAACAGAATGTGAAGACAATCGTATCGTATTGATGGCAGGAGATATTCTGAATTGGTATTTAAGTTTTTACATAGAGAAATATTCCATGTTAGGCATAAACATATACTATCATCTTTTGGAAGGAGAACATGAGTTTGATAAAGAATGGAATTTTCCTGTTTCGTATCCCGTTGAAGCAATTGTTAGCAAGATAAAACAAGACCTTAACTTAGGTATGTAGGTTCTTGGAGTACACTGATTGTTCGACCAAAGGCTATGCAAAATTCATATTTTTGAATATTCGCACGGAAAGCCTCTGTCTAGGATGAGGTATATGTTCAGGTACTTTATCACATCGATGATATGAGTGTTATAAAAGATATCCATCAGCCCGTCACATTGAGATTATATGCTTTATTAACAGGGATAGGATGGATTATGAAGGACATTCCCACACCTTCCCTACCAATGGTATGAATGATGTGAAAATGTCCTTTCCTTTTAGAATGTCAGGTAGTCATAAGTATCTAAAATCTCTTCCTGCCTTAGTCCTAAGTAGCGTTTAGTGATAGCTACAGAAGAGTGGTTGAACAGTTCCATGAGCTTGACAAGTGCCAGTTCCGCATTGTCACCGTTCATCGTATAGACCTGTCTGCCAAATGTCTTCCTGAACGAGTGTCAGCTCCTCCCCTGAGATGGGAGGGGAGCTGCTACGCATCGTGTCGGCGACAGCTCCTCTCCTTCCAATCAGGATAGAGGCAGGGGTGGGGTTTGAAACTTCAAGTCCTGCGTGTAAGCAGGTACGGCTGATGACCGCCGTGTCTCCGCAAGAACAACGCTCTAAGGACTATTTCTCGGCGATGTCTTCCAGCGTTTTCTTCAGCAACTGCCAGAAGGGCTCCACGGTCTTGATGAGCGCACGCTCGGTTGTGGTGTGGGGCGAGCGCATGGTAGGACCAAGACTCACCACGTCGAGATGCGGATATTTGCCCAGTATGACGGAACATTCCAGTCCGGCGTGGTCCACCTGTATGATGCCCTCTTCGCCAAACAGTTCCTTGTATTCCTTCATCAGCAGGTGCAGAATCTCCGAGTCGGGGTTCGGGTCCCAGCCGCCGTAGCCGCCAGCCGTCTCCACCTTCATGCCGGCCATGTTGAAGCAGCTCTCCAGCATCTTCACCACATAGTCCTTCATGTCCTCGCGACTTGAGCGGGCCAGAATCTTCAGCACGGCCTTGCCGTCCTCTATGTCGATGATGGCGAGGTTGGAGGATGTCTCCACCACGCTGGGGTAGCTCGGAATCATGCGCACCACGCCGTCGTGGCAGGCATAGATGGCGTTGATGATGTTGTCCTGAATCTCCACGGGCACTTCCGTCTTCGGCGTGTCCACGTCTTCGGCAATCAGCTCGATGCCACTCTCAATGCCCTTGTATTCGTCTGCGAAGTCGGCCTTCCAGTCGTCCACCAGTTCTTTCAGCGCTTCCACGTTGTCCTTGGGCAGTGTCAGCACCACCTCGGCCTTGAAGGGTATGGCGTTGCGCATGTTTCCGCCGTGCCAGGAGGCGAGTCGTGCATCGAGCTCCTCGATGGCCTCGCGCACCAGCCGCACCATCATCTTGTTGGCGTTGCCGCGTCCTTCGTGTATCTCCAGTCCGGAGTGCCCACCGCGCAGGCCTTTCAGCGTCACGCGCACGGCCGCATCCTCGGGGTCGGTGTCGGCCTCCTTGTATTCCATCGTGGCGGTGACGTCGATGCCGCCGGCCGAACCAATCACGAACTTGCCCCACGTCTCGGAGTCGAGGTTCAGC
The DNA here is from genome assembly GCA_017509155.1 of Prevotella sp. Classification (GTDB taxonomy): domain Bacteria; phylum Bacteroidota; class Bacteroidia; order Bacteroidales; family Bacteroidaceae; genus Prevotella. The sequence continues at coordinate 24,031 of JAFWQE010000132.1, forward strand.
AGGATGTCGCCGTTCAGCTCGCCTGTGGGCAGGTCGTTGGCACCATACATGCCAGTCTCCTCGTCGGCGGTGATGAGGGCCTCCACGGGTCCGTGCACCAGTGTCTTGTCTTCCATCACGGCCATGATGGCGGCGACGCCCAGTCCGTTGTCGGCGCCCAGCGTGGTGCCCTTGGCCTTCACCCATTCGCCGTCGATCCAGGTTTCAATGGGGTCGGTCTCGAAGTTGTGGTTCGACTCGGGCGTTTTCTGTGGAACCATGTCCATGTGAGCCTGCAGAATGACGCCTTTCTTGCCCTCCATGCCCGGGCTGGCGGGCTTCCGCATCACGATATTGCCACCAGCATCCTTGAAGCCTTCAACGCCTGCCTCCTTGGCAAAGTCGAGTAAGAACTGCTGGATTTTCTCCAAATGGCCGCTCGGACGCGGCACCTGTGTCAGTGCATCGAAGTTCTTCCAGATGCACTCCGGTTTCAGATTTCTGATTTCACGCATAGTTTTCTTCGTTTTTTCGAGGTACGGGGGTACGAGGTGCGGAGGTACGAGAAATGTTTATGCCCCTGCCTTCCTCTGCTTACCCTTTGTCCCTCATTCTGGGTTAAAAGTATTAAGTTTGTTAGATAATGATTTTTTCAGTCCTGATATGGTCATCGATACTCTCGAAGCCAGGTCTTCTGTCTCAGAGTATGCCTCCTGTGAGATGTAGCCCAAGTCTTTTGCTATCTCCATCTGGCACATGGTCTCACACAGCGAACCGTATGAGATATTCAGGAAATGGATTCTTTCTTTTATGCTGAAGCGCCCTGTTCCCTCTGCTATGTTTGAAGGGATGGAGATGGCAGATCGTCGCAGCTGATCACACATCCCGTATCTCTCTCTCTCGGGAAAGGTGTTCACCAGCTTGTATATCTCAAGGGCAAGCGTCTTGGCCAATTGATATGCATCCAGTTTCCTGTAGTAGAAGTCGTTCATGTATTATTCTTCTTCAAGTTTCGCATTCGCTCAACTTCTTGGAGTTCAGGAGTTCAGGAGTTACAGGAGTTACAGACGATAGTGCTGAAGGCTCTCTTAGCGTCAGTTTACAGGGGTTGGAAGTATTGTCTGAACTCCTGTAACTCCTGTAACTCC
>JAFWQE010000133.1 GCA_017509155.1 Prevotella sp.
CTACGAGACGGTGGGCCGCAACAACGACAACGCCGTGCTGCTGCGCGTCGGCATCAGTGGCAACATCGCCGCAACCATCAACAGCATCAGCTTCAAGCTGAAAGGCGACTCGCGTGAGAACATCGAGCGCCTGGCCGTCTATCAGTCGAATAATGCTGAGTTCTATGCCGACGAGAATCCTGTATCGCTCGGCTCCACAGCTCCCGACAACGATGAGATGACGCTGACCTTCAACGAGGGCTTCACCCTGAAGAACGGCACCAACTATCTCTGGCTGACGGCCGACATCAAGGACGACGCCACGCTGGCTGCCTTCGTCGACGCCGCCCTGACATCGGTCAACTACACGTTCAACGAGACCACCGAGGACATCGCCATCGATGCCTCACTCGGCGACCCGAAGGGCGAGGCGAAGATCTTCGCCACGCAGAGCTTTGCCTATGTGCCCACCACCGACGACTGCCGCTACTACCGCATCCCGGCCATGGTGCTCGACAAGGAGGGCAACATCGTCGTGGCCAGCGACCGCCGCTACAGCAGCAATGCCGACCTGGGCAATCATAAGATCGACGTGTCGATTCGTCGTAGTGTCGACGGCGGACGCACATGGAGCGCTCAGAACCTCATCGCCGTGGGCGACGGACGCAACAGCGCCACCTATGGCTATGGCGACCCCGCACTCGTGCGCACAGCCAACGGACGCATCGTCTGCCTGATGGCTGCCGGCAAGAACGGCTACTTCTCCAGCATGCGCAACATCGGCATCTGCACCAGCGACGACAACGGCGTCACCTGGACACCGGTACGCGAGCTCACCACGAGCAACTTCACCGATGCCACCCACAACCTGACCAACCAGCTGGGCTTCTGGAGCATTTTTACTACTTCGGGCAAGGGACTGCTCAAGCGCGACGGAACGGTGATGTTCACCACCAACACGCTGCCTTCTTCCGGCACGTCGACATCCAACTGCGTCATCATCTCGTCGACCGACGAGGGTGAGCACTGGACGCTCGGCCCGGCAACTGCCTATGCCGGCGGCGACGAGTCGAAGCTCGAGGAGATGAACGACGGCTCGCTGCTCATCTCTGTGCGCCAGAGCGGCGCCCGCGGCTTCAACACGGGTAATGCCGACGGCACCGAGTGGGGCACGCAGTGGCGCAACAGCCAGATCACGGCCAACGCCTGCAATGCCGACATCCTCTACTACAGCCGCTCCATCGACAACGAGCGCGACATCATGCTCCACACGTATCTGAAGAACACGGGCTCGCGCCAGAACCTCACACTGGCCATGAGCATCGACCAGGGACAGAACTGGACGGACGTGATGAACATCCAGCCGGGTGGCTGCGCCTACTCCACCATGGTACGCCTCACCAATGGCGACCTCGCCATCCTCTATGAGGACGAGTCCTATTCGGCTGGCAATGGCTATGCCCAGACCTTCCTCACCATCACCGCCGAGCAGATCAAGGAGATGTACGACGCACTGAAGGGCGACACCGAGGACGAGGACTACGAGCGTGCACTGGCGAAGCTCGAGGATGGTGGTGTCTACTACTTCTCCACCAGCTATCTCAACGACGAGCATGTCCGCGGCATCTACTATCTGAAGGCTGACGGCACGCTGACCACCGACGCCAACCAGGCTAAGTACTTCACCTTCCAGAAGACTGCTCTCTCGGGTGGCTTCAAGGCCTACGGCTGGAAGACGGGTCAGTTCACCAACCCGACCAACGCTTCCACCAACACGAAGTACATCCGTACCGACTGGCAGAACCGCAACGACTGGGAGGCTCAGGCCATCCTGCTCAACGAGGAAGGTCTCTATGCCGTCCGTGCCACCAATGCCGCCACAGAGGCTACATGGGGTTCCAACGCCTGGTGGACCACCGACAGCGAGGGTAATGCCACCTACGACCTTGCCGGTGGCAAGCACTTCATCTGGGACATCGTGAAAGTGGGCACCACGCCGACCTTCGACGCTGCCGAGACCTATCGCATCCTCGATGCTAATGAGTGCTACATGGCTGAGGTGGAAAGCGGCAAACTGACAACGGCCTACCTCCTGAAGGACGACTTCGTCATTTCGCCTGTTGCCAACAAAAAAGGCGTGTTCACCCTGCAAGACAAGACAGCAGGCAAGTATGTAGGTGCGCCCACAGAAGTCGGTTTCTGGACATTGGGCTCAACTGCCGCCGAGTGCCACATCCAAGAAGTTGAGCACGACGGGAAGACAGCTTACATGATTCAGGCTCCATACAACAACCACTTCGACAATGCTGCCGCAGTGTTGAGCGATGCTGCTGGAGTAGAAAACTTCAGCGAAAGCACTGCCGCCTTCGTCATGAGCGACAACGACCTCTCACATGCTCTCTACTGGACCATCCGTACCACCGAGGAGGACATTGCGCTCGGCATCAGTCAGGTAAATACTGACAACAGCGCAGCTACGGCTGTCTTCTCGCCCAACGGCATGCGCCAGCAGCAGCTACAACGTGGTCTGATCATCGTCCGCCATGCCGATGGCAAGGTGACAAAGGTCATCCGTAGATAACCCTCCGTTATAATACAAAACATCGAAAGGCACGGAACGCATGGGAACAGTGTTAGTGGTTCCGTGCCTTTCGTTATCTCTCAGCTCCTCACCCCTTCTCCGCTCGGCCCACAGGAACGTTTGCGAAGCCTCGCGGAGCAAGAACTAAGAACTATCAACTATGAACTATGAACTATCAACTAAAACTCTTCCTCCTCTCCTTTTGTCTTATATGCTGCGATGGCATCGCAGCCCAGTCACTCATCAGCGGCACATGGCATGGCCAATTGTCACTCAATTCCATTGACCTTAACCTGGTGTTCCATTTCGATAACGACACCACTTGCACCCTCGACTCCCCCGACCAAGATGCCACAGGAATTAAAGGCACCGTGAAGGAACTCACCTCTGAGAGGGTAAACGTGGTGTTCCCCTTGCTCATGGCTGCCTACGAAGCTGAATTGAAGGAGGGACAACTCGTGGGGACATTCCTTCAGCGGGGGTTCAAGCTCCCTCTCACGCTCACCCCTGGTGCCCTCGTACGCCAGCGTCCACAAACGCCTCAACCTCCCTTCCCCTACGAGACTCACGAGGTAA
>JAFWQE010000134.1 GCA_017509155.1 Prevotella sp.
AACAAGTTCGAGCGCAGACGATAGTGCTGAAGGCTCTCTTTGCATCAGTTTACAGGGGTTGGAAGTATTGTCTGCGCTCGAACTTGTTCGCTCTGCTTGCAGAGAACTCCTGTAACTCCTGAACTCCATTAACTTGCGAAAGTTGAGTTAGTTATGATTCCAGAAATCCAGGAAAAAACCAAACACATGGACTGCGACTGGGTGGGATGAAAAGGAATGCATGAAAAACGGAAAAACACACATTGTCAAGGAAAAAAACAACGAAATGATTGGCGCATTGTGAAAAAAGCGCTATCTTTGCATCGCATTTGGTTCGCGAAAGCGATTAATAGGGAATGAGGTGAGAAGCCTCAACTGTCCCGCAGCTGTAAGCTCTGTTATTGCACGGCCCCAAGAAAGCCACTGAGATTTTCGGGAAGGCTGGCCGTTCGGGAGCAAAGTCAGAAGACCTGCCATTTGCGCCGGCGTCGTGCCGGCCCGATTATTCTGTGCCTCTGGGGTTAGGACAGAACAATGAATCAGACTCTTTTCAGAGTTTACAAGAAACCTTGCCTGGGCAGGTGTCTCCATGCGTCGTGGGGGCCGTTGTGCCTGTTGGCGGGTGCTAGGGTGACATTTCTTTATTAACCTCATTAAAATATCAAGAGTTATGAAACAAAAAACATTTTCACGACAATTGTGGTTGTGGCTGATGTTGCTGCTCAGTGTCCCTCTGGGAGCCTGGGCCGACAGAGAAGTGAACCAACTGCAATTCGGCAAGCAGACCATTGAGGTGGCCAGCGACGAAGTCATCACGTTCTACGATCCATGGGGAACGGCGAGCATTGTTGACAACAATTCGTACAATGCTCAGTCGCTGACGGTGTTCAAACCGGCAGTGGAAGGCATGTCTGTTCAAGTCACTTTTGAGAGTATAGACCTGAATCAGTTCTCCACAGGCTATTACCTCTACCTGAACGTCTACGACGGCATAGCCGATGCCGACGACGCTTTCTCGTTTGCAACCAGTTCAAGCGACGTGACAAGCTCGTCGTCGCTGGATGGTATGGCAGGAACAGTTCTTGCCAGCAAGATCAACAATTCCAACAAGCCAAGCCTGCCTGCCGTCTACACCTCGGGTACGGCCGACGGCGCCCTTTCCGTTGGTTTCATGCACCGCAACTCTAACACGTGCGACGGCTGGGTGGCCAAGGTGAAGGTGGTGAAGCTGGAGAACATGACCGTGACCGGAGCAGGCTCCAGCTACGACGGCGTAGGCGGAACGCTCACCTCCAAGCAGAATGCGGCGCTGGCCAATGCCTACGTGACCGCTGAAGGCGTGATGAATCCCGACCATGTGACCGGCATTGGCTTCACCATGACGAAGAACGACAGCGCCATGGACGCCATGGCACTGAAGCTGTTTAAGGGCGACAAGCAGGTGGAAGCAACTGTCAGCGCCGACGGACAGGGCTACCTTTTCACGCTCGATGATGCACTCTCAGACGGCACCACCACCTATACCGTGAAGGGAGACTTCCTTGGCACCGCTGCTGTGGGCGCGCAGGTGCAGGTGGACATTACGAAGATTCTTTCCACTGGTCAGCCCGACGGCATCGCGCCGTTCACTGCCGCCACGAGCGTGGCAGTGGAGAATCCCGCCTTGGTCATCATGACCTCCGAGCCGCAGACCGTCACCGTGGGCGAGACCCCGCTGCAGTTCTACGACGAGGGAGGTAAGGATGGCGGCATCGTTTCCAAGACCAACGGCCAGGTGACCTTCCTCTCTGGCGTGGAAGGAAAGAAAGTGATGGTGGACTTCACCACCAACAAAATATGGAACGGCTCGCTCTACAACCAGGAGCTGCGCATCTACAGCGGACAGGAAGTCAGTGCCGACAACCTGCTGAAGACGTTGCAAAAGGGCGAGACAGCCCTTGTGCGCTCTACCGCCGCCGACGGATCGCTGACGGTGGTTCTGTTTAGCGATGCCTCCAACGAGGTTGCTGCCGACGGCTTTGAAGCTACGGTCAGCCTCTTCACGCCGCAGCCCATGGACTTCAACGGCATCACAACAGCCGCCGCCTCCACCGAAACCGTGGCCGCAGGCGATGAGCAGCAGCCCATGCTCAACGTCACCGTGACGACCCAGAACACCGAACCCGCCATGGAGGTGACGAAGATGGCGTTCACGGCCGGCGACAACTTCGCCCTCGTGAGCAAGGCCCAGCTCTTCCTGAACAACCAGAAAGTGGGCGAGACCGACGTCAACGCCGCCGCCTTCACTATCGAACTTGATGAAAGACAAACACTACATGAGGGCGACAACATCTTCACCCTCAGCTACACCATCAGCGACGAGGCCCTGAACGGCCAGACCGTTTCGGCCCAGGCCGTCAGCGTCAGCGCGCTGGTGAACAACGCCGAGAAGACCGAGAGCGTAACGGGAGAGACCGTGGAGCGCACGGTGAAGAACATCGTGCTCAGCCATGTCGACCAGGGCACGGTGACGAAAACCGTGAACAAGAGCATCGCCTTCGAGACCAAAGCCAAGAGCGAATACAGCTCCTATTGCGAGGCTGGCACCGACGATCGCGTGAACATCTTCGTGCCTAAGCATGAAGGCATGGTGTGCCAGATTGACTTCTCCGAGTTCGACGTGCAGTATTCTTCTTCCAGCTATGGCACCAAGTCGGTGTTCAAGATCTATGCCGGACAAGGCACCGACGGAACACTGCTGTGGGAGCTCAACGACAACAGCCAGCAGGCAACCGGACCCGGCCAGACTGTGCGTTCAACAGCTGCCGACGGCTCGCTTACCATTGTGTTCAACCCGAACACCTCTTATTCCTACTACTATAAAGGCTGGAAGGCCACTGTCAGCGAGTATCTTTCGAAGGAAATGCTGGTAGCTTCCGTCGAGGCAACTCAGGCCACTACTGCCGATGCTTCCATAGGCGCCGCCGCCCAGGAGCTCCTTTCGGTGAACGTAAAGACCGAGGGCAACCTGAACGCGCTCACGATGGACGGCATGAAACTGAACCTGAAGGGCACCGAGGTCAACCTCTCGACCGTCGCTGTCTGGCAGGGAGAGACCCTTCTGGGCGAGGCCGATGTTGCCGCCGAGGTGACTGTCAGCTTCGGCGAGGCCGTCACACTGGCTGAGGGCGACAACCTCTTCACCGTGAAGGCCGACGTGAAGGCCGACGCTAAAGAAGACCAGACCATCGACGCCAAGGTGGTGAGCGTGCACGTGGGAACTGCCGACGTGGAGCCCGCTGCCGGCGACCCCGAGGGCGCACGCACGCTGAAGAACATGGTGATGATGACCGCCGGCGACCACGGCACCGTGCAACTCGGTCTGGGCAAGACATTCATGATCTACGACGACGGTGGTGCTGAAGGCGACGGAGCCGACGGCGTGAATGCCACCCTGCTGCTGGCGCCCACCGGCGATGCCGACTGTGTGAAGCTCACCAACCAGGGCATCAGCTTCAACTATACGGCCCACCTCTACATCTACAAGGGCAACAGCACGAGCGAAGACAACCTGATTGTCGACCTGAACGGTTCGTCGGCCAAGTTCGACCCCATCGTCAGCGATGCCAGCGTGGACGGCGGCCAGCTCACCATTGTGTACGAAGGCAAAGGCTCTTACACCAAGCCCAACTTCGCCATCCAGGCCGAAGGCTACAAGAAACAGGTGCTCAGCATTGCCTCTGTCACCACTGAGGACATCAGCGTTCCTGAGGTGCTGAAGGGCCAGACCGACGTGAAGATGCTCCAGGTGTGCGTCGACGTGAAGGGCGACACGGAGAGCGTCAACATCACCGCCTTCGATGTGGAGTCGACAGACAACACGGCCCTCGACGCCTATCACATCTATCAGACCGGCACCTACGCCACCTTCTCGGCCAACGAAGCGTTTGCCGATAGCTACACCATTGAGAAAGAGGGCAAGTACTACTTCTGGATTACCGCCGACGTGAAGACAGATGCCAAGGAGGGACAGGATGCCGACCTCTTCGTGAGCAGCCTTACCGCCAATGGCGAGACGGTGAACGTGGATGACCCGACCGTCGCCATCATCACCGTGGTCAGCGGCAAGAGCGGCGACTACATCGTGGGACAGGGCGGCGACTATGCCACCATCCAGCAGGCCATCGACGACATGGGTAGGCTCTGCATGGACGGTCCCGTTACGCTGAAGATCAAGGCCGGCGAGTACAACGAGAAAGTACGCATACCTTATATTAAAGGCATGGGTAGCGTGAACACCCTCACCATCGAGAGCGAGAGCGGCGAGCGTGACGTGAAGATCTATCACAACAACTACACCACCGGTGGATACAGCGGGGACCAGCACACGAAGGACTACGGCGTGATAACGCTCTATGAGGCCAGTTACGTCACACTGCGCAACCTCGAGGTGTACACCACCGACAAGGCCTACAAGGCTGTTGTCATGGTGAAAGACAAGAGTCGCCACGCAACCATAGAGAACTGCTACCTGCATGCCCCCATTTGTACGACCACAGGCGATGTCTGCCTCGTGGGACATACCATCATCGACGAGGAGAACGGAAACAACGACTACCTCACCGTGAAGAACTGCCTGCTGGAAGGCGGAAAGATGGGCGTCTCGATGGGCGGAACCAGCTATGTGCGCCTGCCTAAGGAAGTAGGCGGTGTGATTGAGGGCAATACCTTTAAGAACAATGGAACCAAGGCCATCTATGTAATGGACGAGCTGGGTGCGAAGGTTCGCAACAACGTGATAAACATCGATGCCGATGTGGAAACGAAGATCAGCGTGGGCATACTCGACATGCAGCTGCGCGACGAGTATGGCGAACCGACCGAGATCACGGGCAACATCTTCAACGTGGCTCCCAAGACCTACTGCGCCGTGATGAACCTTCGCCAGCTGGAAGGTACAGAAGACGCGCCCGTCATCATCGCCAACAACGTGATCAACCTGGCATCGCTCAGTTCTTCCTATGCTGCCTTTAAGTTCAATGGAGCGAATGTTAAGCACGTGAACGTGGCCAACAACACCTTCCGCATGACCGGAGCCAAAGGCGGACCAGCCTTCTGGGCCAGCTCGAAATTTGCCGAAGGCTACGGCACCGGCATCAACGTGGTGAACAACATCATCCAGAACGAGACCGACGGCTATGCCGTGAACCTCTACAACGATGACAACCTTGGCAAGATCAACTTCCAGAACAACCTGATGTATGCAGCCGGCTCGACCTTCTTCCGCGCTTCAGAGAGCACAACTGGCGACTTCGCCACGTTTGTGGAGAAGACAGGTGCCACGGGCTGCATCAACAAACTGGTGGAGTTTGCCAGCAACGACATCCTGATGCCCGCGACGACCCTCGACGGCGACCTCCTCAAGGCCGTGCCGCTCAGCTACGTCGCTACCGACGTGACTGGTAAGGAACGCCCGGCGGAGAACATCTCCATCGGTGCCTACGAGTATAGCAACGAGAACGTCGTTCCCATGATGGCCGAGGGCTATCCCACCGCCAGCGCATCCCACGAGGACGCACAGGTGAAGGTGAAGGCCGATGCCGACGGCATGGCATTCCTCCTGGTAAAGAAAGCCGATGAGGCCGCTCCGACAGCCGACGAGGTGGCCGCCTCGCTGCTGAAGGCCCAGATTGCCGCCGACACGGAGGCAACGCTGAAGGCTGAAGACCTCGATGCCGAGACCCAGTACGTGGCCTACGTGGTGCTGCAGAGCACACTTGGCACCAGTGGCGAGGTCGTTTCCGTCGGCTTCACCACTCAGCCCGAGCCCATCGAACTGATGGCCGTCTGCACCGAGCCCGTGACCACCGTGGCCAGCGGCGAGCAGACCGAGCTGAAGGTGATGGTGGCCAGTGGAAAGGCACCCTTCACCGTTACGTGGAAAGACAGCAAGCATGAGACCGTGGGCAGCGCCATCGAGACCGAGCTGCTGGGCGAGGAAATCAGCCTCAGCATTGCTCCCGAGCGCTCCGGCGACTACTATGTGACCGTCACCGACGCCCAGCATTTCGAGGCCAACGACACCTGCCGCATCATCGTGACCGGCGATGCACTGGTGGCCGACTTCGAGAACCTCTACCTCGAAGAGAACAGCTTCTGGAAGGGACCCGACACCAAGGGCACCATAGAGAAAGGAACCTACGACGACAACCAGTATCGTGGCTCGTTCGTCAGCGGCAGCTACAAGTTCGCCAACAACTACAGCATCGACTATGGTTCATGGTCGGGCTTCAGCTATGCCAACAGTACGGCCACCACATTCAGCAGCTACACCACCGACCAGTGGAACAGCTGCGTGGGCAAAGGCTGTGATGACTCCGACACCTACGCCGTGTTCTTCGAGGACAGCTACGCCCCGATGACCGTCAGCGTGCTCAACAACCCTGCCGGCGACGTCATCAACGGCTTCTTCATCACCAATGCCGCTGTCACCGTGAACTCGATTCTCAACGGCGACGGACAGACAGGCGAGAAGGACGCCAACGGAGAAAGTGTGAGCGGTTCAACGGGATTCCGCACCTCAGACTATATCAAACTCACCATCACAGCCGACAATGGCAAGACGAAGGAGGTGATGCTGGCCGACTATCGCGACAGCAACGAGGCCGAGCACTACTACCTCGACTCGTGGCAGTGGGTGGACCTGAAGGAACTGGGCACCGTGAAGGAACTCTCATTCAGTCTGGAGCCTTCGCGCTCTAACACGTGGGGCTACACCACGCCGCTCTACTTCTGCATGGACAACCTGAACGGAACGCGACCCGAAACCGAGCATCTCATGACGCTCCAGAGCGAAGAGTCGGCCATCAGTCTGGCCAACCTCTTCGAGCCGACCACCAAGGCTGGCACCGTGAGCTATGCGTTTGCCGACGAGCTGACGGCCGACCTGCCCGCCATGAGCATCAGCGACGGTGTGCTGACCATCAGTTCTGAGGAGGCCGAACTTGACTTCACCGTCGTGCTGAAGGCCACGCAGAACGGTGCTTCGCAGTATGTGCGTCTCCGCGTGGTGCGCGGCAGCAACCTCCCGACCGCCATCAGCGGCGTTGACAACAACGACAACGTCGACGCCCGCTATGCAGTCGACGGCAAGACGCTCACCAACGGCAGCAGCCAGAAGGGTGTGCAGATTGTCCGCCAGAAGGACGGAACCGTGCGCAAGGTGCTGCGCTAAAGCGCATCCATATCTCTTAAAGAGGAGGGCATCACCGCCCTCCTCTTTTTTGGCTCTTACCGTTTGGTGCTCATATCGCTGCAGGCATCATATAAGCCGATACGCGTACTCGTGATTCGTTTGCATGTTTCTGGCGCAGCCGCTCCCCCTCCCATCTCTAGGGAAGGGTAGGGGGGTGTCATTCTTTCGTGAGTAAGTGATACGCTCACCCCACCCCTGCGCCCTTCCCCTGATATGGGACTACTCTTTATACACATCTGAAATAATCGGCCTGGAAGGCCAACAGCAACCAGCCCAGGGCAACGCCCTGGGTACTATGGTCGTGTGTTACTAACGCCCTATAAGGGCAAAAGCGTTTTCCCAGATGAAGATGATCAATTCTTTTGCCCCGGTGGGGCGTACATAGGCCATAATATAATACCCAGGGCGTTGCCCTGGGCTGGCCTCTTTTGGCCCTTCGGGCCGTCTTCTCCGCTAAGCATTGAAAGCGTTGCCTTCGTCGCCGATGGTATTGCTTATACAGATGTGTATAAAGAGTAGTGAGATGGGAGGGGAGAGGCTGCGCACAGATGGACACGCACACTTGAAACAGGATACGAATCTTCATTCTTCTCTTAGCCCTGCAGAGGTGCCAACTTCAATATTGTTATTTCCTTTTTCCGCCATGCGTAGTTGTAAGCCAGCCCATGCCAACCCCTCATCTTTCATCCCTCATCTTTCATCCAAACAGCCCGCATGTGCAAGAATGCCAGGTCGATTTTGCCGAAATCGCCGCGCCAAATTGTCAATCTCGCGTTCTCATTTCGGCAGTTTCGGACAACCATTCCATTGAAATCGTTGAACGAAATCAATGGATTTGTTGAACAAAACCAATGGAATCGTTCAGCAATATCAATGGATTCGTTTCGGAAAAACGGCAGATAAACGATAAAAAGACGACAGAATTGTTGCGAAAATCTGACGGAAAAAACGAGCGGGATTGAAGCTTGGTGTCTTTGGGGCTGTTGTTTTTCCTCAACTTTGAAGTGGATTCGGGAGTTTAGGAGTGTGGGAGTATGGGAGTTTGGACAATAGTCTTTTTCACTCTTTTTGCAGGGTTTCCAAGAATCAGACCTAATGTCCAAACTCCTAGACTCCTAGACTCCCAAACTCCAAAAGTCTAGGACGTTGGGCTAGGAAAGAATGTGCGGAACGCGAGGTGAGACAATCGGTTCGTCAAGATTTTCGGGTGAAAGATGAAAAAATCGGGGTTATTTTGTCGTAATTGAAAAAAAAGTCGTAACTTTGCAGCCCGTATGTGTAGTTTAGAGTCTTTCAAGGTAGATTTGAAGGGGCTGAGCGCCACCGAGACGGTGCGTGAATACAGTCTCGATGATTCTTATTTTGAGGCAATAGACGCGCCCGAGGTGAAGAGCGGCTCGCTGCATGTGTCGGTGACTATACGCAAGTCTACCGGCTTTTTTGAGCTGTTGTTCCACACGGAGGGCGTTGTGCGCATACCGTGCAACCTATGTCTCGACGACATGGACCAGCCCATAGAGACGGACAACCGCCTCATGGCAAAGTTTGGAACGCAGGAAAGCGAGGACGATGAAGTCGTGATAGTGGACGAGAACGAAGGAATGCTCGACCTGTCATGGCTCATCTACGAGTTTGTGGCCCTGGCCATACCCATCAGGCATGTGCATGCACCCGGCAAGTGCAACCCTGCCATGTTGAAGGCTCTGGAAGAGCACTCATCTGACCGAAGCAGTGATGAGGAGTCCAACCAGGTGACAGACCCGCGCTGGGAAGCGCTCCTGAAAGTGAGGAAAGAAGAGTGAGGCGCGACGTGAAGACGCGGGCTTCGCTCGGTAGAATCGTAAATGTAGAACAGTAAAACGTATAATAGTAAAGAATTATGGCACATCCTAAAAGAAGACAGTCAAAGACCCGTACCGCGAAAAGAAGAACTCACGACAAGGCTGTAGCACCCACACTGGCTATCTGCCCCAACTGTGGCGCCTACCACGTTTATCACACCGTATGCCCCACATGTGGCTACTATCGTGGCAAGATTGCCATCGTGATGGAAGAGGAAACGGTTGAATAAGAATGGAGAATATCAACGCTATAATCACCGGCGTTGGTGGATACGTGCCTGATTATGTCCTCACCAACGAGGAGCTGTCGCGCATGGTAGACACCAGCGACGAGTGGATTATGACACGTGTCGGTATCAAGGAGCGGCGAATCCTCGTGGAGGAGGGACTCGGAACGAGCTACATGGCCCGCAAGGCTGCCAAGCAGCTCTTGCAGAAGACCGGCTGCGACCCCGACACCGTTGATGCCCTCATCGTGACCACCACCACGCCCGACTACAAGTTCCCGTCGACGGCCAGCATCGTGCTGGGCAAGCTGGGGCTCAAGAATGCCTTCGCGTTCGACCTGTCGGCAGCGTGCTGCGGCTTCCTCTATTCACTTGACCTCGCCTCGTCGCTCGTGAAGAGCGGGCGCTGCAAGAAGGTCATCGTGATTGGAGCCGACAAGATGTCGTCCATGGTCGACTACACCGACCGCCAGACCTGCGTGCTGTTCGGCGACGGTGCCGGAGCCGTGCTCGTGGAAGCCACCGAGGAGGAGAATGTCGGACTCATTGACTCGTTCCTGCGCACAGATGGCATCGGCCTGCCGTTCCTCCACATGAAGGCGGGTGGCAGCGTGAGTCCTCCCTCGCATTTCACCGTCGACCACCGTCTGCACTACATCTATCAGGAAGGCCGCACCGTGTTCCGCTATGCCGTGACCGACATGAGCAACGACGTGCTTGAGATCCTGAAGCGCAACAACATGACGGGTGAAGACGTGGCATGGATAGCTCCTCATGAGGCCAACCTGCGCATCATCGAAGCCGTGACCAAGCGTCTGGAAATCCCGATGGACAAGGTGCTGGTGAACATCGACCACTATGGCAACACCAGTGCGGCAACCATTCCTCTGGCCCTGTGGGACTTTGAGAAAAACCTGAAGAAAGGCGACAACATCATTATGACGGCCTTCGGCGCCGGATTCGTGCATGGCGCGTCGCTCACACGATGGGCTTACTAAGCCTTCGTCCATATCAATAGTTCATAGTTCATAGTTGCGCACGGCGTGATTCTGAACCATGAACTATTTTTCTTCTCATTCACCTATGAAGATACGGGTGTGCAACCCACCCCTGCCCCTCACAAAGGAAGGGGTTCACCTCTCACCTCTATAATGAAACACGCGAAACGTGTATTGATTATTACTCAACTTTCGCAAGTTGATGGAGTTCAGGAGTTACAGGAGTTCTCTGCAAGCAGAGCGAACAAGTTCGAGCGCAGACAATACTTCTAACCCCTGTAAACTAACGCAAAGAGAGCCTTCAGCACTATCGTCTGCGCTCGAACTTGTTCGCTC
>JAFWQE010000135.1 GCA_017509155.1 Prevotella sp.
ACGCATATTGAAGCCCGAGCGTATCTTGTTATGCAGCTCGCCAAAGATTTCGCCTATCTTATATTCAAGACTATCTGTCTGAGTAGCCGTATTCTGGAAGTCTTTGAGGTATGGGAAAAGCTTCTGGTCGACAAACTCCACCAGATCGTCGCCACTCATGGCGTTAACGGTATCGAGCACCATCTTGCCCGTCTGCGGGTCGCGCTTCTTGGGCGTTGCCCACTGGCTCCAACGGTAGAAGCCTGACACCAGTCGCTTGTAGGTCTTGCCTTCGAGTTCAGCTTCTTCCTCGCGCTCCGTTTCCAGGTCGTCGAGGTATTTCAGGAACAGCATCCATGATTTCTGTTCCAGATAGTCCAACTCACTACCGCACCCCTGCTCCTTCCACAGAATCTGGTCAATCGCTTTGAATGTATTCTCGTATTTCATGTTCTCAGTTGTTTCTGACTTATGTTCAAGCCTATTTGGTACAAAGTTACACATATTTATCGACATCGTTTTACATTTCGCAAACTTTTTATAAACAATTATGCAAAAATGGTGTTTTGGGATTCTTTTTTTACGTCAAATTACTTCTTTTTTTCTTCTATCTATAACTCCTGCAACGTCTGTACTCCTGCGCTCGGCCAAAGGCACAGGCTTTGGCCGCCCTGCTTGCAGAGAACTTCTCAACTCCCGAAACTTGTTTTTTTATTCTACGGAGTCTTGGAGTTGCGGAGCTCTCATTGCCCTACAACGGCCATCAAGACGCCTTTTCTGCATTGCTCAACAAAACAAACGAAACAAAAAGAGGGCAAGGTTTTTGCATGTGTCGGATATTTTTCTTATTTTTGCAGCCGACTTTTCGGCGACAGGCGCGATGCCGTCGTCGTCACGACTAAAAGCGAAAGGTATATAACAATGAGAAAGAAACTATTGCTGGCCGCACTGGTCATGGCAACGATGTTGCGGGCGCAGGACGTAGCCCCCGACATGACGGGCATGGAAACCGACGCATGCTCATGGACAAGCAGCGTGAGAATGGGGTGGAACCTCGGCAACTCGATGGAGAGTGCCGGCGGAGAATGGGACGACAGCAGCGGCACGTGGAAGAACGTGTGGCAGGCCAACCGCAACGAGTGGGAGACGGCATGGGGCAATCCCAAGACCACAAAGGCCATGCTGCAGGCCGTAAAGGCAGCAGGCTTCGACGCAGTGAGGCTTCCCGTCAGATGGAGAGCCCACGTGCTCAGCGAGCAGACCCTGCAGATAGACCCCTTGTGGATGAACCGCGTGCAGCAGATTGTCGACTGGTGCATGGAGCTCGACCTGAAAGTGGTGCTCAACACACATCATGAGTCGTGGCTCGAATACCATCCCGTGTTCAGCCGTCAGGCTTCTATCAATGCGGCGCTGGCCACGCTCTGGAAACAGATAGCCACCCGTTTCCGCGACTACGACGGACGCCTGGACTTCGCCGGAGTGAACGAGGTGCAGATCAACTGGAAGCAACCAACGGCCGAGAACAATGCGGTGATGAACAGCTATAACCAGACCTTCGTGGACGCTGTGAGGAGTACGGGCGGACGCAACTACTATCGCAACCTCGTGGTGCAGACGTACAGCTGCAACGCCAGCTACGGACTGTCGGGACTGGAACTGCCCACCGACGTGGTGAGCGGGCGCATTGCAGTGGAGTTCCACTACTACAACCCCTACAACTACTGCAGCGGCCAGCCGGGCAGCTACTACTACTGGGGCGAGGCGTTCAGAGACAAAGGACAGATTGCCCCCGAGACCGAAAGCGCACTGCAAGCGCTGTTCAGGCAGATTCGCAAGAAATGGTTTGAGCAGGGCTACGGCGTCGTGGTGGGAGAATACGGAGTGTCGTGCCACTACACCACGAACGACCGGACCACACAAGAGGCAAACATGCAGTACTACATGAAATGTGTGGCCGCCGAAGCGCGCAAGAATGGCTTTGCAGCCTTTGCGTGGGACAACAACGCCTTTGGCAACGGGTCGGAGAAATACGGAATCTTTGACCGGAATAATAATATGAACGTGCGCGCGCCTTTCCTGCTCAACGGCATCAAGGAAGGGTCGCTGGCTGAGCTGGAACCGCTGGAAGACGACAACACGGAATATGTGGGCACCGTGCTTTGGGAAGGCGAACGCGAGCTCAACTGGGGCAACGGCCTGCAGCTGAACATCCCCGCCAGCTCGTTTGCCGACTTCACCACCGACGGCAAACTGGTGGTCTCGGTCAGGCAGATACCATCGGCCAACTACGACGACCTGCAGCTGTGCATGGGCAACGACTGGAAAGGCTGTCCGTTCATCGTTGGCGGCTCCACCTACAACGGCGACTACAGTCCGCGCAACGTGAACGGCACCACCAGCGAGAGCTACACCATAGCCTGTGGTTTCAGCAATGAAACGCTGACCAAGCTACGCAGCTACGGACTCTATCTGCAAGGCTTCGGCCTCATCCTCACCAAGGTGGTGCTCTCGCCCAGCGGAGCCACCGGCATTGTTCCGCAGCAACAGCAGCCCACCCGCGCCTCATCCACTCTCTACGATCTCAGTGGACGGCGCGCCGGCAAAAGCGCCCGCATCGTCATCAGCAACGGCAGGAAAGTGCTCAGGCCATGAGAGGCCCTGGTCTATATTAGTTCATCTACTTATAAATGGAACACAGAGACTCAGAGGCACAGAGTTTTTTTCTATGCACATGGTCTCTGGGGCTCAGTGTTTCTGTCGCCCCCTCGGGGGCATAGAACGTAAATCTTCATGAATCTGGCATGAATGACGCGCAACGGATAAATGACAGTTTTACGACGATTGACGTTAAAACACATAGAACGTTAATCTTCATGAATCTGGCTTGTATGACGCGCAACAGACTAATGATCGATTTACGACGATTTACGTTTAAAACACATAGAACGTAAAACCTCATGAATCTGACTTGTATGACGCGCAACAGATTAATGATGGATTTACGACGATTTACGTTAAAAACACATAGAACGTAAATCCTCATGAATCTGGCTTGTATGACGCGCAACAGATTAATGCTAGATTTACGACGATTTACGTTAAAAACACATAGAACGTAAATCCTTATGAATCTGGCATGAATGACGCGCAACAGATTAATGATAGATTTACGACGATTTACGTTAAAAACACATAGAACGTAAAACCTCATGAATCTGGCTTAAACTATCGTCTGTCGCTCGACCTTGTCGTTTTGCTTGCAAAGAACTCCTACAACTCCTGAAACTCCTGAAACTCCTATAGCAAGACTCCCGCGACCATTGAAAAACAACAGGGACATCCCCTGAGGAATGTCCCTGTTGTTTTGTAGTCACGCAAAACGATGATTACTCCTTGACGCGCTGCAGATAGCTGCCGTCGCGGGTGTCCACCTGCACGAGCTCGCCCTCCTCGATGATGAGAGGCACGCGGATTTCCACACCCGTCTCCAATGTTGCCGGCTTTGTGGCATTGGTGGCGGTGTCGCCCTTGATGCCCGGCTCGCTGTGAGTGATGCGCAATACTGTCTTCACAGGCATTTCGGCATAGAGGATGGTGTTGGTGTCGGCATCGCTGACCACCTCCACGACATCGCTCTCCTTCATGAAGTCAACGCCGGTGATGAGATCCTTCGAGATAGGAATCTGGTCGTAGGTCTCCTGGTTCATGAAGATGAAGTCCTCGCCCTCCTGATAGAGATACTGGTAGGGGCGGCGCTCCACGCGCACGTCTTCGAGAGCCTCGCCGATGTTGAAGCGCTTCTCAAGCACACGTCCGCTAACGACGTCCTTCAGCGTTGTGCGCATGATGGTGTTGCCCTTGCCCGGCTTCACGTGAAGGAAGTCGATGCAGAAGTACAGCTTTCCGTCCATGCGGATGCATGTACCTTTCTTAATGTCTTGTGATTTAATCATAATGCAAATATATATCTAATTAATTTAATTATTATCCTTTTTGCTCAAATCCGGGTGCAAAGGTAGTAAGAATTTAGAAAAAAACATAAAAGTTTAGCGTAAAAGTTGCATAAATCTTTGCTATTTAAAAAATTATGTGTACTTTTGCACCCTCAAAGAGCAGCATTGTGCCTGCACGAGACTGATATAACAACAAAATAATAAAGATAAGGAACAATGAAAAGAACATTTCAGCCGCACAACCGCCGCCGCGTGAACAAGCATGGTTTCCGTGAGAGAATGGCAACGAAGAACGGCCGTCGCGTGCTCGCCGCACGCCGTGCCAAGGGACGTAAAAAACTGACAGTTTCTGACGAGAACCACGGCAAGTAAACCTTGCGGAAGGCATTTCTCAATGAAAGACAAAGAGAAAACAGGAAGAAGTAAGACAAACGTTTTGCTTCTTCCTGTTTTTTTGTGTGCTTGGATTTCGTCACTTGGCGGACTGTTTTCTCTATGCCGGCTTTGGTAGCATTGGTCTTGATTCCAGGAATCCCGCAAAGATAGAGGGAAAGTCTATTGTCCAGACTCCCACACTCCTACACTCCCACACTCCCAAACAGCTGACATCAACCGAATCGTCAACGACCTTATTATTCATCCACCGGTGCAGAACGTATTTTTATTTGGCGTTTAAATCACTTCTTCTTGGCAACTTTTCTTCGTTTATTTGCCGAATTTTCTGCGTGGTTGCTCCGTCTTGGCAAAAAAAGAAACAAGTTTCTTTGTTATGCGGCCGACTTTTCGTAACTTTGCACCCAAATGTAGCCAACTTCCAAAAGGGAGTGGGCCTAACCACTAACGACCACGTCATGAAGACAAGTACTTTCTTTAGGAAGATTTTCAGCCCGATGCTCTGGCTCAACCTTTTGGCCATGGCATGCGTGACGGTGGCGCTGTGCTTCGGCGTGAAGTATGGAATAGACTTCTATACGCACCACGGTGAGAAGATACGCGTGCCAAACATCCGAAACAAATCGTTTGCCGACGCCGAGAAGATTCTCGACAATGCCGGCCTTGAGATTGCCATCAGCGACACAGGCTATGTAAGGGCACTGCCGCCAGACTGCATTCTCGAGCAGAGCATCGTACCCGGAACGGTAGTGAAATCGGGACGCGTGGTCTACGTTGTCATCAACGCTTCGAGCACGCCCACGCTGACCATCCCCGACGTCATTGACAACAGCTCGTATCGCGAGGCGCGCGCCAAGCTCGAGGCCATGGGCTTCAAGGTGGGCGAACCGCAGTATGTGAACGGAGAGAAAGACTGGGTCTATGGCATCAAGGTGAAAGACAAGCTGGTGGGCAACGGACAGAAAGTGAGCATCGACGCACTGCTCATCATTCAGGTGGGCGACGGGCTGAGGGACCTGGACGACTCGGTGAACTACATCACTCCGTCGTATGACGGTTTCGAGAATCAGGAAGACTACCACTACACGCCGCAGGAGGAGGAGCCCGAGGTCGACGACATGGAAGAGGTGGACGACTTTGAACCCGTGCCCGAGACCGACGACTTCGTGCCAGTGCCAGAAGAAAAGCCATGATGACTGCAGAAGACTATCTGGACGACATCGACGAGCTGGAGGCACTGGAGGAAGAACCACAGGCCGACGGCCAGCTCTATGAGCACTTCCGTTTTGAGGCCGACCGCGGACAAGTGCCCACACGTGTCGACAAGTTCCTGCTCGAACACCTGCAGCACAGCAGCCGCAGCCGCATACAGAAAGCGGCAGAGGCGGGCATGATACACGTCAACGGGTCGCCCGTGAAAAGCAACTACAAGGTGAGACCGTCCGACGTGGTGACTCTCATGATGGACCGTCCTCGCCACGACGACACGATAGAACCCGAGGACATTCCGCTGCAAGTGGTCTACGAAGACGACGCACTGATGGTGATCGACAAACCCGCCGGCATGGTGGTGCATCCGGGATGTGGCAACCACCACGGCACACTGGTCAACGCCATCGCATGGCATCTGCGCAACCTCGCCTCATACGACCCCAACGACCCCGAAGTGGGACTGGTGCACCGCATCGACAAAGACACCAGCGGACTGCTGGTGGTGGCCAAGACGCCCGAGGCCAAGTCCATACTCGGAAAGCAGTTCTACAACAAGACCACACACCGTTCTTACAACGCGCTGGTGTGGGCCAACTTCACCGAAGACTCGGGCCGCATCGAGGGCAACATCGGCCGCGATCCCAGAGACCGCCTGCGCATGGAGGTGTTCAGTCCGGAATCGGGCATCGGGAAGCCTGCCGTCACCCACTACCGCGTGATGGAGAGATTCGGCTACACAACACTGGTGGAATGTGTGCTGGAAACAGGACGCACGCACCAGATAAGGGCGCACATGAAGCACATCGGCCACCCGCTCTTCTGCGACGAACGCTATGGCGGCACCGAGATTCTGCGCGGCGAGCGCTCATCCACCTACAAGGCATTCATCCAGAACTGCTTCAAGCTCTGTCCGCGACAGGCACTCCACGCCCGCACACTGGGATTCGTACACCCCACAACCGGACAGCAGATGGACTTCAGCAGCGAGCTGCCGGCCGACATGGAGGCACTCATCAGCAAGTGGCGCGCCTTCATTGCCGGCACACGACGCGACATCTGACCGCCGTCTGCCATCGTTTAGCATTTATAGTTTATCATTTATAATACATCATTTATCATTTAGAGGCAAAGCCTCGCAAAAGATATGAACTTCAAAAGAAACATAGCCATCGTCTGCGGTGGCGACTCATCAGAGTACGCCGTGTCCATGCGCTCGGCGCAGGGCCTGTACTCCTTCTTCGACAAAGAACGCTATAACGTATACATCGTCGTAGTGCGCGGCCAGGACTGGCACGTCAACCTCAACGACGGAACAACAACCCCCATCGACCGCAACGACTTCTCGTTCAAGGAGAACGGCGAGCTGGTGATGTTCGACTATGCCTACATCACCATTCACGGCACACCGGGCGAGAACGGAATCCTGCAAGGCTACTTCGAGCTGATACACCTGCCCTACAGCACCAGCGGCGTGCTCGTGGAAGCCATGACCTTCGACAAGTTCGTCCTGAACCAATACCTGCGCGGCTATGGCGTCAGCGTGGCCGACTCTCTCCTCATCCGAAAGGGCTACGAAGAACTGGTGAGCGACGACGAGATTGAAGAACGCATCGGCATGCCCTGCTTCGTGAAGCCTGCCGCCGACGGCAGCTCGTTCGGCGTGAGCAAGGTGAAGAACAAGGACCAGCTGGCACCCGCCATCCGCAAGGCCCTCATGGAGAGCGACGACGTCATGGTGGAAAGCTATCTCGAGGGAATGGAAATCTCCATCGGATGCTACAAGACCAGAGAGAAGACCGTCGTGCTGCCACCCACTGAGGTGGTCACGTCCAACGAGTTCTTCGACTACGACGCCAAGTACAACGGACAGGTACAGGAAATCACACCCGCACGCATCTCCGAGGAGACCACCGAGCGCGTGAAGCAAATCACCAGCCACATCTACGACATCCTGCACTGCAACGGCATCATCCGCATCGACTACATCATCAGCAAGGAAGGACGCATCTCGATGCTGGAGGTGAACACCACGCCCGGAATGACCGCCACAAGCTTCATTCCCCAGCAGGTGCGCGCCGCAGGACTCGACATCAAGGAGGTGCTGACCGACATTGTTGAAAACCAGTTTAAATAAGATATGGTGAACAGCGAACTAAGACAATACGACGCCATCCGACCCTTTGAGCCCGAAGAACTGCCCGCCGCCTACGACCGCCTGCTCGGCAACCCGCAGTTCCTTCAGGTGCTGGCCTACCTCTATCCGCAGGTGCCGGCCGAGGCCTTTGGGCAGAAGATGCGCGCGTGCCACACGAACCTGGAGTTCCAGAAAGCCTTCTGCTACACCTTCCTCAAGGACCTCATGGCGAAGGTCAGCTCCGGAATGGACATGGACGTGGAGAACATCGACGTGAAGAGCCGCTACACGTTCGTAAGCAACCACCGCGACATCGTGCTCGACTCAGCGCTCCTCGACGTGCAGCTCGTGGAGGCAGGCTTCGACACCACCTGCGAGATTGCCATCGGAGACAACCTCCTCACGCTGCCGTGGGTGAAAGACCTGGTGCGCGTCAACAAGTCGTTCATCGTGGAGCGTTCTCTGTCACCGCGCGAGATGCTCATGGCCAGCAAAAGGCTCTCGGAATACATGCACCTCGTGGTCGGCAAGAAGAACGACAACGTGTGGATAGCACAGCGCGAAGGACGCGCCAAGGACAGCAACGACCGCACGCAGCCCGCCATCCTGAAGATGATGGCCATGGGCGGAGAAGGCACACCGCGCGAAAGGCTCCGACAGCTGCACATCGTGCCACTGGCCATCAGCTACGAGCTCGACCCTTGCGACTTCCTGAAAGCACGCGAGATGCAGCTGCGACGCGACGTGCAGGGATGGAAGAAAGGACCCACCGACGACATCGTCAGCATGCGCACAGGCATCATGGGAAAGAAGGGATACGTGCACTACCACTGCGCACCCTGCATCGACGAATGGCTCGACAGCCTGCCCGAAGACACGCCTAAGGCCGCGTTCTTCGACATCGTGGCGGCACACATCGACCAGCAAATACACCTCAACTACCGCCTCTACCCCAACAACTACGTGGCCTTCGACCTGCTGAACGACACGCAGGCCTTTGCCGACCACTACGACGACGGACAGCGAGCAGCGTTCGAGGAGTATCTGGAAGGACGTCTGGCACTCATCAACGACGTGCCGCAGAAGGACGAGACGTTCCTGCGCGAGCAGATTCTCACCATGTATGCCAACCCGCTCATCAACAACCTGTTAGCCCAGTAAGCCGATGTTACGACGTCCCTACCTGTTCCTCCTGTTCCTGCTGGCCGCATGCACCACCGAGTCATACGAATCTGGCGACAGCAAACTCTCGCAGATGCGGGCGGACTTCGTCGTGGCCTACACCAACAGCAAGGCGCAAGTGGTGAGCGCCATGACCGACAACGGCGACTCATTGCTCTTCGATGCGCCCGCCACTCAGAAGTGGATCGCCACGCCCGACTCCACCTACCGCCTGCTGCTCTATTACGAACCGGCAGAGAACGGGAAGACGCACCCCATGTATTTCAACCAGATGCTCACACTCAACCTGCGCAAGACGCCCAAGCCCGCGCAGCAAAAGACCGACCCGCTCACACTGACAAGTGCCTGGATGAGCAAGAACCGCAGGTTCCTAAACATGGGACTGGTGCTGAAGACCGGCGCCCACGAGCAGAAAGCCCTGCAGACGCTCGGCGTATGGTGCGACTCCATCGAGGTGCGCGACGACAAGACAAGGCGCATCCGACTCACGATCTACCACGACCAAGGCAACGTGCCCGAGTACTATTCGGCCAAATACTACGCCAGCATTCCCATCGGCAGCTTCAACCTGAGCCAAGGCGACGAGATAGCACTCTCCGTCAACACCTACGAAGGCCCGGCCACCTATACCATCGCCTATTGAGGTCAGCTCATGGCGACAATGACAGAGACACCTGCCGGCAGACAGTTTTACATCAACCCACATCGCCCAATGACGACCACAGAGCAAGCCGTCAACGGGCGTTTCTTTTTTAAGACATACCACCCATGAACAGCCAACAACCGAGGTATTCCATCATCGTTCCCGTCTACAACCGTCCCGACGAGGTGGACGAACTGCTGCAAAGCCTCTGCGAGCAGACCGTGAAGAATTTCGAAGTCGTCATCGTTGAGGACGGCTCAAAGACGCCTTGCAAAGACGTGTGCCAGAAATATGAGGGCCTGCTCGACCTGAAATACTTCGACAAGCCCAACAGCGGACCCGGCCAGAGCCGCAACTACGGCGCCGAGCGCTCGCGGGGCGACTACCTGCTGGTGCTCGACAGCGACGTGGTTCTCCCGCGCACGTATATAGAAGAGGTGTCGCGCGAGCTCGACCAAAAGCCCGTCGATGCCTTCGGAGGGCCAGACCGGGCACACCCCTCTTTCACCCCCACGCAGAAGGCCATCAGCTACTCCATGACATCGTTCTTCACAACCGGCGGCATCCGCGGCAGCAAGAAAGGTGCACTCGACAAGTTCTTCCCACGGTCGTTCAACATGGGCATCCGCCGCGACGTCTACCAGGAGCTGGGCGGTTTCTCGAAGATGCGCTTCGGCGAAGACATCGATTTCAGCTACCGCATCGTGGAGGCTGGCCATCAGACGCGCCTGTTTCCCGACGCCTGGGTGTGGCACAAACGGCGCACCGACCTCCGCAAGTTCTTCCGGCAAGTCTACAACAGCGGCATCGCACGCATCAATCTCTCCAAGCGCCATCCCGGCACAATGAAGCTGGTGCATCTCCTTCCCATGGTGTTCACCGTGGGCGTCTGCCTCCTCGTTCTCGTCTCTGCCATCGGCCGCGCACTCATGCACTTCGACGCGACACACGCCACTCTATGGCGCTGGGTGTTCCTGTTGCCCTGGCTCCCCATCGTGCTCTACAGCCTCCTCATCTTCATCGACTCTGCCATCCACTACCGCAGCGTCGGCATCGGCCTGCGCAGTGTCGCCGCCGCCTTTACGCAGCTCATGGGCTACGGATTCGGATTCCTTGAGGCATGGTGGAAACGCTGCGTCAGGAAACAGGACGAATTCACCGCCTTCGAACATAATTTCTACAAATAAAACCGCCGTCCTCCGACAAGAAAACCGCCATTCTCTGACGAGAAAACCACCGTTCTCCGACGAGAAAACCGCCGTTCTCCGACAAGAAAGCCGCCGTTCTCTGACAAGAAAACCGCCAGTTCTTGTAAACGATTCCATTGGAATCGTCCAGCAAATCCATTGGTTTTGTTGAACAATCCCATTGATTTCGTTCAACGATTCCATTGACTATGTTTCCAGAAACCGTCAGTTTCACTCACAAAAACCAACAATATGACGCCCCTAAACTACCGAGAAACCCCTTAGCTCTTACAAGGCCTGCGGCGCAACACGAATATCCACGAATGCACATGTAATGTTCGTTTCGCCTTTGCTCAACGTCAGTTGCATGCATCTATGGTAGTGTCAAATCAGCATATCCGCCCGTTTCATCTTCATTTCTTCTCTACAGACTTGCGGGCAGACACGCCGATCCGCCCCGACACCATCACCCCTCGCCCACCCTTTCACCGCCCAGCTACCGCCGACACGATGCGCAGCTGCTCCCCTCCCATTTCAGGGGAGGGACGGGGGTGGGGTTATCACTTCAAATCCCAAATGTGAACTGTTACATCAAATTGGACCATCTACTGCCGAAACTTGAAGAAAAAGTCTATAAAAAGGGCGAAAATGTTTGGGGGTTCACGCAAAATGTTGTACATTTGCAGGCGACTCACTAAATAGAATCTATTAAAAAAGAACACTATGGACTTTGTAAAAATCTTATTGAGACTATTAGGCGTTGCCAAAGATCATTTTGACAACGAACTGGAAAATGAGAGACCCGTGCAACAGGCACGACCACAGCAGCGTCCCTTTGAGCCGACAGAGGAAAGGGAGAAGACGGACGCTGAGTGGGTTGACTATTTCAGGAACATCCTGCGGAACGACTTCTCGTCATTCAGCATCAGGGAGAATGTGCCGGTAACCGACTTGGCCGGAAATGCCAACGACGAGGCACAGCTCTACAAGACTCGCCCCACACAGGCATACAAGGCAGAATGGGGACAGCCCTACTCCTTCGTGCTCGAGACGGGCGGAAAACCGAAGGCTATCGTCATGCTCGGCAAAGGACACAGCCACGACGAGAACGTTAAGTACCTGATTGCGAGGATGTATGCCGAGAAGCTGAACCTTCCCTATATCAACTTCTACACGCAGATGCCCAACGAACGAAACTATGTCATCGGGCGCATCCGCAAGTTCCTGAACTAAGAACCATGGAAAAAGGGGATGCAGCATAGCTGCGCCTGCAAAGGAGGCAGCCTTGTCCACTTTTCGTGTTTTGCAGGCTGGCAGGGCAAGGTATCCTCTGGTGAACCGCAATTTTGCGGATTCAAAGCGCTCCCCTTTTTCTTTTTTTCATCATGGAAAGCATCATCACCCAACTGTCGCGGCAAGACATCTGGGACGAGTTTCTTGCCTATCGGCTGATGAAAGGCCGGCTCAACTGGCATGAGTTTGTCGAAGCCGATCGTTTCGTAGAACATGAACAGTATCTTCACCTGGTAGAAAGGTTGATGCAGGGTGAAGGCTTGGGCGTTCCCACGAAGATGATTGTCAACAAGATGGGAACGGGCAAGAAACGGGTGGTCTACAGTTTCGCGCCCGAAAAGATGATGGTGCTCAAAGTCATTGCCTTCAAGCTCTACGACTACGATGATTTCTTTGCTCCCAACTGCTACGCCTTTCGCAGAGGAAAGAAGGCACACGACGCCGTCATCAGCATCAACAGAGCCGTTGGCGGACAAAGGATGTGGGCCTACAAGCTCGACATCCACGACTACTTCAACTCCATCGACATAGAGGTCCTGCTCCCGATTCTGGAGGAGATGATGGCCAACGACCCTCCGCTGTTCCGTTTCTTTCAGAAGATGCTGGCCGACGACCGCGCCGTCTACAACGGGGAGACAATCCACGAAAGGCACGGCGTGATGGCCGGAACGCCCACTTCGCCTTTCCTGGCCAATGTCTATCTGAAAGAGGTTGACAAGCACTTCCACAATGCCGGCGTCACCTACGCCCGCTATTCCGACGACATCATCATGTTTGCGCCCGACCTTGAGACGCTGGAGCAATACAAGAGGCAGATGGCGGATTTTCTCAGACGATACCGGCTTGAAGTAAATCCCGACAAGGAAAAAATCTACTCGCCCGACGAGGCCTACGAGTTTCTGGGGTTCAAGTGCCACGGCCACAGCGTGGACATCTCTGAGGCTGCCAAGAAGAAGATGAAGGGAAAAATCAGGCGCACCACAAAGGCGCTGCTACGCTGGCGCAACAAGAAACACATGGAAGCCGACAAGGCGATGAAGGGACTCATCAGCCGTTTCAACCGCAAGTTCTTTGAATACGACGACGACGATGCTCTCACATGGTCGCGATGGTTCTTCCCCATCATCAACCAGACCGACGGCCTGAAGGAAATAGACCACTACCTTCAGCAAAACATCCGTTATCTCAGCACGGGCAAGCACGGCAAAGCCAACTACAGGACAGACTACGCCAAGCTCAAGCAGCTGGGCTACAGAAGCCTCGTCAACGAGTTCTATCTTTGGAAAGAAGGCGCAAAGACTGAGGGACAAACGTAGGAAGGCCTCGCGATGTTTATGTTGCAGCATTGCCTAACAGCGTTTGTTAGGAATCGGAATAATGTGCAGTTTTAGTTATAAACCCCACCCCTGCCCCTCCCCTGAGATGGGAGGGGAGCCGCTGCGCATGGTGTCGGCGGTAGCCATTCCCCTCCCATCTTAGGGGTGGGGTATCTATAAAAAGATGGACACTGCACGCCAACAAAAACAAATATCAATCACAAAAACGAAGGAATTCGTCCAAAAAAAACGAGAAGAACACTTGTTCTTTCGCGGATTATTCGTACTTTTGCAATCATCCCCGCAACGCATCTCTAAGTATCCTGAGAAACAATGATGGAAGAACAGAAACTGAATATCAACCAGTGGGCGGAAGAAGACCGGCCGCGCGAGAAGCTGATGAGGCTTGGAGCCGAGGCGCTGAGCAACGCTGAGCTGCTGGCCATCCTGATTGGTTCGGGCAGCACCAAGGAGAGCGCCGTCGACCTGATGAAGCGCATCCTCAGCGACTGCAACAACAATCTGAACACGCTGGGCAAGATGTCCATCGCCGACCTGTGCCATTACAACGGCATCGGTGAGGCGAAGGCCATCAGCGTGCTCGCCGCCTGCGAACTGGGCAAGCGCCGACAGCTGGAGAAAGCACAGGAGCGCCAGCGCATCGACTCCGCCACCGCTATCTACGACATGATGCACCCACTGATGCAGGACCTCAGCACCGAGGAGGCCTGGGTGCTGCTCATGAACCAGAACTACAAGCTCATCAAGCGCGTCCGCATCTCACGCGGCGGCATCAGCGAGACGGCCGTCGACGTGCGCATCATCATGAAAGAGGCACTGCTGGCCAACGCCACCGTCGTGGCACTCTGCCACAACCATCCCAGCAACAACATCTCGCCAAGCCGCGACGACAACAACCTGACCGACCGAGTGAAGAAGGCCTGCGACTTCATGCGCATCTACCTGCTCGACCACGTCATCATCACCGACGGCGCCTACTTCAGCTACCGCGAACAAGGGCGGCTCTGAGGGGTACAACACAAGACCAAGAAGAAATACCACACTCAACTTTCGCAAGTTGATGGAGTTCAGGAGTTACAGGAGTTACAGGAGTTCAGACAATACTTCCAACCCCTGTAAACTGACGCAAAGAGAGCCTTCAGCACTATCGTCTGAACTCCTGTAACTCCTGAACTCCTGAAC
>JAFWQE010000136.1 GCA_017509155.1 Prevotella sp.
CAAAGCCTCTCGACCTTACGGGGTAAGGGGAAGGTGTCTGCATACAAGTCATGTCAAGCGTTTCTAAGCCTAGAGTCAGACACAATCGTCACAAGCAAGGGCTAAATCTGACACTCGAAAAATTATCTGCGGATTTTAGGAAGTAGTTTGCGAGTTTAGGGGATAAGGAGTTTGGGAGTTTAGGAGTTTGGAAGTTTGGCCGATACTCTTTAGCGCACTCATAGGGTTATAGGGCTGCGTTGTTCCGATCAGTTTTCTGTTCAGCTTCCGCATGCTCAAGGAGTTCAGGAGTATAGGGGCTTTCGCGGCTTTCTGCCTCAGGAGTCCTTTCCCCGCTTCGCTTTGCAGGCGTCGCCTGCGCCGCCGAGCGTGGACGATAGGAGAGGTGTGATTATCGTAAATCCGCAACCATTCTGGTTTGCCGTGCGTAATGGACAAAGCAGGGTGGTTGTAGCCGAAAAAAAAGTAGGCTATGCAGTGTCGCTGCGTAGCCTACATGCTATGAAAGTGTACGGAATGTCTATGCCTGGGGTGGGGTGGCCGTTTCTGCCGCCTTGCACTTCTCTATCTCAGCGAGCACGTCGCGCTTCGCCTTGAA
Organism: Prevotella sp.; assembly: GCA_017509155.1. GTDB lineage: Bacteria > Bacteroidota > Bacteroidia > Bacteroidales > Bacteroidaceae > Prevotella. Next base: position 599 of record JAFWQE010000136.1, read on the forward strand.
ACAGTCGATGAAGACCGATTCCAGGTATCGGTCAATGTGGGGTATCTGGGGTATGAAGACCAGGTTCTTCATGGTGTGCGCGCCAAAGACCTTCTCCTCGTTGTTGATGGTGTAGAGAATGGTGACGCCGCAATAGCTGTTGACGCGGTTGATGGCTTTCTGCATGCGGGCGAAGTCTTCGATATGGCCGTCCATGGGCAGTTCATACCACCATGGGTCCAGGACATTGATGAAGAGGCAGTCGTCGTTGGCGTCAATGAGGAAGGTCTCTCCCTGGTAGACGGTGCGGATGCGGTCTCCTTCCCCTTCCTCATAGCGGCAGCCCAGTTTGTCCAGCGCATACAACACGAGCTGGTGGGTCTTTCCTTGTTCGATACTTTTTTCTATGTCAGCCTTCTGCTTCTTTTCGGCCTCCAGCCGCTCCGTCCTCTCCATGAGGAGCTTCACTTCCTCGGCGTCTTTCCTGTTCTTTTCCCACTGATAGAAGCAGAAGCAACCGAGCAGCGAAACGATGATGGTTAGCAATGGTGTCATGTCTTTCCCTCCTGTTCCTTTGTTTTTTATTGAGTCTTTCCGTTTACCACTTCGTCAAAGCGTTCGCTGACATCGACCATCCAGTCGGGCAGCATTTTCATTGCCTGCGAAACGAGCGCGTCGGGCATCTTCCTGTAATAGGCGTAGGCCATGGGGCCGGCTATGGCAGCCAGGGTGTCGGCGTCGCCGCCCAGTGCGATGGCCAGCTTCAGGCAGTCCACGTAGTCGTGCGACTGTAGGAAGCAGATGATGGCGGGCCCGACCGTTCCTTCGCAGGTGGAGTTGAAGGTGAAGTCGTCGTGGATGTCGGCGTAGCTCTTCCCAGCCCAGTCGGGGTAATAGGTGTCGAGTATATGCTCTTTGACGAAGGCCTTGTCTGCTCCGTTCTTCAGGTGATAGATGGCCAGGGCCGTTGCCACGGCGCCCTTGATGCCCTCTGGATGGTTGTGGGTGGGTGTAGCCGTCATCGTGGCCATCTCCTTGCATTCGTCTGCCGACGAGGCGAGCCATGCCGCCGACGAGCACCTCATGGCAGAACCGTTGCCCAGACTGCGGTATGGCATCGGGTTGTGGCTTGCCATCCACTGCTTGAACCGTCCGCCAAACCCAGCGTGGCGGTGCTCGTTGGCACACTTCCACAGGTTCATCGCCATGTCGAGCTTGTCGATGAACGCTTCTGCGCATGCAAACGTCAGCACGGTGTCGTCGGTGAAATGTGCCCTTGAACTGAACATCTTCACCTTGTCATAGTCTTTCACTCTGTGAGCCTTTCCTTCGTAGGCGCTGCCTGCGATGTCGCCGATAGCTTCGCTCAGCAAATAGTTCTTGGTTTTCATACCACCTTTTCTTGTCATGGCAGAATTGATGCATGCTTCATTCTGCTCATCTGGATTAACAATAACGTTCATCATATTCTATAGACACTCCTCGTCGGCTAATTCACAGTCAAACTTCCGAAACAGTCTCTGTATGTACGGATTAGACTCGATGAAGCGTTCCGTCTCATACACCATAGCCCGTTTCCAGTCGCGGCAGTACAGGGTCATTATATCGAGGTTCACGCTTTTCCCGATAGATGCCAGCCTTTTGTGTTTCATGATGATGATCTTCACAATCCCTTTCAGGTCGTCCTCCATCTTGTGGGTATAGATGCCATGGTTGACATAGTCGAACATTCCCACCACGTTGTCGGCAAGGTCGGCAATGCTATCGTGCTTGAATACGTCCGGCCGAGTGGTTATCACGTCGTCGCCCCACCACACTACCTCATATTCTGCCACCACAGCCACCTGCAGCTCTCTGGCCAGTCTCTTCAGAGTGCTCCCCACGTCATTCTCCACCAAGCCAGATAGGGACTCGGCCTTCTCCACGAACACCGCCTTGATGCCCATGTCGCCTATCATCTCTTTCATCTCTTCTGCCCCCTCGGGGGCCAGAATCTTTTCGCTGACAAAATACAAGGGCTTCGTCATGACCATTTGCCAGAAGTCATCCATGTCGGGCTCGAAGAGGGACACTTCGCGCTCGTCTTCGTGTACTTCGCTGCTGTGGTAGATTGCCATGGCCCAGAGAAATGCCTGCTGCTCGTCCGTACCGTTGAGCACCAACATCACAGGGATGCCCTCGTCGAAGACCAGCTGGTGAATCATCCTTATCTTCAGTGCCGTATTCCCGTCGTTGGTACTGCCGCACACCACGGTCACCTCTCCCGGATACAGCCCACCCAGGTTCTCGTCGAGAAACTTCACCCCCGTCGGCATCGGCCGTGCCACCTGCATGCCACTCAACACATCTTTTATACTCTTAATCATACACCTTATTATATTTATATATAGTACGACTTGTCACAATCCCCAGGACTGCGATGCAAAGATACGTCATTTCCCTCATTCCACCAAATCTTTCCGTCTCGTAAGGCTTGCGGCTTACTCATTTCTTGACTGTCTGAGAATAATGATGTTAATCCATATTGTCAAAACTCACACTCACTGAATGCAATCTGTAGGTCTCGCCATTCTATAAAAGTAGTGAAATCGGTTTTAGGTATATCATGCTTAGATGCATTAATTATATCCATTTTTTCACCCGACCTTTCCATTTTTAGTATTTTGAATAATGTCACAGGATTTAACTCGATCGCATTAGACAAACTCCTATTATTCAAATAATCTCCCCCAATTGCACTTACGTATATTCCAAATATTATGGTTAAGAGTAGACCTAATCCTATTAAACAAAAGGCGTAGACATCAAAGCCACCAACAATTCCGAAGATGATTCCTACAATAATAATAGCAGGAGATACAAGACATCCCCATTTACCTCTCATTCGGGTAAATTCATACCATGTTGAATTTATGTCGAATGTAATAGAAGAGTTGTGTTTAGATGTAAAGGTGACTTTAGTTGAAGATGATATCATAAGCCCTGTTAAAGGACACCTCCCATTATTCAACAAACCTATTTCTTTTAGAAAATCAATAGCTTTTTTGTCTTTTATGGACATGATAAAAGATATGTAGAAACTTGAATCATATTCTCCATTGATGTTAGTTTTTACTTCGTATTTTTTGCCATTGTCCATAAAACCATTATTGTTTAATTCTTCTGCCATCAACAAAATATAGTTTTTGTAACTTAACAGATTCAAGATAGTTCTTTTATATTTATGTATAATATTTTACTTAAAAACTCCATAAACTTCAAATTCGTCTGCTTTTTTCTTAATGACAGACAAAATCTGTTCCTGAGGCATATTTATGGGGAAATCCCACATTTGTTTGGATGTCATACCTCCTCCTATGTAAATGCGTGCACGATATTTTACATTTAAAGTCTTGAATGTTGGCTGTAATATAACAGACCACAAACCGCATTCCCTGTTGAAAATAGGATCTGTAAATGTTCCCCCAACAGTTACAACGTCTTTCGTGTCCTGAATGATGCGAGCGCTGCTGTATTCTAACAAACCATCGATAAGAATTTTGTAAATAGTCTTAATTCCCCCGTTGGCGGCTATGTCATTCCTTTGTTTGATGAAAGCAATTAAGAAACTAATGAAAAAACAACCAACAACAATGAAAACACAGACAACAACAATTAATACAAACAAAAGTAAATATTTCATATTACTATAATCAGAAGTTTAACTGTCCCCCATATAAAAAGACCAACAATAACAATGACACCAATGCAGCATCTGAGACCTCTCTTAGATCGTTCCTGAACAGCGTATCTTTTGTAGCATGACTTGCATACATGATAAGAAGCTCCACTCTTTTGGTTTTGTAGTCTATAGAACAAATCGTCCTCCTTTACAGAGCACATGGGACATTTCCCATTGTCAACCAACCCCACACGCTTTAAATAAGATACAGCCTCTATGTCGAACACGATGGCTCCGCCAAAAGTGGATTCATCAGGTTGGTATTCTATCTGTTTGTTGAAAAAAGGTTTTCTAAAGCCAGCGTCGTTGAGTTCTTTACAGATAGCAGACTCATACTCATCTTGGGTCATCGCTTTAACTTGTTCTCTTAAATATTTCATAGTTATACAATCTCCTTGGATACTTATGGTTTGATACTTTCAACGGGTTGTCTTAAATCTTCATAACATCAAAAACCACTTCATTAGGATTATAGCCTTGAGCAGAAAAAATGTCACGAATGTTTCTTTTCGCGGTTAATACTATCTCAGGTATATTTTCCTGATAATTGTGAATAATATCTTGAATTACCTTTTCTCCAATGCGTCCAATAATTATTATGTCCATTTTTATGAATCAAATCCTCGACTCCCAAGCAGGATTGTTAAAAAGTAAGGTTAGTAGGCTACAAATACAAAAAGCGTGGGAATCTCCTTGTTACTCGTCCCACACTCTGAGGCTCTGGCATTGCCCTGTTCGTCGAAACGAGCAACGCCGAAGCCCACGCCGATATGTATATAAGCGGCATTGTTTGCGATGAAGCCAATAGTGGCATCTTCAGCAAATGTCGGAAATAACATATCCATGGGCGTCTTTGTTGCTTTGATGTTTGACGAACACGTTGAAACTGCCAGATTTCAGAGTGTCAAGCTCAAAGCGTCAAGTACGCCTTTCCTATATATAGGTTCTCTTCCACTTAGCCTTTACCCTTTGGGCTTTGGCATTCTTGCGTCTTTTCAGTTGCAAGCCAGCATGCTGGAGTGGTTCGTAGAACGATGCAAAGATAATGATAAATAATGATGTGGCAAAAGGTTTTGTCGTTAAAATTTTCGAAAACGGTGTTCGCAAGGCTTGTTTTGGTATGACTTTTATGCCAGTCTATTTTCTTTCTTATAGCGACTTCGTCTTGACGTTGTTTTATCATCCGTGAGTCCGCGCGCCATACTACTCGAGTCCGGACGCCATACTACTCGAGTCCGTGCGGCAAACTACTCGAGTCCTTTTGGCGTCGGGACTCGAGTCCCGCAACGGGGAACTTCAACGAGGACTGCATTTTCTGGTTCTAAGTTTATTGAAATCAGCGACTTAAGTGTGTGTTGACTACGCTGAAAAATGAGGGGCTTTTTGCTGTAAATAAAAATATATGCGGGCATTTCTTTTGTATTTTGCTCACTCATTCGTACCTTTGGATAAGGTACTTACGTTCGAAAACAAAAAGAAAAGCAGCATTTCTTTCGTGTTTTGCTCACTTGCTCGTACCTTCGGATAAGGTACTTTCGTTCGAAAATAAAAAGAAAAGCGGGCATTTCTTTTGTGCTTTGCTCACTTATTCGTACCTTTGCGGGCAATTTAACTTCTAACATATATTGTAGATATGATCAACATCACTTTCCCCGACGGCTCTGTTCGCTCGTATGAGCAGGGTGTGACGGGACTCGAGATTGCCGAGAGCCTTTCGCCTGCTCTGGCACGCAGCGTTGTGAGCTGTGGCGTGAATGGCGAGACAGTGGAACTAAACCGCCCCATCATGGAGGACGCAACGATTGCGCTCTATAAGTTTGACGATGATGAGGGCAAGCACACCTTCTGGCACACCAGTGCGCACTTGCTGGCCGAAGCCTTGAAGGAGCTCTATCCAGGCATACAGTTCGGCTTCGGTCCGGCTGTGGAGAACGGTTTCTTCTACGACGTGCTGCTGCCCGATGGCGAGTCGGTGCGCGAAAGCGACTTCCCCAAGATTGAGGCCAAGATGATGGAGCTGGCGCGGAAGAAGGAGCCGGTGGTGCGCCGTGAAGTACCGAAGGCGGAGGCGCTGAAGGAGTTCGCTGCTGACGGACAGACCTATAAATGTGAACATATTGACCAGGATCTGGAGGACGGAACGATTTCCACCTATACGCAAGGCAACTTCACCGACCTGTGCCGTGGTCCGCACCTGGTGAACACGGGTGAGATAAAGGCCGTGAAACTGACCAGTGTGGCAGGCGCATTCTGGCGTGGCGATGCCACTCGCGTGCAGATGCAGCGCCTCTATGGCATCTCGTTCCCGAAGAAAAAGATGCTCGACGAGTATCTGGTGATGCTCGAGGAGGCCAAGAAGCGCGACCACCGCAAGATTGGCAAGGAGATGGAGCTGTTCATGTTCTCGGAGAAAGTGGGCAAGGGTCTGCCCATCTGGCTGCCGAAGGGTACCGACCTGCGTCTGCGTCTGCAGGACCATCTGCGCAAGGTACAGAAGCGTTTCGGCTATCAGGAGGTGATCACGCCGCACATCGGTTCGAAGAATCTGTATATAACAAGCGGTCACTATGCTCACTATGGCAAGGACTCTTTCCAGCCCATCCACACACCAGAGGAGGGCGAAGAGTACATGCTGAAGCCGATGAACTGCCCCCACCACTGCGAAATCTTTGCCTCGAAGCCCCGCTCGTATCGCGACCTGCCGCTGCGCATTGCCGAGTTCGGCACGGTCTATCGCTACGAGCAGAGCGGTGAGCTGCACGGACTGACACGTGTGCGTTCGTTCACTCAGGACGATGCCCACCTGTTCTGCCGCCCCGATCAGGTGAAGCAGGAGTTCCTCAATGTGATGGATATCATCAATGTTGTGCTGACAGCCTTTGGCTTTAACTTCGAGGCGCAGATTTCACTTCGCGACCCTAACGACCACGAGAAGTATGTGGGCACCGACGAGGACTGGGCTTTGGCCGAGAAAGCCATCGTGGAGGCCTGCGAGGAAAAGGGCCTGAAGGCAAAGGTGGAATACGGCGAGGCTGCGTTCTATGGTCCGAAGCTCGACTTCATGATCAAGGATGCCATCGGCCGTCGCTGGCAGCTGGGCACCATTCAGGTGGACTACAACCTGCCTAAGCGCTTCGAGCTGGAGTACACCGACGAGGATAACCAGAAGAAGACGCCTGTGATGATCCATCGCGCCCCGTTTGGCTCGATGGAGCGTTTCACCGCCGTGCTTATTGAACACACCAGCGGACACTTCCCCTTGTGGCTAACTCCCAACCAGGTGGCTGTGCTCCCACTGTCAGAGCGCTTCAACGACTATGCCAAGGAAGTGGCGCGCCAGTTCGACCAGCAGGGCGTTCGTGCCACGCTCGACCTGCGCAACGAGAAGCTCGGCCGCAAGATTCGCGACAACGAACTGAAGCGCATTCCCTACATGGTGATAGTGGGTGAGAAGGAAGCTGCCGAGGGACTGGTGGCCATGCGCCAGCAGGGCGGCGGCGAGCAGCGCACCATGACCATCCAGGAGTTCATCGACAAGGTGAATGCCGAGGTGGCCGAGATGACGAAGGATTTTTAGGCTGCTCTTGCAGGCAGGTGCCTAATAGATAAATGATTTCAACTTCTGGATTTGTGGAGTTCAGGAGTTGCAGGAGATGCAGGAGTTGCAGACGTTCGTTTTTAGCGCTATTTAATTGCCCCTTGCGCTAAAAGTGTCGTCTGTAATTCCTGCATTTCCGTTACACTCTCAACTCCTAAAAGTTGAGCGAATTCGAAACTTGAACAAGTGAAAATGAAGAGTGAAGAATGGAACAGACCGTGAATTGATGTTAAAAATATATAACGACACGGAGATAATTCTTCATTCTTCATTCTTAATTCTTAATTTATGAGTACCTTTGCAGCCGATTTCTGTAAAAGTTGAACTAAAAACAGTTAATGAAGAACGACAAAAAAGGACAGCAATACCGCGTGAACGAGCAGATTCGTGTTCGCGAGGTACGTATTGTAGGTGAGGGCGAATCCAAGGTGATGCCCACTCGTCAGGCGCTCGACCTGGCCAGACAAGAAGGCGTAGACCTCGTAGAGATTTCGCCTAATGCCAATCCGCCTGTCTGCCGTATCATTGACTACAGCAAGTTCCTCTATCAGCAGAAGAAGCGCGCCAAGGAGATGAAGGCCAAGCAGGTGAAGCAAGAGGTGAAGGAGATACGTTTCGGACCACAGACCGACGACCACGACTACAACTTCAAGCTGAAGCATGCCAAGGAGTTCCTTGAGGAAGGAAACAAGGTACGCGCATACGTGTTCTTCCGTGGCCGCAGTATCCTGTTCAAGGAGCAGGGCGAGGTGCTGCTCCTGCGTTTTGCCAGCGACCTTGAGGAGTATGGCAAAGTGGAGCAGATGCCGAGCCTTGAAGGCAAGAAGATGTTCCTCTATCTGTCGCCCAAGAAAGCCGGCGTGGCCAAGAAGAGCCAGCAGAAGATGGATCGCGAACGCCGTGAGGCCGAGGCCAAGGAGGCCGCTGAGCAGCAGGCCGAGACCAACATTCAGGAAGCACCCGCCGCAAACGGACTGTTTGCCAACATGAAGGGCGGCGAGGATGTGCTGAACAAGCTCAGACAAAAGAACCAGAAATAAAGAAAACCGCTTGTGCGCAACGCCCGGTATATGCGTTGCCACGGCAATATATTAACAACAATAAAATCATAAAAAAATGCCAAAAGTAAAGACCAATTCCGGTGCTAAGAAGCGTTTTACCTTCACCGGTACGGGCAAAGTGAAGCGTCATCACGCTTATCACAGCCACATCCTGACAAAGAAAACCAAGAAGCAGAAGCGCAACTTGGTGCATCAGGCCATTGTAGACAAAAGCAACATGAAGCAGGTACGCGATTTGCTCTGCCTCCGTTAATCACCATTAATCAAGAGAAAGGAAACAAATTATGCCAAGATCAGTAAATCACGTTGCTTCAAGAGCAAAAAGAAAGAGAATTCTCAAACTTACCCGTGGCTACTTTGGTGCCCGCAAGAATGTCTGGACCGTTGCCAAGAACACTTGGGAGAAGGGTCTGACCTACGCTTATCGCGATCGCCGCAACAAGAAGCGCACCTTCCGCGCTCTGTGGATTCAGCGCATCAATGCTGCTGCCCGTCTTGAGGGCATGAGCTACTCTCAGCTGATGGGTAACCTGCACAAGGCAGGCATCGAGATCAACCGCAAGGTGCTGGCCGACCTCGCCGTGAACAACCCCGAGGCTTTCAAGGCTATCGTCGCCAAGGTGAAGTAAGACGCATTCTGCGCAGCCAGGCCTACGGGCTTGCAGTGCGCATGCAACATAGAAGGACAAATGGACATCTGTGTTCCCAAAGTGGAGCCGATGTCCATTTGTCCTTTTTTTTCGTTTTCGCTGTCACACCATTTTGTCAATCCGTCTGAATGTTTTCCCTTTTCCGTGTTTTCCGAAGTGTTTGGAAACGATATCCGTTCCATCTGCAGGCCGTTTGTTTTCAAAAATATCGGCACTTTTTTAGGGAAAAGTTTTTCTACCTCAAATATTTTGCTTACCTTTGCACCGCAAATGTTTCGCATAAGCGATTCGATCTTTGATATGCTGAAAAGAAAGTAGCGTGTAATCGTCTATAGGGGAATCTGGACCGTTCCAAATGTTCAACGATGATGAAAGCAAGCCAGAGCAGGGTGTTGAAAAAGTACACCACGGAAACGCATATTTTGGCGTGGGCTTTGCTTATTAGTTGTACAGGTAGTCCAGAACCTCCATTATATGATAAGCAAATGTCCCACGCCATTCTTATAAAGGTGGCAACAAAAGTTGAGGGGGAAGCGAATTTAGATTCGTTTCCCCCTTTATCGTTTTCTGGGGTCATGGTTCATTTGTCGAGCCCATACGGAAGGGTTGCTATGGCATAGCAGCATACAGGGACACTTCTACGAGGCGGGCAGAGTGAGGTGAAAGGGGGCTTGCGTCATGATCCATGTCGAAGGAATGATGGTTCTTCATTCAACGTTCTTCATGGAAAGGCTGATGCGGTTGCGCCGTCTGTCCACCTCTACCACCTTCACCTTGACATGCTGGTGCAGATGGACCACGTCGTTGGGGTCACGCACGTAACGGTTAGCCATCTGTGAAACGTGGACCAGTCCGTCCTGATGCACACCGATGTCGACAAAGGCACCGAAGTTGGTGATGTTGGTCACGATGCCCGGCAGCACCATTCCCTCCACGAGGTCGTCCACCTCCTTGACGGTTGGGTCGAACTCGAACTCCTCAATCTGTTCGCGAGGGTCGCGTCCCGGTTTTTCCAGTTCCTTCATGATGTCCGTCAGCGTGGGCAGTCCTACGTCGGCGGTCACATATCTGTTCACGTCTATTTTCTCGCGCAGCTCCTTCTGCTCTATGAGTTGCTTCACGGTGCAGCGCTGGTCGTTGGCCATTTGTTCCACGATGTGGTAGCTCTCAGGATGGACTGCCGAGTTGTCGAGTGGGTTTCTTGCACCAGGAATGCGCAGGAATCCAGCACATTGAACAAATGCAGCCGGGCCCAGTCGTGGAACCTTTTTCAGCTGGTTACGTGACGTAAAGGCTCCGTTCTCCTTTCTGTATTCCACGATGTTTTTGGCCAAAGTGGGACCAAGACCGCTCACATACATGAGCAGGTGTTGCGATGCCGTGTTCAGGTTGACGCCCACTTGGTTGACGCAGCTTTCCACGGTCTGGTCGAGGCTGTGTTTCAGCTTTGTCTGGTCTACGTCGTGTTGATATTGCCCCACACCGATGCTCTTCGGATCTATCTTCACCAGTTCGGCCAGTGGGTCCATCAGTCTGCGGCCGATGCTTACTGCACCGCGAACGGTGACGTCTTCATTGGGGAACTCTTCGCGCGCCAGCTTTGAGGCGCTGTAGACCGAAGCTCCGTCCTCGCTCACGACGAAGACTTGGGCCGGATGCCCGTTGTTGGAAGATGGGTGTTGGTGGGAGGAGTCTTCCTTCAGGCCATTGCTCAGCACGTCTTTCACAAACGACTCCGTCTCGCGGCTGGCCGTTCCGTTGCCGATGGCGATGGCCTCAATCTGGTAGTCTTCTATCATTTGCAGCAGGTGCATGGTGGCTTGCATGCGGTGATTGATGGGCGGGTGGGGGAAGATGGCCTCATGATGGAGCAGGTTCCCCTGCGCATCGAGACACACCACCTTGCATCCTGTGCGGAATCCGGGGTCGATTCCCATCACTCGTTTTTGTCCGAGCGGTGCGCCAAGAAGCAGTTGTCGGAGGTTGGCAGCGAAGACTCCGATGGCCTGTTCGTCCGCCTGTTGCTTGCTCAAGGCCGCAAACTCTGTCTCGATAGATGGCAGCAGCAGTCGCTTGTATCCGTCTTCCACTGCCTCTGCCACGAGAGTCTGGCAGGGTCCGTGGCCCTTTACGTAGTGGCGTTTCAGCCGTTCTGTCGCCTCCTCATCGTCAATGTTGATCTTCACGCGAAGTATTCCCTCTGCCTCGCCTCGCCGCATGGCCAGCAGCCGGTGGCTGGAACACCGTCGCAAAGGCTCTTCGCAGTCGAAGTAATCGGAGTATTTCGCAGCCTCGTCGGTGTCCTTTTTCGCCTTCACCACATGGCTTTCAATGAATGCCTCACGATGGAATGCCTTTCTCACCTGATTGCGGCTTTGCTCGTTTTCGGCCACCATCTCTGCGATGATGTCCTTGGCACCCTGCAGGGCTTCGTCGGCGGTGCTGGGTTTGTTTTCTTCTTTCCCCACAAAGCGCATGGCGGCTTTCCTCGGTGCGTTCTCCCGTTGCATGAGTAGCAGTTGCGCCAGCGGCTCTAGGCCTTTCTCTCTTGCCACCATTGCCCTTGTGCGCCGCTTGGGCTTGTAGGGCAGGTAGATGTCCTCCAGTTGTGTGGCTTCCCAGCAGTCGTTGATGCGTTTCTCCAGTTCGGGTGTCAGTTTCTGCTGTTCGCCGATGGTTTTCAGGATGGTCTCCTTGCGTTTTGTCAGCTCCTTCAGACGGTCGTTCATGTCGGCAATCTGCGCTATCTGCACCTCGTCGAGTCCTCCCGTTCGCTCTTTCCTGTAGCGCGAAATGAAGGGAATGGTGCAGCCCTCGTCGAGCAGTGCAAGCGTGTTGTCAACTCCTTGTTCGGGCAATGAGAGTGCCCGTGCTATGTGTTTTGTGAATATGTTCATACGTCAGTATTTTTGGCAAAGGTACGAATAAGTGAGCGAAATGCCAAATTTATTTGAGCATTTCCGAACGGGAGTACTTTATTGAAAGGTACGAATAAGTGAGCGAAATGCCAAATTGCTCAAAGGTTTTTCGACAACGAATTTGACGAATGACACGAATTCATAGAGTGTTTGAAAGTAAAACTCCGCTTTGTCGAGGGTGGAGGCAGCAGGGCCTTTTTCTTTCGACGGTGTAAAAACAGGAAAGACGTTGCTGGCAGTCAATATGTCTGAGAAATGAAAAAAATGCACAGGAATGGCCGCTCTTCGCAAAAAAATGATTACTTTTGCACAAAATATCGATAGATTGAAATGATTTCAGTTGAAGCACTGAGAGTGGAATTCGGCGTGAAGCCACTTTTCGACAATGCCAGCTTCGTTGTGAACGACCGCGACCGCATCGCCCTTGTGGGCAAGAATGGTGCGGGAAAGAGCACGTTGCTGAAGATACTCTGCGGGATGCAGAAGCCTACCAGCGGCACCGTGTCGATACCCAACGACACCACCATTGGCTATTTGCCTCAGGTGATGAACCTGCAAGACAACACCACTGTGCGCGAAGAGACACGCAAAGCCTTCGCCGGACAGACGAAGATGCAGGAGCGACTGGACCGCATGAACCGTGAACTGAGCGAACGTACTGACTACGAGAGCGACGACTACATGCGGCTTGTGGAGCGCTATACTGAGGCCCACGACCGTTTCCAGATGATGGGTGCCGGCAACTATGAGGCCGAAATGGAGCGCACACTCATCGGTCTTGGCTTCGAACGCACTGACTTCGAGCGGCCCACCAACGAGTTCTCCGGTGGTTGGCGCATGCGCATCGAGCTCGCCAAGATACTCTTGCAGAAGCCCGATGTGCTCTTACTCGATGAGCCTACCAACCACCTTGACATCGAGTCCATACAGTGGCTCGAGCAGTTTCTTGCCCAGTCGGCCAAGGCTGTCGTGCTGGTGAGCCATGACCGCGCGTTCATCAACAACGTGACCAACCGCACGCTCGAAATCTCGTGCGGCCAGATTGTGGACTACAAAGTGAAGTATGACGAGTATGTCACCCTGCGTGCTGAGCGCCGCGAACAGCAAATCCGAGCCTACGAGAACCAACAGAAGGAGATGGCCGATATGCGCGCCTTCATCGAGCGCTTCCGCTATCAGGCCACCAAAGCCGTGCAAGTGCAGCAGAAAATCAAGCAGCTGGAGAAGATTGTCCCCATCGAGATTGACGAGGTGGACAACCGTTCCATGCATCTGAAGTTCCCGCCCTGCCTGCGCTCGGGCGACTTTCCCGTCATCTGCGACGACGTGACCAAGCGCTATGGCGACCACACCGTCTTCTCCGAGGCAACACTGACCATCCGCCGAGGCGAGAAGGTGGCTTTCGTGGGCAAGAACGGAGAGGGAAAGACCACGCTCGTGAAGTGCATCATGAACGAAATTCCTTTCGACGGACACCTGAAGATTGGCCACAACGTGCAGATAGGCTATTTCGCCCAGAATCAGGCGCAGCTGCTCGATGAGAACCTGACAGTGTTCCAGACCATCGACAACGTAGCAAAGGGTGACATACGCCTTCGCATCAACGACATACTGGGTGCCTTCATGTTCGGCGGCGAAGAGTCGGACAAACGAGTGAAGGTGCTGAGCGGCGGCGAGCGCAGCCGTCTGGCCATGATACGCCTGCTGCTTGAGCCCGTCAACCTGCTCATTCTCGACGAGCCCACCAACCACCTCGACATGCAGTCGAAAGATGTGCTCAAGGAAGCCATACGTGCCTTCGACGGCACCGCCATCATCGTGAGTCACGACCGTGAGTTCCTCGACGGACTGGTGACAAAGGTCTACGAGTTTGGTGGCGGCCACGTGCGAGAGCATCTGGGCGGCATCTACGACTTCCTGCAGCACAAGAAGATTGAAAGTCTCGACCAGCTGGGGCACGACCCGCAACCGAGCCGGCCTGCCACCCTTTCTTCAACAGAGACAGACACCAAGGCAGCGCGGAGGCCGAAGAGCGAACCGTCGCAGGAGAAAGTGCCGTCAGCCTCCAGCATCAACTCCTACCTGGAGCGAAAGGAGATGCAGAAGAAGCGCAAGCGCCTGGAAAAAGCCATCAAGGAGGCGGAAGACAAGATAGCCAAGCTGGAAGACCGCATCGCCGAGCTCGATGCCATTCTCTGCACACCCGAGGGCGCTAGCGACATGACCGTGGTGACCGAGTATACCTCCATCCGCAAACTCATCGACCAGGAAACAGAGCGATGGGAGAGTCTGGTTGAGGAGCTTGGCGACTGATTCCCCCAAAAGAGACCGAGGCGGTGCCTCGGTGTACGCATAGCCAAGGGGAGACCGGCCCCGCAAGGCGATACATACGAATCAAAATCATGTACAACCAATTATAATAGAAAACAGAATGAAAAAACTAATGACCACATTGCTGATTGCAGCCGTCACCACAGGTGCTGGCGCACAGAGCCAGCTGCGTTCGGGCATTGACCTGAAAGACCTGAACCAGACCGTCAGCCCGGGCAGCGACTTCTACGAGTATGCCTGCGGAGGATGGATGAAGAACAACCCTCTGCCCGCAGCCTTCTCGCGCTATGGCAGCTTCGACCGACTGGCCGATGACAACAACAAGCGCATCAACGGACTGCTCACCGAGCTGCTCAACAACACCTACGCCAAGGGCAGCGTTGAGCAGAAGCTGAGCGACTACTACAAACTGGCCATGGACAGCACCCGTCGCAACCGCGAGGGTGTGGAGCCCGCCATGCCCATCATCCGCGAGTTTGAGGCCGCCAAGACCGTCGACCAGTTGCGCGACCTGCAGATGAAGTACACTCCCATCGGCATGCAGGAGTTCCTCTACATGGGCTTTGGCGCCGACGAGAAGAACAGCACGCAGAACATTCTCAACGTCTATCAGGGCGGCACGCAGCTCTCGCAGAAAGAGTACTATCTGGACGACGACCCCGCCACCAAGGCCATCCGCGAGGCTTATAAGAAACACATCGTGCGCATGTTCAAACTCTACGGCTTCAAGGCCGGCGTGGCCAAGAAGCGCATGCAGGACATCATGAACGTGGAGACAGCCATGGCCCGCGTCATGAAGAGCCGCACCGAGCTGCGCGACGTGGAAGCCAACTACAACAAGATGACGCTCAGTGACTTCAAGAGCCGCTATCCCAACGTGCCCCTGGAGCGCACCATGCAGGCCTTGGGCGTAAGGGCAGCCGACTATCAGGACATGGTGGTGGGCCAGCCGACCTATATTGAGGGCGTCGACAAGATTCTGGCCAATATCACTCCCGACGAATATCGCGCCATTCTGGAGTGGGATGTCATCTGCACCACGGCCAACTACCTGAGCGACAATGTCGTGCAGGCCAACTTCGACTTCTTCGGAAAGACCATCTCCGGACGCAAGGAGAACCATCCACGCTGGAAACGTGCCACCCAGCAGGTGGAAGGAAAGATGGGCGAAGCTCTCGGAAAGATGTACTGCGAGCGCTACTTCCCCGCCTCGTCGAAGCAGCGTATGGAGCGCCTCGTGAAGAACCTGCAGCTGGCACTCGCCGAGCGCATCATGGCTCAGGAGTGGATGCAGACCGACACCAAGCTGGCAGCACTGGCCAAGCTCTCCACCTTCTACGTGAAGATTGGCTATCCCGACAAGTGGAAAGACTACAGCGACCTGAACATAGACCCCGCAAAGTCGTTCCTCAACAACTACTGGGAGTGCAACCGATTCCAGACCGCCGACGAGGTGAAGCGCAAGGCCGGCAAGCCTGTTGACAATACCGAGTGGTTCATGACACCTCAGACCGTCAACGCCTACTACAACCCCACCACCAACGAAATCTGCTTCCCCGCAGGCATTCTGCAGGTGCCCTTCTTCGACCCGACCGCCGACGATGCCTTCAACTACGGAGCCATCGGCGTGGTCATAGGACATGAGATGACCCACGGCTTCGACGACCAGGGCCGCCACTACGACAAAGTGGGCAACATGACCGACTGGTGGACCGAGGCCGACGGCAAGGGCTTCGAAGAGCGCGCCAAGCTCTATTCGGCCTTCTTCTCAAAGATCAAGGTGCTGCCCGACCTCAATGCCAACGGCGACCTGACGCTGGGCGAGAACCTCGCCGACCACGGTGGCCTGCAGGTGGCGTGGTATGCCTACAAGAACGCAACGAAGGGCATGAACCTGCCCACCGTGGACGGACTCACCGCCGACCAGCGTTTCTTCCTGGCCTATGCAGGTGTGTGGGCCGGCAACATCACGGAGAAGGAGATTCGCAGCCGCACAAAGAGCGATCCTCACTCACTTGGCCGCTGGCGCGTTAACGGAGCACTGCCCCACATCGACATGTGGTACGACGCCTTTGGCATCAAGCAGGGCGACGCAATGTTCATTCCAAAGAGCGAGCGTCTGGACCTCTGGTAATGCTTGCTTGACGTAGCAGCCACACGGCTACGCTCAATTGAAGGAGTTTGGGAGTTGCAGGAGTAACAGGCGTTCCAGACGTCTGGTTGATCAGCTCCTTTAAAAGGACTTGGCGCTAAACAGTATCGCCAGTCGCAAAACCTCTGGTTGCTCTGCTTGAAGAGGACTCCAGCATCTCCAGAACTCCCCAATTCATATTGTTGAAAGAAGTTTTATTTTTGTTTCATGGTTGAAGGAGTTGCAGACGTTTCTTGTCTGCGCTCCTTTTTTATGTTTGTTCCTCCCTGTTTCTTCGCCGCGATATGCAATGTGTCATTCATGGTCATTTGTGCTCATTCGTTTGTTGTCGCAGACATGAAGACGACATATAGAAACGAAGCGATTTCGTTTCTTTCATTGAATTCGTTGTCGTCGAAAGAACCTGGGTCCAGTTGTCTGAAGCATTGTCAGCGGCCTACCACGACGAGTTTGCCGCGGTGAATGTACATGCCTTTCTTTTCGGGCTTTGCCTGCAGTCTTCTTCCGTCGGGCAGATACCAGTTGTTGTCTGTTTCAGACGCTTCTTTTCCTGTTGCTATGGTGGTGATGCCCACGTCCAGGTCGCCCCATTGCGACTTGAGGAAGCTGGTTTTCTCGTTGAGTCTTCGTTTGAACTCCGTTGCCCGCTGTGCTGTGTCTGCCTGGCTATATTGTGGCCATCGCTGCGCATCGGTGACGGCGGCCGCAGCTATCTGCGATATGAAGTCGTCGATGAAGTCGTGCATGACGGGCTCGCCGTGGGCCAGATAGTGCTGCCAGAGTTCCCTCACGCGCTGCTGGAACCGCGGGAACTTTGCAATCTCTCCTATCCAGTTCTGCCCGTAGGGCGGATTGTCGTAGATGAAGTGGTGGAGGCTACGGCGGAACGTGTTGCCGAAGTCCCACACCGGTCCGAACATCAGTCGCGCGTCGTCGCCCCTGTCTTTGTAGATGTAACAGCTGCCGTGGAACGACTCCGCGTCGTCCATCAGCTCCTGCACGATGTAATATCGGGCCAGCACGTCCATGTCGATGAGCTGTTCCCATGCAGTGTCGGTCTTGTCGGGGTTGTAGATGGCATGGTCGGCGGTGGTCATCAGCTGCGTGAGATATTGCCGTTGCACCTCAGAAAGCACCTCTGGCGAATGACAGGTGAAGCGGAGCATTTCACCGTTGCTTTCCTTTATTCTCACCTGCGTGTCTTCGTTGTAGTTGTCAATTTCCACGAGCCACCCGCCCGTCACCAGCGCCGGGTCGGTCTCGTTGTCGGCCTGTTCGGCGATGTCCACGCGGTTCTTGGCCACGCGAATCTTGTCCGTCAGCATGTAGAGTCCTCGGTATTCGCCGTTCATCATCACCTCCACGGGCTGCTGTTCGGGTGTGTAGGCCAGTCCCATCTGTCGGCTCAGCTCGAATCCCACGGTGTTTCGCAGCCACGCCAGGTCATCGTCGGCATGAGCCAGCAACGTGAAGTGTCGGCTCGCCTTCATGCCCAGCGGCCTGGCCTTTTCGCCCAGCTTCAGCCGGTAGGGCTTCTTCTGGAACGAGCTCCATGTGTAGTTGCCGCGCCCTTTTATCTGTAGAGGCAGTGGTTCTTCAGCCGAGCCGAGCGACTCGTAGCCCTCCAGCCCAAGCGCGTCTATGTAGTAGGTACCCTCCACGTATGTTTCTTTCGACGTCACCTCCTGCTGCGTGTCGATGTGGAGCACGGGCAGCGTGCCCGACCAAGGCCTGTATTCGCGCTTCTCTATCTGTATCTGGTAGCGCATGGTGGTGGGGTTCACGCGGATGGTGTAGGAAGCCGTCTCGCGGTCGCGAGGCAGTTTCCATGCTCCGCCACCGCCCCATGTCATCGTGCCCTCCAGCTCCTGACAGCCGTCATAGGGTGCGCAGAGCAACAGGTTCCAGAAGTTGCCGTTGCCGTAGGCCGATGCCGGTGCAATCTTGAACCATCCGTGCAGGCTCTCCTCCGTGTCGGTGGGTGCCACCGTTATCTCCCATGTCTGGCCGTCGTCGCAGCGTGTCAGCGGCAGACTCTTGTCGTTGCTGTTCCAGTTGTTCAGCCAGCCCACCATGTAGAAGCCCTCTTGCTCCGCCGTCGCGTTGGTGGCGGCGAAGAGTGCCTGCGAGCTCAGGGCCATCAGCGCTATTGTCAGCCACTGCGCCAAAGCCGTTATCGTGTGTCGTTTCTTTGTCTTCATTTTCTTCTTTCAAATAGTCAGCCGGTGAATGCCGTTGCCTGTCTCGGCCTGCATTCACGGGCAAATGTACGCATTTTCAGTCGTTTACGCAAGCAAACCGCCAAAAACATGCATGGGGAAAGCAGACGAACGTTTGCACAAGGACACATGGACGGGCTGTTTCTTGGTGTTAGGAGTTACAGAAGTTCTGGAGTTACAGGAGTTACAGACGATAGTTTTAGCACGAGTCTTTAAATGAAGCTATTCAAGTTTCGGGAGTTCTAAACTTTTTGGAGTTTGGAAGTTTAGGAGTTTGGGAGTTTAGATGATAGATGTCTTTCGCTCTTTTGTAGGGATTTCTAGAATAAGAACTAATGTCCAAACTCCTAAACTCCCAGACTCCTACACTCCTAAATCAACTTCTGAAACTTGATTGAAGCTAATAAAACTATCGTCTGCAACTCCTGTAACTCCTGAACTCCTGTAACTCCTAAAACTTAGCTTAGAGCTAATTCTCGTTCCAAGACTCCTGCAACTCCTTCATACCATCGAATATGAGCATCGGATAGGTTCATTTTATTTGGCAGTTTTTTTCACTTTTCCCGCCATTTTTTTTTCATTTATCTGCCACTTTTTTTTGCTTTGTTGCGTACCTTGAAAGTCCGAGCGCCATGCTACGCGAGTCCCGGCGCCATACTACTCGAGTCCGCGCGTCAGACTACTCGAGTCTTTTCGCCGTCGGGACTCGAGTCCTGCAACAGGAAGATGCAACAAGGACTGCGCTTTTCTTTGCTAAAACCATAGAAATCAACGAGTTAAACAAGCGTTTTGAGAAGAGGAACAAAAGGCGAAAAACTGATGAAAACAGCCTGTGGCACTACAAAAATCTGCATGAATGACCATAAATGATTCACAAATAATCTTGAACCATTACATGAATATTCGTGCATATTCGTGTAGCGCCGCAGGCACCAGCAAACCAGAACCCGCTTGTTCATGCGAACGAAAAAAGTGAAGAAAGAAACGCAGCAATACTTGCTATGTCGGGAAAAAGTTGTAACTTTGCAACTTGTAATCAAGGAGAAAGAGAAAGCAACATGCCACTGAGAATACCCGACAAGCTTCCCGCTATAGAACTGCTGAAGCGGGAAAACATCTTCGTGATGGACGAAGCACGCGCCCACAGTCAGGACATCCGCCCGCTGCGCATCGTCATCTTGAACCTGATGCCGCTGAAGATCACGACGGAGACCGACCTGATACGCCTGCTGTCGAACACCCCTCTGCAGCTCGACATCACGTTTATGAAGCTGAAGAGCCACACATCGAAGAACACGCCCATCGAGCACATGATGATGTTCTATCGCTCGTTCGACGACCTCAGGCGCGAAAAGTTCGACGGCATGATCATCACCGGGGCACCTGTGGAGTCAATTCCGTTTGAAGAGGTGACCTATTGGGACGAAATGAAGGACATCATGGACTGGGCTCGCACGCACGTAATGAGTACCATGTACATCTGCTGGGCCGCTCAGGCCGGACTCTACTACCACTATGGCATTCCCAAGCATCCGCTGGAGAAGAAGCTCTTTGGCATTTTCCGTCAGCAGACGCTACACCGGCCGCTCCCCATCTTCCGGGGATTCGACGACGAGTTCTTCATGCCCCACAGCCGCCACGCCACTATCAGCCGCGACGATGTGGTGAACAACAAGAACCTGACACTCATTGCCGAGGGCGAAGAGAGCGGGGTGAGCATGGTGATGGCAAGGGAAGGGCGCGAGTTCTTCATCACCGGGCATCTGGAGTATGCGCCCGACACGCTCGACAAGGAGTATAGGCGCGACCTGGGAAAACGCGACGACGTGGAGATGCCGCAGAACTATTATCGCGACAATGACGCCAGGAAGTCGCCGATGGTGACGTGGCGTGCCCATGCCAATCTGCTGTTCTCCAACTGGATCAACTACTATGTGTACCAGACGACACCGTATAATATTGAGGAGATAGAGTGACCTCTCCCCAGCCCGTTCCCAAGGAAGGGGTTGGCAAAGAGACTGAAAGGAGGGGGAAATAAAAAGGGGACTTTGTCCGAAAAGAAGGAAGGAAAGGACTGAAGGAAGAAGAAAAAAGGATGCGGAAAATAGAACTGCTGGCTCCTGCAAAGGACCTGGAGTGTGGCAAGGCGGCCATCGACCATGGCGCCGACGCCGTCTACATCGGAGCACAACGCTTCGGTGCAAGGGTGGCTGCAGGCAACTCGGTCGACGACATCGGTGAACTCTGCCAGTATGCCCATCAGTTTGGTGCCAAGGTCTACGTCACCGTGAACACCATCGTCTATGATAACGAGATGGAGAAGGCACGAGACCTGTTGCGACAGCTTGCAGCCATCGGCGTGGACGCCGTGCTCGTTCAGGACATGGGACTGGTTGATGTAACTACTTTAGAGGCCCCCTCGGACGCCGTAGGGAGAACTCCTACAGTATTCCATGCCTCAACCCAGACCGACAACCGCACCAAGGAGAAGGTGGCGTGGCTGCGCAGTCAGGGATTCAGTCGGGTGGTGCTGGCCCGCGAGCTCACTATCGACGAGATACGGGAGATACACGAAGCCGTGCCCGATGTGGAGCTGGAGGTGTTCGTTCATGGAGCCCTCTGCGTGAGCTTTTCAGGCTTGTGCTACGCCTCGGAGCATTGTTTCGGACGAAGTGCCAACCGCGGCGAGTGCGCGCAGTTCTGCCGCATGAAGTTCGATTTGGAGGATGCCGACGGACAGGTCATCGAGCGCGGCCGACATCTGCTGTCGCTGAAGGACCTCTGCCAGATAGACCGGCTGGAGGAACTGCTCGAGGCAGGCGCCGTGTCGCTGAAGATAGAGGGACGGCTGAAAGACGTTTCCTACGTGAAAAACGTGACCGCAGCCTACAGTCAGCGGCTCAACGAGATTATTGAACGGCATCCTGACAGATACCAGCGAGCCTCGCTTGGGCGCTGCACATACAGCTTCGAGCCCAATCTGAAGAAGACTTTCAACCGCGGTTTCACCCACTATTTCCTCGACGGTCGGCAGCCAGACATCTTCTCGCCCGACACCCCCAAGGCCATTGGCGAGTATGTGGGGCGGGTGAAAGAGCTGAGCGGGCGCTCGTTCAATGTGGCCGGAACGGCTGCGTTTGCCAATGGCGACGGCCTTTGCTTCCTCAACGACCGTCGCGAACTGGAAGGCTTCCGCGTGAACCGTGCCGAGGGCAACCGCCTGTTTCCGCTGAAGATGCCCGCCAGTCTGCGGCCGGGAATGGCGCTCTATCGCAACAACGACGTCGCCTTCGAACGACTGATGAGCGGCAAGACTGCGGAGCGGAAGATAGCCGTCGCCATGACGCTCGAGGCCACCGCGCAGGGCTTCCGCCTGAGCATGGCACCAGTCGAAGACATAGGCCTTGAGACCGTGAGTCTGGAAAAAGACATGGAGAAGCAGACGGCGCAGAAGTCGCAGCGCGAGAACATCGTGCGCCAGCTATCGAAACTTGGGAATACACCCTACGAATGCACGCAGGTGACGCTTGTGCCTGCCGATTTCGGCTTCTTCATTCCGTCGAGCGCATTAGCCGAAATGAGGCGCGAGATGGTGGAAAAGGCCATGAAAAGCTGGAGCAGGCGACAGACGGGCATCATTGCGACAACGGAACACCCTGCCGCAGCTGCCGACAAGCCCGAAGCCATTGAGTGGGGACGGGTAGGGGAGATGTATGCCCGCCACACCTATCTCTATAATGTGGCCAACCAAAAGGCGCGCGCATTCTACGAGGAAAGAGGGCTGAAGACCCTTCAGCCGGCTTTCGAGCTGGGCAGCAGACAGCGTGAGCCGCTCATCATGCAGTGCCGCCACTGCCTGCGCTACAGCCTTGGCTATTGTCGCAAGCAACAGGAGAAGGGCGCGCAGAGGACACCTTGGTGCGAGCTGCTCTACCTGAAACTGTCCGACGGACGGCGCTTCAGGCTTGAGTTTGACTGTAAGTCGTGCCAGATGAACATCTATGCGGCACCTCGTGTGTAAAGAAAAGGAATATAGAATAAAGAAAAGACAGACGTGCAATGAGGAGAATTCAGGCATTCATCATGGGCCTTTTGGCAGTGCTTTTGCTTACGGGGTGCTACAATAGTCACCGTACGCATCGCAGCATTGTGCCCGCTGTGGTGGAGCTTCCAGACTCCGACAAGGTGGCCGAAGCGATGGATTCTGCTGCCATAAAGCGCTATAACGACTCGCTGCGCTTCCTTATTGAGCACCACTATCACGAGAACTTCAACTTCGTGGTGCGCAGAGATTCGCTGGCTCTCATACGCCAACAGCCCGAGGAAGTCGTATCCATGATGCCCACAGACACGTTCTATGTCTATCGCCATGAGCCGCTTGTGGTGGCCGACATCCGCATCATGCCCACCGACAGCATCGACAGTGTGTGGGTGAGTGTGGCGCGCGACCAGTTCACTTTCGGATGGATTCACGAGTCGTCGTTGCTGCCGGCCGTCGACCCCGACGACCCTATTTCGCAGTTCATCACGCTGTTCAGCGACATGCACGTGCTGCTCTTCCTCATTGTCATCAGCCTGCTGGTGGCCATCTATCTGGTGAGAAGCATCCTGCGAAAACGCTCCCACATCGTGCATTTCAACGACATTCCGTCGGTCTATCCCACGGTGCTGACGCTGATTGTGGCCACTGCCGCCACTCTCTACGCCAGTATTCAGATGTTCGCCCCGGACCTTTGGCGCCATTTCTATTTCAATCCCACGCTCAATCCTTTCGGCGAACCCACCATTCTCATGCTTTTCCTCATGCTTGTGTGGGCCATGCTCATCGTGTCACTGGCCTGTGCCGAGGTGACCCGACAGAGTCTTCACTCAGGCGATGCGCTGCTCTATCTGATGAGTCTTGGCGGTGTCTGCGCCGTCGATTACATCGTGTTCAGCATCACCACGCTATATTACGTGGGCTATATCTTGCTCATTGCCTATTTCTGGTTTGCCATTCGGGCCTACCTGCGTGGCTCCCATTGCCGCTACACCTGCGGAAACTGCGGGGCTCCGATGCACGAAAAGGGACGCTGTCGGCAATGCGGAGCGCTGAATGAATGAGGATGAAGAATACAGATGATAAAACTATTTCAGACAAAAATCCACATAAATGAGGATTTTACAGAACCTGCAAAATGAGTAATTTTGCACCGAGTTTTTATTAAAACAGTAGATGATGAAAAAGAGAATAAGTAAAATCCTGATGACAGCATTGGTATCCGTGCCTGTTTCGGTGGCGGCTGCCAATGTCAGTCCTTCCACTGTTACCGTCCCAGAAGAGGCCGCTGACACGTCGCGTGTGCTCGATCTCGATGAGGTAATCGTTATTTCACAACCCAAGGAAAGCTTCCGCCTGCGCCAGCAGCCGCTGAGCAGCACCTTGTTTTCCGGCACCGACGTGAGCAATCTTGGTGTGCGCGACCTGCGAGAACTGAGCAGTTTTGTTCCCTCGTTCAGCATGCCTGTCTACGGCTCGCGCTACACTTCGTCGATGTATATTCGCGGTATCGGCTCGCGAGTGAACAGTCCCTCCGTGGGAATGTATATGGATGGCATCCCCCTTGCCAGCAAGAGCCAGTTCAATTTCCACAGCTATCAGCTCGACCGTGTGGACGTTCTGCGCGGTCCGCAGGGCACGCTTTACGGCATGAATACGGAAGGTGGACTGGTCAGACTCTATTCGCGCAGTCCGTTCAACTACCAGGGCACCGACGTGAAAGTGGGCTATGGCATGAAGAACTACAAGACCGTTGAGGCCTCGCATTATAATAAGGTGGGAGAGAAGTTTGCCTTCTCGCTCGCCGGATTCTACGAGGGACAGGACGGTTTCTTCAAGAACCAGACCACTGGCGACAAAGCCGACCAGTATGATGAAGCCGGCGGCAAGCTGCGACTCATGTTCCAGGCCACGCCGAGATGGCTGTTCGACTACATTGCCGACTACCAGTTCGTGCGCCAGAACGGCTTCCCCTACGGCGTGATGGACGAGACGTCGGGAACAACACTCGACCCTTCGTCCAACCGACAGGGCAACTATCGCCGCAACATGTTCAATACCGGCCTCAGCCTTAGCTACAGTGGGCACGACATAAGCTTCTATTCCACCACCAGCTATCAGTTTCTTCGCGACCACATGCTGATGGATATCGACTATCTGCCTGGCGATTTCATGCACATGCAACAGCACCAGACGCAGCACGCGCTGACACAGGAGCTGACGCTGAAAGGCCACCACAGCTCGCGCTGGAACTGGACAACGGGCGCCTATGGGTCCTATTTGTGGCTCAACACCAACGCTCCCGTCTACTTCGATTCGGAGATGAACCAGTTCCTTTCCAAGAACATCCGTGACTATGCCTACTACGGCATGCTCAACTCCATGGCGGCCCGCTACATTGCTCAGGGCATGACACAGGAGCAGGCCTTGAAGATGGCTGCGGGCATCATTGAGCGCGCCGGTGGCTGTTCCATCGACCTGACGCTGCAAACCATACCGGGAACCTTCTTCACTCCGCAGACCAACCTCGGCCTCTATCACGAATCGAACATCCTCATCCTGCCGCGACTCACCGCCACGCTTGGCCTGCGCTATGACTACAGTCAGCAGCGCATCGACTACAAGACGAGTGCCGTGATGACGCTCGACGAGAGTGTGATGGGCGTAAACGTGAATGCCCGCGTCAGCTCATTGCTGCAGGACAAGCACAGTCGTGACTTCAACCAGCTGCTGCCTAAGTTCGGCCTGAGCTACGAGGTGGGCAACAACGGCAGCAACATCTACGCGACGGTGTCGAAAGGCTATCGCGCCGGAGGCTTCAACATGCAGATGTTCAGCGACATTCTTCAGACCGAGCTGCAGGCAAGCGCACAGCAGGCCCGCGGTAACATGGAGATTGCTCACGACGCAGCCGACTACGACAACATCCTGAAGACCATTTCCTACAAGCCCGAAACGAGCTGGAACTATGAGTTCGGCACCCATCTCAACCTGCTGGGTCAGCGCCTTCAGCTCGATTTTGCCGGCTTCTACATGCAGGTGCGCAACCAGCAGCTCAGCGTTATGGCAGGCAACTACGGCTTCGGCCGCATGATGACCAATGCCGGAAAGAGCAGCAGCTGCGGCATCGAACTGTCGCTGCGCGGCAGTGCCTTCGACAACCACCTCACCTGGGCCGCCTCCTATGGCTATACCCGTGCGGTGTTCAAGGAATACAGCGACACCATCGGCGGACAGTTTATCGACTACAAGACAAGCGCGTGCCCTTCATTCCCGAGCACACCATTGGCGGAATGGCCGACTACCGTTTCGACTTCGGCGGCAGCTTTATCCGTTCTTTCACCATCGGTGCCAACGTTTCGGCGCAGGGAAAGACCTACTGGGACGAGCAGAACACCTACAGCCAGGACCTCTATACGGTGCTTGGCGCCCACGCCTGCCTCGACTTTGGAGCTCTGTCCGTGAACATCTGGGGACGCAATCTGACAGATGAGCGATTCAACACCTTCGCCTTTGACAGCGCTGCCACCGGGCAGAAACTGTTCTTCGCGCAGATGGGCAATCCCTTCCAGATGGGCGTCGACCTGAAGTTCCATTTCTAAAAAATAGTAAAACCACATAATTGATTGACACATAATTTATTAAAATGCCGCCTGTCTGTCTTGACAGGTGGCATTTTTGGTGAAAAAAGTTTTGTTGTTTCAGTATCTTTTCTTATCTTTGCGAGTGAAAAAGAAAGGAGATTGCAATGAATCACAAAACGTTTACCCTCAGACTTCTGTTCGTGGTTGCCAGCTTTGTCTTCGCGGCTCAACAGATAGGCGCCTTCACGTTGACAGTTCAGCGTGACGCCACGGCCAGTCCCTCCCTCGAAGAGGGGCAGGAGTGGGTCGCTCCTTCTTCAGCCGACTCGCTCTGCGTCGTCAGCGGCGTGGTGACCAACGACCATCACGACCCCATGCCACATGTGAATGTCACCGTTCCTAACGAGCATGTGGCGGTGGTAACCAACGAAGACGGGCTCTTCACTTTGAAGTGTCAGCGGCGTCCCGCCTTCATCATTCTCTCGCATGTGGGCTATCATCAGCGGCGCGTCAACCTCAGTCATCAGCTCACAGGCCTTCATATCCAGCTCATGCC
Source organism: Prevotella sp. (assembly GCA_017509155.1). Classification (GTDB taxonomy): domain Bacteria; phylum Bacteroidota; class Bacteroidia; order Bacteroidales; family Bacteroidaceae; genus Prevotella. Next base: position 27,407 of record JAFWQE010000136.1, read on the forward strand.
CGCCTCGGTGGTGCTTCAGGATGTCATCGTGGTGTCGCAGAACGCCCGCGAGATTCTCGAAGCCGCCATGGCGAAGATTCCCTACAACTACAACGACCACGACGAGCTCTACACCTGCTTCTATCGCGAAACCGTGCAGAAACGGCAGCGCTACATCAACGTGGCCGAGGCCGTGGCCCAGCTCTACAAGACACCGGTCTATAGGAATCCATCGTCTGACCGCGTGGCCATTGAGAAGGGACGGAGACTGCTCAGCCCCAAGACCAACGACACCTTGGGCGTGAAGATCATGGGCGGTCCCAACACGCCGATATGGATTGACATTGTGAAGAACAAGGACTTCATTCTCAATGACGAGGACCTGCAATACTACGACTTCCAGATGGAGGTGCCGACCATACTCGATGAGCGTCCGCAATACGTTATCCGCGTGAAGCCTGTTCGCAGCGCGCCCTACGCCCTGTTCTCCGGACTCTTCTACATCGACCGCGAAACGCTGGCCTTCACCCGTGCAGAACTGTCGCTCGATATGAGCGACCGTCTCAAGGCCACGCGCTACATGCTGGTGCGCAAACCTGCCGGTGTGCGCTTCAAGCCTCGCGAAATGACCGTCCTGGTGAACTACCATTACGACGGAACACAGACGCGCATCAGCTACGTGCGTGCCCTTTTCCGCTTCAACTGCGACTGGAAACGCCGGCTGCTGGCCACCAGTTTCACCGCCAAGAGCGAGCTTGTGGTCACCGACCGCGCAATGGGTGAGATAAAGGCTCCACGTGGACGCGACACCTTCTTCCAGCGCGATGCCTTCTTCGACAAAGTGGCTTATTTCGAGGATCCCGACTTCTGGCACGACTACAACATCATAGAGCCGAGCGAAAGCCTGGAGCAGGCCATCGACAAACTCAGGAAAAAGATAGCCGAAAGATAAAGAGTTGGGGGAGGGAGACCTCCCCCCAGCCCCCTCCGAAGGAGGGGGAGTACAAAACGTCAGACTGTTTTTGCTCATCTAATATATAAAAACAGCAGCCTTCCATCTGTTTTAGTCTGTCAAGAATTCCTTTTTCTTGACTCCCTGATGTATCGTTGTAAGTTATACTCTGCGCCTCCGAGCTCCCCTCCTTCGGAGTAGTTGGGGAAGGGGGACCTCCCCCCCAGCCCCCTCCGAAGGAGGGGGAGCACAAAACGGCAGACTGTTTTTGCTCATCTAATATATAAAAACAGCAGCCTTCCATCTGTTTTAGTCTGCCAAGAAGTCCTCTTTCTTGACTCCCTAAAGTATCGTTGTAAGTTATACTCTGCGCCTCCGAGCTCCCCTCCTTCGGAGTAGTTGTGGG
>JAFWQE010000137.1 GCA_017509155.1 Prevotella sp.
CGAAAAGAAAGGTGAGGGCATTATCGGCTTTATCAATCCTCATGGCTATCTCGATAATCCCACATTCAGAGGTATGCGCTGGAATCTGCTGAAGACCTTCGATAAGATTTACACCATTGACCTTCACGGCAACAGTAAGAAGAAAGAGACGTGCCCAGATGGAAGCAAGGACGAGAATGTCTTTGATATTATGCAGGGTGTCAGCATCAACCTGTTTGTCAAGACAGGAAAGAAAGGAAAAGACGAACTTGGAAAGGTGTACCATAAGGATTTATATGGACTGCGTCAGCAGAAATATGACTTCCTTGATGGGGCAACCTTAGGAAATGTAGGTTATGAAGAAATGAGTCCTAAGGCTCCAATGTATTTCTTTGTTCCTAAAGATTTTGGTTTAGAAGAAGAGTACAATAAAGGTTTTAAAGTAAACGAATTATTCAACATCTTTAATGTAGGCGTAGTTACATCCAATGACGCAGCATTAGTCAATTCGGATGCGAATAAATTGAGGAATAATGTAGAAAGAATTAGTACCAAAGATTACGATAAAGGTTTGGAATGCAAATTCGCATACAGGGCTTTGGATAATAGGATATTATATTATGATGAAGGGCTCATAGAACGCGCAAGAAAAGATATTATGGGGCATTTACTAACTCCAGGTAATATTGCAATGGTAGTTGGTAAACAATGTGTTGATGATTGGAAATATGCCTTCATTACGGATTCTGTTACGAATTTCAATTATATAGCTACAGCAGGCAGATTAGGTGCTGGTTATGTCTTTCCTCTCTACGTCTATAAAGCGAACATGGGCCAAGAAGAGCGCGTCGTCAATTTCAACAAGGAATTGTATGACAGGATTGCCCAAGGCTTGAACTATCTTCCATGCTATGATGACAACATCTTGGTTGACCCGACGAGCGAGTATAATGGTGTGCTCTACCCCCAAGACCTCTTCGACTACATCTATGCAGTGCTGCATAGCCCCAGCTATCGCGAACGCTACAAGGAGTTCCTGAAGATAGACTTCCCACGCATCCCTTACCCGACGGACTGGGAAAGGTTCCGTGATCTGGTGGAGAAGGGAGAAGAACTGCGGCAGCTGCATCTGATGGAAGACATGCCCTCGAAGACAGGCATCACCTTCCCTGTGGCAGGCTCGTTGCAGGTAGATTGCTACCGCTGGCAAGAGAATCGCGTCTATATCAACGCTGAGCAATACTTCGACGGTGTACCTGAATCCGCTTGGCAGTTCTTCATTGGCGGCTACCAGCCCGCCCAGAAATGGCTCAAAGACCGCAAAGGAATGACTCTGAGTTTCGAGGACGTAAAGCACTATGGCCGCATCATCTATGTCCTCCAGCAGACAGAACGCATCATGCAGGAAATAGATGATATTGTTATGAATAAAGCGTATAACTCATAATAGAGCAAAAGGGAATAGATAAAAACAGACGAGATATGGCAAAAGAACAGTTTAGCAGAACAAAAGCCTGTGCAACCAAAACGTTGTATGCAGTAATGAAAGAAATGGTTCATCGTGGTGGAAGCATTCCTGCAAAAGAGATATATCCTTTCGTCAACGAAAATGTTGAACTTACTGATTGGGAACGAGAACCTGCTGGAAAAATGCAATATATTCGTTGGACAAATAGTTTTCAGTTCTATTCTATAGACTATCAGAAGGCTGGCTTCATAGTGAAGAAAAATGGGACTTGGTATATTACACCAGAGGGAGAAAAAGTACTAAAGAAAAGCCCAGAAGATGTAATGAACCTGGCAAGAGCCGCCTACATAGAATGGAAAAAACTGCGTGATATTGAAGTTGGACCAGATGATGAGCCTACGGATGAAACCGCAGAGAAAGACAACTCAATGAATCTTGATTTATTAGAGTCTGATGCAAGAGAGGGTATTAAACGCTACATAGTTTCAAAAAGCCCCTACGAGTTTCAAGACTTAGTGGCAGCCTTGCTTCGTGCTATGGGTTATCACACTCCTTTTGTCGCTCCCAAAGGAAAAGATGGCGGCATTGATATTATTGCCTATTTAGACCCGCTGGGTGCACAAACGCCACGCATCAAAGTACAAGTAAAGCATAAGCCCGACACGGCCATTGGAGCCTCAGAAGTTCGAGCATTGTCTGGAGTGTTAAAAGCTGGCGACATAGCTTTGTTCGTTACAAGTGGCACTTATTCTGCCGATGCTCGTAACGCAGCTTCTGGAAATGACAAGTTTCTTCGTCTGATTGATGGTGACGAGTTTATTGAAATGTGGCAGGAGTATTACGACAAGATGACAGATGATGACAAGAATATGTTGCCACTAAAGCGGATTTCTTTTTTAGGTAATAATGAGTAAAAACCAGATTGGTTAGAAAACATTTAATTGGTTATGAAATGAATACGATATTATTTTGTTTTGACTGGAATGCATTAACTGCTATCGGGACATTGCTACTAGCAATAGTAACTGTTGTAACAGTTTGCCAGAACCGTTATCAATTATCTGAACTTAAAAGACAAAGAGAAGAAGACACACGTGCAAGGATTGATTGCAGTATCATTGAATGGCATAATTGCTATTTCTTCAAAATACAAAATGTTGGAAGGAGTTTAGCCTATAACATACAACTAAAATTTGAGGGAAATCCGATTGTTACTAATCCATACCGATCTTTAACGGAATTATTGGTAGAGTTGCAAAACAAGAAACTTATGTTGAGTCCTGGAGCAAATATTTATTTCTTGTTGATCCCAAAAGAACAAAGCCAATTAGAATGGACTAATATAGATAAAAAGGAATGGCAATCGACAGAAAGCATAACGGGATGGATAAATAAGAATGAAAATGAGAAAATTGTATTAACAGGAACTTATAACGATAAGTATTCGATAGATATAAAAATGAGTATTAGAGAATTCTTGGCAAATGGTTCGGTAAACGTTATGGAGCCTCTTGCTGAGATAGCTGAATCTCTCAGTTCTAATGGTGAAGATGAACAGACAATACAAAAGTCTCTTTATAGAATAAGTTTGAATCAAAATCAGTCATCAAAGAATAATCCATCATAATCTTTACAATATATCCGTTCGAAGAATAAAGGTCTAATCATTGTGTATTATGGAGAACAAACCAAAGACGAAGAAAGAATGTTTTGCTCTGTTGGACGAAATGCTAAGTGAGGCAGACAAAAAGGCTATCGTAGAAGCGGAAGACCTTTTCGAGTTTCATTTTACCCTCGGTTTATGGATTCGCAACAATTGGTTATATGACCGCAGCGAAGAATACTTGGAATCGCTCAGTAAGGCATTCGGCATAGATGTACCCTATTTTGCGGCTGATGATTTGTCATCGGAGATATTGGAAGCATATCAAAAGCATTTGAGAAAGAGTAAGTAAAATGTGAAAATCTTTTTAGAAAAGAGTTGGTTGTATAAAACGAATGAATACAGAAGTCAAAAAACAGCATTATGTATGGCGGTATTATTTAAATCCTTGGAAGAAGAATCCTAAGGAGAAGAAAATTTGGACTTACATCTTTGAAGCCAACAAAGTAGATTATGTTAGTCTCATGGATGTTGCTCAAGAAAGTTATTTCTATAAGATGTACGCATTGTCTCCTGTTGAAATTCTTACCTGTTGGAATTTTGCTAAACAATTTCCGCCTTTTATGTGGTCTATTGCTGAAAGTCTTCTTAAAGGTTATGAAGCAATTTCTTATAATATGATGTCAGAAACTGACAAAAGAGATTTTTCGCTTCACATCTTAGATAATATGCAGACCAATATCGAAAAAATGGGTAGACCTCTTTTGTCTTGCCATAGTTTAGAAGATTTAAGGAACATTCCAGATAAATATCAGGCAGTTTATTATCTTTGTACTCAATACAGTAGGACAAAGAAAATGAGAGAAAACGGAATAAATGGATATCTACAACTAAACAAACCTCTTTTGAGTGAACTTTACAGAAAAGCATTTCCGTACATTTCCATTATAATGGCGACTAAACTGGGACATAGTATCGCCGTGGCCAATCCTAATACCAGATATATCTTTGTTAAGAATGAGTCTTCAATACCATTTATCACTTGTGACCAACCAGCGATAAATCTAAGGATAGATGAATTGGATGATAATGGAGATATTAAAGACTTTGAGTTGTTTTATCCGACCTCACCAACTACAGCAATAATGATTGTTTTTAATCCGCAATTGGAAGAATACAGTGAAATAATTGCAGATGACAACTTCGTAGACGACAAGAACAAAAAGATGTGTAAAAATGCCCTATCATTTGTTTTTGCAAACAAGAAGGATATATTGAATAGATATTGTTCACCCTATTAATCGAGAAATACAACTTAAATATGTTTGGCGCAACAGAAATATACTTTGGTACTAAGGTAAAAATAGATAAGAGGCTTAGGGATGAAATCCTTAAAGAGTTCTCTGGTGATACTATCCGCTATCATTATTAGGTAATGAACGAGGTTTGGCTGACTGCAGAGGAGTTATCTAAACAAATACAATTCTTTAGCAAGTCATGGTTAAAGGATTACGGGCATTATCTTCCAAGAGAGCATGTCGTATATGAGGATAAAAAAGGCGTAGAACATAAAACAAGTTGGTGCTATCCGCTGCATACAATCCAACGAATGGTGGCTGAGGGACGAATACATTTTCACGTGAAAAGTGATAAAGAAGAAACTACGAATATCTAACAATCGGTTGTAACATGGTGCTTGCGAACAATGATAGGATAGAAAAAATCATGGGGACAGGTACTTGATTTCTAATCAATGAGTAATAAAAACTATAAAGAATTGATTAACTTTGCAGACGATATGGACTCAGAAACAATAAAAGAAGCATTGCTCAAAGGTGAGCGAGTAACACTGGAATGCAAGAAAGCGAAGGCTGAGGTGCCGAAGTCTATTTGGCAGACGTATTCGGCTTTTGCCAATACCATTGGCGGACTGATTCTGCTTGGCGTGGATGAAAACTTGCAAGAGAAGGACGTTAGTAAGCGATTCCAGATAATTGGCGTTAACGAACCAAGTAAGATTATTACAGACTTCTGGAATACCCTCAACAGTGACAAGGTGAATGAGAACATTCTTCTTGACAGCGATGTGGAGGTGGTGAATGTGAATGGAGCACAGATTGTTTGCGTCCATGTTCCCCAGGCAGACTGGATGGCAAAGCCTATCTATCTGAACGGCAATGTATATAAAGGTACGTATAGGCGCAACAACGAAGGTGACTATCATTGTACAGAGGCTCAGGTAAAGGCGATGATACGTGATTCTAATGCAGATGGAAACGACAGCATTCTGATAGAGTATTATGGCATGGATGATATTGATCCCGATTCCTTGCGCCAGTATCGCACAGAGTTCAGACTGGAGAATAACACCCATGTCTGGAATAGGGTTGATGATAAGACTTTCCTCAGAAATCTGGGTGGATATACAGAGGATAGACAGACTGGCAGAGAGGGCTTGACATTGGCAGGGCTAATGATGTTTGGCAAAGGACTCGCCATAAGGGACAGATTTGCCAACTTCCGCATGGACTATCTGGATATGAGTCATCTGGTGGGTGATGAGCGTTATCACGACCGACTGACATACGATGGACTTTGGGAAAACAACCTATATCAGTTCTTCCGCATTGTCTCGCCAAAGATCCAATTTGATCTGCCAAAGCCGTTTAAACTGGAGAAAGGGTGGAAGAGAAAAGATGATACGCCACAACGTGAAGCAGTGCGTGAAGCCTTTACGAATGCCATTATCCACTGCGACCTGATGATGGATGCGGGTATTCTGAGGATAGAGAAACATGATGACCGTCTTTGCTTCCGTAATCCGGGACTGCTTAAGTTGCCTGTAGAGACCATCTATCGAGGTGGCAACTCCAAGGCCCGCAATCCGAAGATTCAGAATATGCTCCGCATGATTGGCTTTGGTGAGAATGTCGGTTCCGGATTCCCAAAGATAATCGCTGCATGGAAGGAAACCAGTTGGGGTGAACCGCAACTGCTGAACAAACTGGATGTAGACGAGGTGGAATTGGTGCTACCTGTGCCATCAACGGAATCAAGCGGTGCAGGGGTGTCCGAAGGGGTGTCTAATAGGGTGCCTAATGGGGTGTCTGATACTGCAAAGGCTATATATTCTCATATTAAGGACAATCCTAATATCAGTAGAAGCGAGTTGGTTAACTTGACAGGCATTTCGCTCAAGAACGTTCAGAAGCATATCAATAGGCTCAAAGAATTAGGGTTCATACGGCGCATTGGTTCAACTAGGTTAGGCTATTGGGAGATAATCAAGTGAATTATAGATTGCCAAAAGAGTTATCTGTAAGGTCATCTAAAGAGTTCGCTTCTTGCTTGTGATAACAAGTGTTAATATGCCTTTTCTTGACGTTTAGGGCGATTGTAATGCTTTACAACTGAAGCTTAGTGGTGCAAAAGTGGTGCATTTGGAGTAAAAGAAAATCAGCAAGTAATTGATATTCAATTGCTTGCTGATTTCTTAAAGTGATCCGCTTGGGGTTCGAACCCAAGACCCCATCCTTAAAAGGGATGTGCTCTACCAGCTGAGCTAGCGGATCTCCGTTGCTTAAAAGCGGGTGCAAAGTTACGATGTTTTTTTGAGACAGCAAAATTATTCGTGACTTTTTTGCTGTTTTTCTTCGTTTCCCGTGGATTCTTGAGCACTGGCGGTCGTTTCATCGTGCTTTTTCGTCTGTGCTTTCACGGGGATGATGGAAGTGGAGGATGTCTTGGGTGGGGCCTTGGAGGGCTCGGGGTAGGGTAGGGTGTCGCGAGTCACGTAGCGCTGGTAATAGGCGATGAGCAGCGTGGTGAGTGGCAGGGCTACGATGAGTCCGATGAATCCCAGCAGCGCGCCCCACACCGAGAGCGAGAGCAGCAGGATGGCTGGGTTGAGGCCCATGGCGCTTCCCATGATCTTGGGCGTAATGACCATGTCAATGATTATCTGTACAATGATGAAAATCGCGACGGCCGATGCCAGAATTACCCAGAAGTTCTGTCCGGTGTCAGCAGCCTTGAGCAGTGCCAGGAATGCTGTCGGTATGAGGGCGAAGGTGTGCAGATAGGGCACGAGGTCCATGATTCCGATGAGGATTCCCAGACCGATGGCCATGGGGAAGTCTATGATGGTGAAGCCGATGCAGAAGAGAATGCCCATGGAGAGGGCCACCAGTCCCTGACCGCGGATGTAGGCGTTGAGCGCATTCTCTACGTCTTTCATGAGTTCCTGCCAGAACGGACGGGTCTTCTTAGGGAAGATTCTGATCCAGTTGTCGGTGAGGTATTCGTAGTCGAGCAGGATGAAGAACATATATAATAAGGTAATCATGGAGCCCACGATGCTGATGATGATGTTGGCTGTCTGTCCTACGAAGGCGAACAGCTGTGGAACGGCGGCCTTCAGCGCGTCGGTCATGTCGGGGCTTTTCAGTACTTTCTGTATCTGGTCGCGGTGCTCGTTCACCCAGTCCTTGACGAGGGCTGTGAGGTCGTTTGAGTTCGTCTGTTGCTGCAGGTATTGTGTAACGAGGTGGCTGAGCTTTCCAAACTGCTCGACCATGGGCGGAATGATGAGCCAGACGATGCCTGTGATGACGGCAATGACCACGATGAGCGTCACAATGATGCTCAATGCCCGTGTCGGTACGTGCATCTTGTATTGCACGAACTTCACAATGGGATAGAGCAGGTAGGCCAGCAGCCAGGCCACGAAGAATGGCAGGAGCACGCCACTCAGGTAGTTGATGGCGTAAAGAACAGCCACCACCAGCAGTGCGATGCCAGCGATGCGGATGAATCGGTCGAAGGTTATTTCTTTTTGCATGGCTATGGTTGTTGATGGGTGGTTGCGATGACTAATCCTCGTTCTTGAGAGCGCGCTGGTAGCACTCGCGGCAGAGGGGCTCGTATTCCTGCGTTTCGCCGAGCAGCACGCGGCGGTCGTTTTTCACCAGTCTGTGGCTGACATAGGCCAACGCCCCACATTTCACGCAGATGGCATGTACCTTGGTCACTTCGTCGGCGATGGCGCACAGCCCTGGCATGGGTCCGAAGGGAACTCCTTTGAAGTCCATGTCGAGCCCCGCCACAATGACACGCACGCCGCGGTTGGCCAGTTCGTTGCACACGCGGATGAGTCCCTCGTCGAGGAACTGAGCCTCGTCGATGCCGATTACTTCATTGTCGCCAGCCAGCAACAGAATGCTTGACGACGAGTCAATGGGCGTAGACGGAATGCTGTTCTGGTCGTGGCTGACCACATCCTGCTCACTGTATCGCACATCGATGGACGGCTTGAAAATCTCCACCCGCTGCTTGGCAAATTTGGCGCGCTTGAGACGCCTGATGAGTTCCTCGGTCTTGCCCGAGAACATTGAACCACACACCACTTCGATACGTCCGGGACGGTGTGTCTCCCCTGTGAATGTTTCAGTCATAGGCTACAAAGTTACGCAGATTAGGTGAAACGAGCAAGCGATTTGGGAACATTAACACATGGAAACAGCAAAAAGGAAACAAGAGGCGGCAGGTGGTCTCCGTGTGTCGGCGGCAAAATGGATAATGCGACTCACTAAGTAGCTGGCAACCCGTGTTTCCTGCTAAAAATTGTCAAGAAAGCGAGGTTTTCTTGTCAAAAAGTAAGAAGTAAGCAATATTTGAAGTAACTTTGTCGCCAGAATGGGCATGTTATTTGTAGTTCCGACTCCCGTGGGCAACATGGAGGACATGACGATGCGGGCCGTTCGTGTGCTGAAGGAAGCCGACCTTATCTTGGCTGAGGACACACGCACGAGCAGTGTGTTGCTGAAGCATTTCGACATCAAGAACCACCTGCTGTCGCACCATAAGTTCAACGAGCATGGCACCAGTGCAGCTGTTGTTGATCGTCTTCGTGCCGGCCAGACGGTGGCGCTCATCAGCGACGCAGGCACGCCCGGCATCAGCGACCCAGGCTTTTTCCTGGTGCGCGAGGCCATTCGTGCGGGTCAGGAGGTGCAATGTCTGCCAGGTGCTACGGCATTCGTACCGGCACTTGTTAGCAGTGGGCTTCCCTGCGACCGCTTCTGTTTCGAGGGTTTCCTGCCGCAGAAGAAAGGGCGGCAGACGCGTCTGGAGAGTCTGAAGGACGAGTCGCGCACCATGGTCTTCTACGAGTCGCCCTACCGCGTGATAAAGACATTGCAGCAGTTTGCCGAGGTTTTCGGCGAAGACCGTCAGGTGAGCTGTTGCCGCGAAATATCGAAGATTCATGAGGAGAGCGTGCGTGGTACGCTGGCTGAGGTGATTGCCCATTTCAAGGAAACGGAGCCGCGTGGCGAGTTCGTCATCGTGCTGGCCGGTTCAGAACCGAAGAAGGAAAAGAAACAACATAACAAGGAAACAGTATGAAAAAGCTATTGTTTGTAGCGATGTGCCTCATGGCCGTCGTGGCTTGTAAGCAAGAGGTGCAGCAGCCCGTGGTTCCCGATGGTGGACAGAACGACTCGCTGCAGCGCATCATTGAGCAGAAAGACAATGAAATCAACGATCTCGTGGGTACGCTCTATGAGATTCAGGAGGGATTCCGCGAGATCAACGAGGCCGAGAAACGAGTGAGCGTGGCCAAGAGCGGTGAGCGTGCCGACCAGGCGCAGCAGATTCGCGAGAACATCCAGTTCATAGCCGACCGCATGGCCAAGAACCGCGAGCTCATCCAGAAACTGCAGAAGCAGCTCAGTGAAGGCACCGTGAAGAGCGACCAGCTGCAGAAAACCATCGAGGGACTGATGGAACAGCTGGAGTCGAAGAACCTTGAGCTGCAGCAGCCGCGCGCCGATCTTGACGCCAAGGACATACACATCAGTGCGCTCGACGAGACCATTGCCGACCTGAACACCGACGTGAAGCAGCTAAAAGAGGAGAGTTCGCAGAAGTCGGAGGTCATCAGCGACCAGGACGCCCAGCTGAACACCGCCTGGTATGTGTTCGGAACGAAGAAGGAACTCAAGGACCAGGGCATCCTGATTGACAACAAGGTGCTGCAGGGCAACTTCAACAAGAACTACTTCACGAAGATTGACATTCGCAACACCAAGGAGGTGAAGCTCTATTCCAAGTCGGTTCGCATGCTCACCATGCACCCCTCGAGCAGCTACACCCTCACACAGGACAGCAACAAGCAGTATGTGCTGCGCATCACCAATCCGCAGATCTTCTGGAGCACCAGCAAATATCTGGTGGTGCTTGTGAAGTGATGGCTGTGCCTATCTTAGCTTTCTGAAAAACTCCTGCATCAGCTGGCGGCATTCTTCTTCGAGGATGCCGCCAGTTGTTGTTGAGCGCGGGTGCATGGCCTGCGGCGCATAGCGGTGGTATCCACGCTTGTCGTCGTCGCATCCATACACAATGCGCTTGATCTGTGCCCACCCGATGGCGCCGGCGCACATGGTGCAAGGCTCCACGGTAACATAGAGCGTGCAGTCGGTCAGATACTTGCCGCCGAGCGCGTTTGCCGCCGCCGTGATGGCCTGCATCTCGGCGTGTGCCGTCACGTCGGTGAGCGTCTCGGTGAGGTTGTGCGCCCTCGACACAATGCGGTCTCTGCACACAATGACCGCCCCGATGGGCACCTCGCCGGCATCGAGCGCCATGTGGGCTTCATCAATGGCGCGCCGCATGTAGTATTCGTCTTTTTTCTGCTGTTCCTCGGTCTTTGTCATAACAGATGCAAAATTACGCATTTTTATTTTGATAATTGCAGAATTATCGCTATTTTTGCAAATGAACAATTCATGAAGGCACGCGTATTATATATTAAAGAGGTGGACTCCACGAACAACTACCTGCGCCATTGCACGGCGGAGGCAGGCGAGATGGTGGTGGCGTGGACCGATTTCCAGACAGCAGGTCGCGGCTGCGGCACCAACACCTGGGAGAGCGAGGCTGGCAAGAACCTCACTTTCAGCATGCTGTTTTGTCCCGAAGGCGTGGCGGCGCGTGAGCAGTTCATCCTGTCGATGGCCAGTGCCGTGGCGCTGAAGCGTGTGCTCGACCGATATACGGCGGAGATTTGCATCAAGTGGCCCAACGACATCTACTGGGCCGACCGCAAGATCTGTGGCACGCTCATAGAGACCACACTCTCGGGAAAGAGCGTGAAGACCTGCATTGTGGGCACCGGCCTGAACGTGAACCAGCAGTTGTTCCGCAGCGATGCGCCCAACCCCGTGTCGCTCTGCCAGATACTGGGCCACGAGACCGACCGTGAGCACCTGCTCAGTGAACTGGTAGACGAGACCATACTCACCCTGGAAGACGTCTACGCCGGACATTACGACGACCTTCGCTCGGAGTATCGTGCGGCCCTCTACCGCAAGGGCGAGGTGCACGGATACAGGCTACCCGACGGCAGTGAGGTGCAGCTGATGCTCATGGACGTTGAAGACGACGGCCACCTGCTGCTCACCCAGCCCGACGGCACCGGCGAACAGCGCTTTGGATTCAAGGAAATACAATTCATCATATAGACAACAATTATGGCAAGATTCAAGAGAATTCTTCTCAAGCTCAGCGGCGAGAGTCTCGCAGCTGGCGGAAAAACGGGCATCGACGAGCAGCGTCTGGCTGAGTATGCCCAGCAAATCAAGGAAGTGCACGACATGGGTGTGCAGATTGGCATCGTCATTGGTGGCGGCAACATCTTCCGCGGCCTGAGCGGCGCCAAGAAAGGCTTCGACCGCGTGAAGGGCGACCAGATGGGCATGATGGCAACGGTCATCAACTCTCTGGCCCTGAGTTCGGCCCTCGATGCCGCCGGTGTGAAGAACAAGGTGCTCACGGCCATCCGCATGGAACCTGTGGGCGAGTTCTACACCAAGTGGAAAGCCATCGACGCAATGAACGACGGCTACGTCTGCATCTTCTCGGCTGGCACGGGCTCACCCTATTTCACCACCGACACGGGCTCGAGCCTTCGCGGCGTAGAGATTGAGGCCGACGTAATGCTGAAGGGCACACGCGTGGACGGTATCTACACCGCCGACCCCGAGAAAGACCCAACGGCCACCAAGTTCCACGACATCAGCTACAGCGAAGTGCTGGAGCGCAACTTGAAGGTGATGGACCTTTCGGCCGTCGTTATGTGCAACGACAACAACCTGCCCATCTATGTCTTCAACATGGATGTGGTCGGAAATCTGAAGAAGGTAATGGAAGGTGAGGAGATCGGCACTTTGGTGCACAGTTGAGAATCAAAAAAATACAGAGCCGTCATCCGGCTCTGTATTTGTCTATGTCTGCGGCTACCTGCGCGGCCCATTCCTCATCATAGCCTACGTTGAAACGAATATAGCGGTAGTCTTTGTTACTGCACGTGATGATTACCTGATATTCAGCAACCGTATAGGGCGTTGCCATGTTCTTGGCCACCACGCTCTCTATGTCGGAAAGGGGAATCTTGGCACCGGCCGCAATCATAAATCCCTGTTGTTGATAGACCAAAATGGCACCCCCGAGTTCATTGGCCAACACGGCATTTGTGACGATTACTTCATCGGGGTTACCGTATTTTGCAGTCATTTCATCTACTGTTGTCAGCATGTCCATACGTTCTGCATCTGGCGATTCCTTACGCTCCTTGAGATGGAGCAAATAATAGGCCAGCAAAAGAACGGGTATGATAAGAGCGAAGGCAAGCCCTGCAAATAAAGCCAGTGCCAAAATGGCCACGGCGCTCAGGATGGCAGTTCTTTTCATTTTTGTACACAGACGTTTAGGCGTCTTCGTAATCCACGTATTCCCCTTCGTTGTCGGGAATGATTTTTCGGTTGACCTCTTCGGGCGAGCGAGTGTCTGTCACCGCTTGCCCGTTCACGTTTCTGGGGCGGGTAGCGTTTTCGCGAAACTGCTTGCGCGCGTTGTTGACCTTGCTGAACACGGTGAAGAAGAGGATGCCCATGAGAATCAGGGCAACCAGGAAGACAATCAATATGAACTTGATGATGAACAAGGCGATGGGCGGCCTGAGGCCTGATGATTAAATAGTTGAAAACAAAGACTTAACGGAACGCAACTTGTGAGACGCTCACTGCTGTTCAGGTCGACGGGCAGTGAACAGCGAGAGCACCACATACCACGCGATGACGAGGGCAAATCCCGACAGACGGAAGAGCAGCAGCATGATTGCGGAGATGATGACAAAGAGGTATTTCACCTCGTTTCCGCGCCATCCCCACTGTTTGAACTTCAGTGCGAACATGGGAATCTCGCTCACCAGCAGGTAACAGCTGACGAGCAGCATGACAATCAGCACAAGCACCGACCACTGCGACTTCTCGATGACGTTGCTGCTTCCCACGAGCAGCGAGGCCCAGAACAGTGCATTGGCTGGCGTAGGCAGTCCGATGAACCCCATGGTCTGGCGCTCGTCGAGGTTGAACTTGGCCAGACGGAGGGCCGAGAAGGCCGCCATGATGAATGCGAAATAGGGCAGGGCAGGGCGCAACAGCTCCAGCTGTGCGGGATAGTCGAGCACGCCTAGTTCATAGAACACCATGGCCGAGGGAGCCACGCCGAAGGTGACGACGTCGGCCAGTGAGTCGAGTTCCTTGCCAATGGGCGAGGACACGCCGAGCAGACGGGCCGTCATGCCGTCGAAGAAGTCGAACACGGCGCCGCCGATAATCCAGAACAGCGCCATCGGCAGGTTGCCAAACAAGGCAAAGGTGGTGGCGATGCATCCTGAGATGAGGTTGCAGCAGGTGATGGCGTTGGGTATGTGCTTTTTCATTTCTTCCAGGGGGTTGTGTCAGAAGTGGAGCCTCTGTTTACGGGAAACCTATTGGGGAACAGGTGCTATGAGCGGGGCAGGCGGGCAATGACGGTCTGGTCGCCGGTGGTGCTTTGTCCCATGGTGACACAGACCTCCGCGCCGAGGGGCAGGTAGACGTCGACGCGCGAGCCGAACTTGATGAAGCCCAGGTGCTCATCAATGTAGCAGTCTTCGTCGTCCTTGGCGTAGGTGACGATGCGCCTTGCCACGGCACCGGCAATCTGGCGGCAGAGAATCTCCTCGCCTTCGTCGGTTTCGAGCATGATGTCGGCATGTTCGTTCTCCTCGCTGGCCTTGGGCAGCCATGCTTTGTGGAAGTTTCCGTTGAAGTGCTTCACAAACTTCACCCGTCCGTCCACGGGAAACCAGTTGGCATGGACGTTGAACAAACTCATGAAAATAGAGACCATCAGTCGGCGGTCGTGGAAGTATTCGGTCTCCTCCACCTCTTCAATCACCACCACGCGTCCGTCGGCAGGCGCCACGACAATGCCGTCGGTCTCGCCCTGGAAATAGCGGATGGGGCAGCGGAAGAAGTTGATGAGGATGAGGTAGACCACAGCCATGACGAGGCAGAAGCCCTTGAAGACGAGGCTGTTGCCGGTGAGATACCACAGCAAAAAGGCAATGGCAACGATGGCAATGCCCACGTAGATCAAAGTGTTTGTCCCCTCTCGGTGTAGTCGTATGTTCTTTATTTTCTTGATTCTCTTTCCCATAGGATGGCCTTTAGCAGCAGATTCGCAGCCTTTGTGCCCACTCAAGTCAACCTTTCACTTGCAGCCTGCCGTTTGCGAAGTGGCCAGTGGCGCTGGGTGTAAAAGTATCTGCTTTTAAATGGGCGTATAACTGCGTACCTTGTCAAAATCGGATGCAAAGTTACAAAAAATATATTTTATAGCACAATGATGTCAAGTTTTTTTTCGTAATCTGGCCTTTTTTCGTGCGCAGGTACGATTCTAATGTGATGATGGTGGTTGGTTTCGTCGACAAATCGACAAGACATGTCGATAAAAAGAAGAAGAGAAGATTGAGTGAAATGTTAAAATGATTCATGAATGTTGACAAAACCATTTTCGGGTTTTGGAGGTCTGAGGGAAGGGTTTGGGGGGTGCTTGGAGGTGTTTTGGGGGGTGGAGGAGGCGTCTATACGTGTTCTATGACAAAAACTGGCGGTTTTCATCAAAAAAACTGCCAAATAAATGCATCAAAATTGGCAGTTTTCTTTATGAAAAACGGCAGATTTGAGAGGAAAAAACCTGGTTTTTTTCGTCAAAAATGCCAATTTTCGTTTGCTGGTTTTACGGCTTTTCCCCTAACCATCTGACAATCACCGCCTTGCAAAAACAGGTCATTTTTGCGTTATATTGCTCCTCGGGTCACCTTGGTCGATAATTCTTCAGCCACAGAGACATGTAAATGTTAAAAAGCGACTGCAGCGTTTGTGAGAGGCTTCCTTTACAACCCATCCTGTCTGTAACCCCTGTAACTTCTGAAACTACTGCAACATCTTCCACAGAGCGCATGCGGAACCTATAAACCTAGAATAATTAATAAACGCTAATTTATTTTGCGCTTCCCGTTTTTTAATGTATCTTTGCCATCAAATCAAGAATAACCGCGCTGGCAAGAAAGAGGAATGCCTGCTAAGCCCCTCAGCGTCAGCTCATCTACACTTTCGGAAAGCATCAATGGAAGAGTTCGTTCATCTACACGTACATACTTATTATTCTATCCTCGACGGCCAGTCGAGCATACAGAAACTCGTTGACAAGGCCGTGGCCGACGGCATGCGCGGCATGGCCATTACCGACCATGGCGACATGTTCGGCATCAAGGAGTTCTTCGACATCTGCAATGCCACCAACCGCAAGCTGCAGGATGAGGGCAAGGAGCCCTTCAAACCCATCTTCGGCTGCGAGATGTATGTGGCCCATCATCGGTTGCAAGACCGCGACCGCGAGCGTGGCGACATGAGTGGATACCACCTCATTGTGCTGGCCAAGAACTACAACGGCTACAAGAACCTCATCAAACTGGTGAGCCGTTCGTGGACCGATGGCTTCTACATGCGCCCAAGAACCGACCGTGTAGACCTGGAGAAATACCACGAGGATCTGATTGTGTGCTCGGCGTGCATTGCCGGTGAGGTGCCCCACAAGATACTGAAAGGCGACATCGAGGGTGCCCGCGAGGCCATCGAGTGGTACAAACGTGTCTTCGGCGAAGACTACTATCTCGAGCTTCAGCGCCACGAGGTGAAAGACCCCACGCTGCGCGCCAATCGCGAGACCTTCCCGCTTCAGCAGCGGGCCAACAAGGTGCTCATCGAGCTGGCCCGCGAATATGGCATCAAGCTGGTGTGTACCAACGACTGCCACTTCGTCGACGAGGACAACGCTGAGGCCCACGACCACCTGCTCTGCCTGTCGACAGGCAAGGAGCTCGACGACCCTTCGCGCATGCTTTATACGAAGCAGGAATGGTTTAAGACGAAGGCCGAGATGAACGAAGTCTTCGCCGACATTCCCGAGGCGCTGTCCAACACGCTCGAGATTTTGGACAAGGTGGAGCCATATAACATCGAGCACGCCCCCATCATGCCCTTCTTCCCCATCCCAGAGGAGTTCGGCACCGAGGAGCAGTATCGCACGAGAATCACGCCCGAAGAGTTGTTCCGCGAGTTCACAACCGACGAAAACGGCGAGAATCCGCTGCCCGCTGAAGAGGCCAAGAAGAAAGTGGACAAGCTAGGAGGCGTGGACAAACTCTACCGCATCAAGTTTGAAGCCGACTATCTGGCAAAGCTTGCCTACGACGGAGCCAGAGATCGCTACCCGGAACTCTCGCTCTGCCAGAACGACGAAAACGGCATTCCCATGCTCTGCGGAGCCAGCGACCCGTCGGCACAGACGGAAGAAGAGAGAAAGGCCAACGAGGTGGTAGAGCGCATCAAGTTCGAGCTTCACATCATGAAGACGATGGGTTTCCCCGGCTACTTCCTCATTGTGCAGGACTTCATCAACTCCGCCCAGAAAGAGCTCGGCGTGATGGTAGGTCCCGGACGTGGCTCGGCCGCCGGCAGCGTGGTGGCCTATTGTCTGGGCATTACGAAGATCGACCCCATCAAGTACGACCTGCTGTTCGAGCGATTCCTCAATCCCGACCGCATCTCGTTGCCCGATATCGACACCGACTTCGACGACGACGGCCGAGGTCGCGTGCTGGAATGGGTGGAAGACAAATACGGACACGACAACTGTGCCCACATCATCACCTACGGCACCATGGCAACCAAGAACAGCATCAAGGATGTGGCGCGCGTGGAACGAGTGCCCCTCGACGAGGTGAACAAGCTGTGCAAGGCCATCCCCGACCGTCTGCCCGACGGACTGAAGATGAACCTGACAAACGCCATCAAGTGCGTGCCCGAGCTGCGCGACGCCGAGGCTTCGCCTGACGTCAAGCTGAGCAACACCATGCGATACGCCAAGATGCTGGAGGGAACGGTGCGTGGAACCGGTATTCATGCGTGTGGATTCATCATCTGTCGCGACCCCATCAGCGACTGGGTTCCCGTGAGTGTGGTGGAAGACAAGAGCGATCCGGGCCACAAGTTGCACTGCACACAGTACGACGGGCACGTCATCGAGTCCACCGGACTCATCAAGATGGACTTCCTCGGCCTGAAGACGCTCTCCATTCTGAAAGAAGCCGTGGAGAACGTGCGCATCACAACAGGGCAGGTCATCGACCTGGACAACATTCCCATCGACGACCCGCTCACCTACGAGCTCTACCAGAAGGGCAAGACCATCGGTACGTTCCAGTTCGAGTCTACCGGCATGCAGAAGTATCTGAAAGAGCTTCATCCCACCGTGTTTGAAGACCTCATCGCCATGAATGCCCTCTATCGACCGGGGCCAATGGACTACATTCCCGACTTCATTGCCCGCAAGAAAGACCCGTCGCTCATCAAATACGACATCCCCTGCATGGAGAAATACCTGAAGGACACCTACGGAATCACCGTCTATCAGGAGCAGGTGATGTTGCTCTCCCGACAGCTTGCCAACTTCACACGCGGCCAGAGCGACTCGCTCAGAAAGGCCATGGGAAAGAAGAAAATCAAGGAAATGGAGAAGCTGGAGACGCTGTTCTACGAGGGCGGAGTGAAGAACGGGTACGACAAAAACGTGCTCAACAAGATATGGGAAGACTGGAAGAAGTTCGCCTCGTATGCCTTTAACAAGAGCCATGCCACGTGCTATTCGTGGGTGGCCTATCAGACAGCCTACCTGAAGGCCCACTATCCGGCCGAGTACATGGCAGCAGTCATGAGTCGCAACCTCAACAACATCACCGAGGTGACCAAACTGATGGACGAGTGCCGTTCGATGGGAATACCCACGCTCGGTCCCGATATCAACGAGAGCCGACAGAAGTTCTCGGCCAGCAAAAAAGGCGTCATACGCTTTGGTCTGGCGGCAATCAAGGGCATGGGAACTGCCGCGGCAGATGCCATAATAGAGGAAAGAGAGAAGAACGGACCTTTCAAAAACATCTTCGATGTTGTGCAGCGCGTCAACCTGCAGGCGTTCAATCGCAAGGCGCTGGAAAGCATGGCGCTGAGTGGTGGATTCGATAGTTTCGGTATTCGTCGCGAGCAGTATTTCGGCATCGATGCGAAGGGAAACTCGTTCATAGAGGCTCTGCTGAAATACGGATGGCTCTATCAGAACGAGCAGCAACAGTCAACGCAGTCGTTGTTCGGTGCTTTCGACAGCATCGAGATTGCCACACCGCCCCTGCCAACGCAGTATGAGGAGTGGAGCAGCATTGAGCGACTGAACCGCGAGCGCGACCTGGTGGGCATCTATGTGTCGGCACATCCGCTCGACGACTACAGTCTGGTGTTGCGCGGCATGTGCAACACACGTTGTAAGGAACTGGAGGACAAGGGCAAGCTGAGCGAGAAAGACGAGGTCACCATCGGAGGAATCGTCACCGGCGTGCGCTCCAAGTTCACCAAGACGGGAAAGCCCTGCGGATTCGTCACCATTGAGGATTTCAGCGGTCAGGGTGAGCTCGCATTCTGGGGAGAAGACTGGGGCCGATGGCAGGGTATGCTCATCGAGAACAGCTCGGTCTTCATCAAGGCCAAGATGATGCAGCGATTCCGCGACAGCAATCAGAAAGAACTGCGCGTGCAGGACATACAATACTTGCAGACGGTGAAGGACCAGCGCATAGAGAAACTCACCATTTCCATCGACTCCGACAGTCTCAAGGAGACCTTGGTGAACGATCTTGATGCCGTGCTGAACGAAAACCGGGGCAACGTGCAGCTCTATTTCCAGATACGCGACAACGAGACCAACCGTCCCATCACACTCCATGCCAAGTCGTTTGGCGTCAATGCCAGCCATGCCCTCATCTCATTCATCGAAGGACAGCCTAACATGGAGTACCGCATCAACTGACAACAATCGTCACTTATTTATTAACCATAAAAACAGAAGAAAATGGAAGTACAGATCACAACAGAGAACTTTGAAGCCCTGAAAAACGGCAGTCTGCCTATGGTAGTCGACTTCTGGGCCACCTGGTGCGGACCATGTCGCATGGTTGCACCTGTCATTGCCCAGCTGGCAGAAGAGTATGATGGCCGCATCGTCGTTGGCAAGTGCGACGTGGAAGAAAACGACGATATCGCCATGGAATATGGCATTCGCAGCATCCCCACCATCCTCTTCTTCAAGGGTGGAGAGGTGGTCGACAAGATGGTTGGTGCCGCTCCCAAGGCAAAGTTACAAGAAAAATTCGAGGCATTATTATGAAGACAATCAGGCTTTCTTTGCTCCTTATGGGGCTGATGGTAGCCATGATGGCATCGGCACAGGGCCGTTGCCGCGGCTTCGTGTTTGACACGGACGGCTACGTGAATGTGCGCAAGGCAGCCAGCACCAGCTCAGCTATCGTGCGCCAAGTGAAGAACAACACCACGCTCTTCTATTCGCCCACTGGCGGAAACTGGTATCAGGTGAGTCTCACAGCCGGCGGAGCAGCCATCGGTTATGTGTACTGGAACCGCATCGCTATGTCGAGCGACGACCTCGGCAACTATGTGGTGACCGACCCAGATGGCTACACCAATGTGCGTCAGGGAACAAGTACCAGCACCGCCGTTGTGAAACGCATGAACCGAGGAAATCAGTTCCGTGGCACACCGGTTTACGTGAACGGTAAGGCAAGCAAGTGGATTGGCGTGCTCGATGCGTCGGAAAAGCTCATCGGCTTTGTCTATGCAACCAAGGTGAGAAACATCGATTAACACCCGATTCCACAAACGAACAAAAAAGAATCTCCAGAGATCTTTCTCCTGAATAGTCATTTCAGGCAGAATTTCTCTGGAGATTCTTTTTTTTTGTACTTACTGTTGGTATCGTCAAAGATGAGAGACCTGCGGGACAAACCCCATCCTTTCATCCATCATCCTTCAATAATAGTCATAATCCTTCATCTTTCATCCATCACCCTTCATCCATAAAACAACAGCGGATTTGACAGAACGTGGCGGCAATGTTGTCGCCGTCAGAAACTGACGATGCGGCTTCCGTCCTCCTGCTCCACGATGTCTACGCGTGTCGTGTCGTCGGGCAGCAGATCCTCAATCAGCTCGGGCCATTCGATGAAGCATAGGTTTCCGCTGTCAACGTAGTCGTCGAAGCCGATGTCGTAGGCTTCTTCAAGGCGTTTGATGCGGTAGAAGTCGAAGTGGTAGATGAGTGGAGTGGGGCAGTTGTCGCCTGCCTGATACTCGTTGACAATGGCAAAGGTGGGCGACGTCACTTCCTCTTCCACGCCCAGCTGCTGACAGAGGGCCTTGATGAAAGTGGTCTTTCCCGCACCCATTTTCCCGTAGAATGCAAACACATTGCCGGCGGGCAGGTGGTCGGTGAACTGGCGTGCGGCTTCGCCAATATTGTCGATGTGGTCTATTCTGATGTCCATTTCTTTGTTTTCTCTTGTTATCGTTGCGTGTCTGATGCCTACCGTTTTCTCGGGCGGAGTGTCACCAGCGGCACGAGCATCTCTTCCATTGAAATGCCTCCGTGCTGGAATGTGTCCTTGTAGTAGGACACGTAGTAGTTGTAGTTGTTAGGGTAGGCGAAGAACGAATTGCCCGTGGCGAAGACATAGCTGGTCGAAAGGTTGGGCGCAGGCAGCTGTGCCTGCCTCGGGTCTTTGATGACAAACACCTCCTTGGGATTGTAGCTGAGGTTGCGTCCCAGCTTGTATCTGAGGTTGGTATTGGTGTTTCGGTCTCCGATGATCTTCACCGGCTTGTCGGCACGTATGCTTCCGTGGTCGGTGGTGATGACCACGGTGTAGTCGCTCTGCGCCAGCTGCCTGAACAGTTCGCTGAGCACCGAGTGGCGGAACCAGCTGAGCGTGATGCTTCGGTATGCACTCTCGTTGTTGGCCAGTTCGCGCACCATGCGGCTCTCAGTTCGTGCATGACTGAGCATATCTATGAAGTTGACCACGAGCACATTGAGGTCATACTGCCTCAGATTGCGGAACTGCTGCATGAAGCGGTCGCCACCCGACGAGTCGTTCACCTTGTGATAGGAGAACGTGTTCTTCCGGCGGAAGCGGTCCAGCTGTGTCTTTATGAGTGGCTCCTCGTTGAGGTTCTTGCCTTCCTCTTCGTCCTCGTCGACCCACAGGTCGGGAAACATCTCGGCTATCTTGTTCGGCATCAGTCCGCTGAAGATGGCGTTTCTCGCATACTGGGTTGCCGTGGGCAGGATGCTGGTGTAGAGCTGTTCCTCGATGTCGAACATGTCACCGATTTCCTGAGCCATCAGTCGCCACTGGTCGAACCTGAAGTTGTCGATGACGATGAAGAAGACCTTCTCGCCTTTGTCGAGCAGCGGGAAGATGTTTTTCTTGAACACGTCGGTCGAGAGCAGTGGAATGTCGGTGGCGGGTCTTGCCCCCGGCTGTAATGGTTTCACCCAGTCCATGTAGTTGTTCTTGATGAACTTGGCGAACCCGTTGTTGGCTTCTTCCTTCTGCATGCGCAGCATGTCGGTCATGGAACTGTCCGTGCTGCTCAGCTCCAGTTCCCACCTGACCAGCCGTCGGTAAACGTCCATCCAGTCGGAAAGCGACTTGCAACCGTCTATCTGCATGCTGATTTGCTGGAAGTCCTGCTGATAGCTGCTCTGCATGACTTCAGTAACAATCTCGCGCTGGTGTATGTTTTTCTTCAGCGTGAGCAGTATCTGGCTGGGGTTGACGGGCTTGATGAGGTAGTCGGCAATCTTCGAACCGATGGCCTGGTTCATGATGTCTTCCTCCTCGCTCTTGGTGACCATCACGACGGGCGTGGCAGGTTGTATCTCCTTGATGTGCTGCAGCGTTTCCAGACCACTGATGCCTGGCATCATCTCGTCGAGCAGCACCAGGTCGAAGGTCTTCTGCCGGCACTGGTCGATGGCGTCGGTGCCGTTGCTCACGGTCGTCACCTCGTAGCCTTTCTTCTCAAGAAACATGATGTGTGCCTTGAGGAGTTCAATCTCGTCGTCTACCCACAATAAAAGTCCGTTGCTCATAATCTTCTGCTTTGTTGCCTGAAATCGGTGTGCCCTATTGGGCCATATCGCTTAGAATCCGTCGAAGTCGATGTATTCGTCATCGTCCACACTGCCGTTGCCATCGTCCACGATGATGTCGTCGTCGGTTGAGGCCGGCTTGTCGCTGGATGTCGGCGTGTCGTCCATGTCTATGATGTCGAAGTCGTCCGATTCTTCCGTCGTGTCTTCGATGATGAATCCGTCGTCGTCTTCCTGTGTAGCGGGCGCTGGTTCCTGCGGAGCGGGAACAGGCTGCTGGACGTCGGGCGCAGGTTGTGGCCGTTCGTCTACAACGGTTTCCTCTTCCGGTTCCTCTGCCACGGGCACAGGCTCTTCTACTGTCGGCCGCTGGATGGCGGGTGCCGGCTGCTGTGGCGTCTCCACGGGTTGAGGCTGGTCGTCCGTCACCTCGGTGTCGGTGTCCGTCTCGTCGACATCCTCTCCGATGTCCATGATGGTGGTGTCTTCCACGTCGTTGCCGTTGAACATGTCGTCGCCCTCTTCCTCTTCCTGAGCCGGCGGTTCGGGCTGCTTTTCATATTCTATGGTGGCGGGTTCGGTGAGCAGCTGCACGGTGCTTATCTTCAGCGGGATGAAGTTCTCCTTGTAGAATTCCTCGTAGTCGTTGTAGCTGAACTGCGTGCCGAGCAGCTCCAGGTTCTTGGTGCTGATGAGCACAATGCGGCCTTTGCGCGCCAGTCTTGCCACGGCCTCGTTCTGTAGCAGCTGCCTTGCGTATTGCAGCACCTCGTCGTAGCTGCCGAAGCCGCTGATGCGCATGCGGCGCAGCTGGTCGGCATCCTCAATCTCTATGTCGAAGTTGCGCACCAGGAAGCTCGTGAAGTTGAACCGGGCCATCTCAAAGAGCAGCTGGTTTTCGCCTGCTGAGGGATTCAGCGGCGACGAGCCTTCGTTGAGAGAGTCGGGCTGATAGACAATCATGAACACGAAGTCGGTGTTTCTCTCCACTTCAAACTTCCGCGCGGCAATGGAGTCGCTGTCGCTCATGACGACAGACCGTCGGGCCCAGACATCCCCCATGTCGAACTTTCCGCCGTGCAACTTGCGACCGCCTTTCACGCCATTGATAATCATACCTGCCATGGCGCTCACCTCACTCTGGCCATATTTGTCCACTACGGTCTGCATGTCCTTGAGGCATCCTTCGCCGTCTCCGGCGTTCAGTTTGCTCAGTCCGCTGATGAAGATAAACTTAGGTCGGTGGTTGCCCATGGGGAAACGCGACTCCGACAACTGGCTGTTGAACTGCACCATTTCGAAGCGGTCGGTCTTGAAGGCATCGTAGGTGGCGGCGTAGAGAGAGTCCTCGAGGTGCTCGCCAAACCTGGCATTCTCTTCGAAATAGGGGTCGCTGAGCACCCTCGTCCAGTCGCTTTCGGGCCATTTCGCCTTCATGTTGTTGAGGTATATGTCGGCGGTCTGGGGCTGTTTCTTGCGCTGATAGAGCAGCCACAGGTGGTAGTAGGCCTCGTCCATCTTCTCAAAGTCGGGATAGTTGTCTGCCAGACGACGCAGATGCTGTTCGCTAAGGGCGAGCATGTCGAGCTTGTCCTTGAAGATGACGCCGCTGTTGAACAGTCCGTCCATGATGATGAGGTTGCTGGCCTCCACCTGCTCTTCGGTGAAGGGTATCTGTGCGAGATAGTATTCGCGCTTGTGCGGATCGTTCTGTGCGCTGTCGGTCGTCTGCTTCAGCGAGTCCTCAATCTCCACGGCCCTGGCCAGTGAGTCGCGCATCTCGTCGGTCATTTCCTCGGCTCCCATGGCTGACGCCACCACGGTCTTGTTCACGCGTTGCCAGTCGTCCACGTTCTCGCGTTTGCCCCATAATCTCTGGAACTCCTGCTTACCTTGGTTGACGGCCATCTGGTTGTAGAAGTACCACAAACCCCTTTCCTGTGGGTTTTGTGTCTGCTGCTGACGCGACGTTGTCTGCGTCCTTCCGTTGCGTCCCTCCTGCTGTTGCAGCTGTTGTTCGGCCTCGGCTTCCTGTTGCTTCTTTTTCTCCTCCTTTTCCTTCTTCTTCAGTTCCTCTATCACCCTGTCGATGGCAGCAAACCGTTCTTTCTCGGGCAGTTTGGCCAGCCATTGGAGCGAATCCTGCAGATGCACGGCCTCGGTGTAGGGCACCAGCTCGTCGAGCACTTTCGACCTTTGCGACAGCTGTTCGTAGTCGTCGCGTTCCTTGTCGAGCAATCCGATGGCCTCACCATAGCAGCGGCGGGCGTCGCTGAACTTCTCCATCTGCCAGTAGAGGTCGCCCAGATGGAGCAGCAGCACACCCTTCTCAATGCCCGAGCGCGTAGCCTTCTCGTTGCCACGTTCGTAGGCCCAGATGGCGTGCGTGGTGTCTTTCTGTGCCAGGTATATGTTTCCCATGGCGTAGTACACCTGGTCGAGGTATTCGGCGTTCTTGTCGGAGGCGGCCATGCGCTTCAGTCTCGATATCATTTTCTTGGGACTTCCGCCGGCCATCACCTCACTCATGGCGATGCGCGCGTTGAACTCCAGCTCGTATGGCGGGTTCATGGTTGCCACATGATGGAAAGCCTTGTAGGCCTGTTTCTTGTCGCCGAGTGCTGCCTGCACCTGTCCGAGCAGATACCACTCGCGTGCGCGCTGCGTCTTTCTCATTTCGTGCTTGATGACCTTCTTCAGGTAGGGCACGGCCTCCTGCAGCCTTCCGGTGTGCAGGTAGTAGTCGGCAAAGGTGTAGTCCCATTCCTTCTTGGCCCGCCAGTCGAGCGAATCGCGGTTCATCTTGTTGATGACGTCCTCGGCATCGTACAGCCAGTCCTGCTCTATGTAGCATTTGGCCAGCCATGCGCGCGCCTTTCCGTAGATGGCGGGCTGCGTCTGGTAGATGCGGCTCATGTAGGCAAAGGTGGACGCAGCCTCGTCGAAGGCGCCCTTGTAGAACTGCGAGCGTCCCATCAGCATCCACGCTTTCCACAGGAAGGGGTTGTATTCGCGGCGGTTGAGCCACTCAATGTCGCGGGCGGTCTTCTTGCGGTTCTTGGTCCATTCGGGCCGTTTGCGTATGCTGTGCTGCTTAATCGCCTTCTGGCTCTTCTCGATGGCGCGGTCGAAGTTGCTCTTTCCCACCTCGCGTGTCTTCTTGTTGCCCACGGTGTAGAGGGGAATCATCTCGGTGAAGTTGTCCACGTTGCCCTTCTCCTTTGCCAGCGAACCCTCGATGTAGGCCTGCGCTCCGTTGTAGTAGGTGTTGTAGTTGGCGGTGAACGAGTGCCAGAATCGCGTCTGTGCCGTGTTCTTCTCGGTGGAGCAACCACTCAGCAAGAGCATCGGCACCTGCACAATCAGTGCAGCCACCACCAGCCATAGCAGCACCCTGGCGCCATCTTCGCGGTGGCCCATGCTGTTGTCTTTCTGGCCTTCACATGCCCTTTTCAGGCGTGGTTCTGTCTCCATCTTCTGTTTCCTTCTGTGGTATAAGTATAGAGGTGTGAGGTGAGTGTTGAGAGGTGAGTGGTGAGAGGATAGTTTTTCACGCTTCTTTCCCCAATCTCTTCTCTTCCCTGCCTCTCTTCCTTTCTCAGCTTCCCTCCCTCCTTTATTGTAAACTCTCTTCCTTTCGCCTCTCTGAAGCCCCTCCCTTGGGGAGGGGTCGGGGTGGGTTTTGGGGGCGTTGTTTTTTCTTTATTCTATCAGCATAAACGCCTCATCTTTCACCTGATCCGGCAGTTCAATGCCGCGCAGGGTGAGGCTGCGTGTCCAGTCCCTCACCTCGTTCTGCCTCATGGTGTAGAGCACCTCGCGAAACGCCTCGGCCTCCTCGTCAGAGAATTGGTCCGAAGATCGTCCCTTGAAGCGGTCGAGTTCCTCGTCGTCGAAGTACTCAACGGGTCGTGTGGCCGCCTCCATCATGCAGGTCTGCTCGCATTTCTCGTTGGTTCCCGTGCACGAGGCGCAGTCCCCCTCATCTACAATAACGTCGTTACCCCCCTCTTTATTGTGTGAGAGGAGCCCGAATATTGCAGAAATGATGCCGAGAGCGGCCAGTGCGATGATCAGATAGACCATGTTTGCGGGTGTGGAAATGGCGTGAAGCCTGTTGTTGCGGCTGCAAAAATAGGCTTTTTTGGCGAAGAATGAGGGGTGCGGAAAGGAGAATTTTCGTTTCCTGTGCCTTGTTTTTGCGATTTTTAACTTCTTGTCCTGTTCGCGCCATCTGCTCAGTTGCCGTGGCTGAGGTGCTTGTCATGGCTGGAAGCGTGTGCGTTCTTACTGCATTAAAATGCTAATTTAGCGGAGCAAGAACGGTAAATAGATGTGCGTAAACTGTCGTTTTCAAGAAACAAATCCATTGATTTCGTTCAACGATTCCATTGATTTTGTTGAACGATTCCAATGGATTTGTTGAACGATTCCATTGGATTTGTTTCGTCCATCTGCCGCTTTTCCTCCACCTATCTGACGTTTTCGCTGATTCATTTCGGCAGTTTTGGCTGGGAAAACGGGCGACCTCGCCTGCTATGGCTATCGTGTAGGCATGTCGCTTTCGGCTTCTCGACGTGTAGGAATCCTCAGAACGCATAGAGAGCGCTGGCCAGTAACTCCTACGCGTGTGCCGACGTGAACGAGTCGAACCACGATTGATAGAGTCTGGTGTCGTCGTCGAGCTCGGGGTGGAAGGCCGTGGCGAACTGCCGCCCCTGGCGCACGGCCACGATGCGGTCGTCAACGCGGGCCAGCTCCTGCGCATCGTCGGCCAGCACCTCTTCGACAAATGGCGCGCGGATGAACGTCATGGGTACGTCGTCGCCGATGCCTTTCACTCGGCCAATGGTGTGGAAACTGCCCAGCTGACGTCCGTAGGCATTGCGCCTGACGCGTATGTCCATGGTGCCGAGATAGCCCTTCGAGAGCAGAATCATGCCCGCACAGGTGCCGAAGACCGGCAGTCCACCGGCGATGGCGCTGCGGATGGGCTCCAGCAGGCCGAGGCGGCTGAGCAGCCGCATCTGCACCGTGCTCTCGCCACCCGGCAGGACGAGCGCGTCGGGACGGCCCTGCTGCCAGTCGCTGAGCTGGCGCACCTGGAATGTCTCGGCACCCATCCGGCGCAGTGCCTCTTCATGTTCGGCAAAGGCCCCTTGCAAGGCCAGTACAGCAATCCTCATACGCCCCGCTCTGCCATCAAGAGTTCAATCTCATGTTCGTTGATGCCCACCATGGCCTCGCCCAGGTCTTCGCTGAGGGTGGCCAGCATGTGTGCGTCCTGATAGTTGCTGACGGCCTGCACGATGGCTGCCGCACGCTTCTGCGGATTGCCGCTTTTGAAGATGCCGCTGCCAACGAACACACCCTCGGCGCCCAGCATCATCATGAGTGCAGCGTCGGCAGGCGTGGCCACGCCTCCTGCGGCGAAGTTCACCACGGGCAGCTTTCCGGTCGCGTGGACGTAGCGCACCAGGTCGAGCGGAGCCTGCAGTTGCTTGGCCGCCTCGAAGAGTTCGTCGTCGCTGATGGACACCAGTCGCCTGATTTCGCTCTGCATCAGTCTCATGTGACTGACGGCCTGCACCACGTCGCCTGTTCCGGGCTCGCCCTTGGTGCGTATCATCGTGGCGCCCTCGGCGATGCGTCGCAGGGCCTCGCCCAGGTTGCGCGCACCGCAGACGAACGGCACGGCAAACTGCGTCTTGTCGATGTGGTAGATGTTGTCGGCGGGACTGAGCACCTCGCTCTCATCGATATAGTCGATGTCGATGGCCTGCAGGATGAGCGCCTCGGCCGTGTGGCCTATGCGGCATTTCGCCATGACGGGAATGCTGACGGCCTCCTGAATGCCCCGAATCATCTTCGGGTCGCTCATGCGGCTGACGCCACCCGCAGCGCGGATGTCGGCAGGAATGCGCTCCAGGGCCATCACGGCGCAGGCTCCGGCCTCTTCGGCGATGCGTGCCTGCTCAGGTGTGGTCACGTCCATGATAACTCCGCCTTTCAGCATCTGCGCCAGCTGGCGGTTCAGGGCAGCGCGGTCGCCGCCGTTCACGATGTTCTTCTGTGTTTCTGTTGACATAGTTGTATTCTGGGTTTATGTTTTTTTCTGTTTCGGGAAGTTACAGGAGTCACAGGGGTCACAGGAGTTTCAGACGAGACATAAAGAGCAAAAAAACAAAATGAGTACTGACAGAGCTATTGTCTGTCACTCCTGCGACTCCTGTAAGTCCTGAACTACACTCAATCGAAGGTCGTCTTACAATCGGTGCTTTTGTTGATATTCAGTGGGTGAAAGTCCTTTCCGCTGCTTGAAAAAACGCGAGAGATGGGCCTGCGACGAGAAACCCAGACTGCCGGCAATATCCTTCAGCGGGCGGTTGGTGGTCGTGAGCAGTGAGGCTATCTCCGT
Source organism: Prevotella sp. (assembly GCA_017509155.1). Lineage (GTDB taxonomy): Bacteria > Bacteroidota > Bacteroidia > Bacteroidales > Bacteroidaceae > Prevotella. The sequence goes on from JAFWQE010000137.1 coordinate 28,918, forward strand.
TGTGATGCGCCCGTCGATGATGGCCTTGGGCGACCGGTCGGCAATGCGCCGCGTGACTTGTCCCAGATAGCGCGGACTGACATTGAGCTGCTCGGCATAGAACGACACGTCGGCATAGCGGTTGAAGTATCGCTCCACGGCATCGAGGAACTGGTTGTAGAGCTCCTTGCTGCGGTTGTTTCCGTCGGTATAGTCGGCGGGCAGCTGGCGCAGGAACGTCCGTGCGTGGAGCAGTGCCTGCTCGGTGGTCTCGCCCAGACTGAGGTAGTAGGCCACGGCCGAGGCCAGCTGGTTGGCGTGGCCATGGCGACGCGGCGTCGTGGGCAGGTCGGAAGGCTCGAGCACCACCGTACACAAGGGGACAAGCAGGCGCTGGATGGCCTCGTAGACCGTGGGCGACACCAGCTGCTCGCCCTTCGTAGACTGCAGCACCGGAGCATAGATGATGTGGTGCGGACGGTGTTTCTGAAGCAGTTCGGCCAGTGTCTCCACGACATCGGTGCGGCGCACCAGGCCGATTTTCACCACCTGTGGCTGCAGGTCGTTCACAATGGCCTCCATCTGCTGGCGCACCACCGCGGCCGGCAGGTCGTGGAACAGCTGAATGCCAAGCGTATTCTGGACGGTGATGGACGTCACCACCGAGGCCGCCGTTCCGCCAAGCTTGCCAATGAAGCGAATGTCGGCCTGCACGCCGCTGCCGCCGCTCCCGTCGCTGCCAGTAATGGTCAATATGGTCTTGTTCATGTTCATTCGGAATAGAAATTCGGATGCAAAGGAACACGAAAAAACACAAACAGCCAAAAAATATTCCCGTAATGATAAAAGAAAGTTCATTTTTGCAAAACCGATGACGATGAGATGGGCGGGTAGGTATGAGGAGTTTCAGGAGTGCAGGAGTTCTCTGCAACTCCTCAATACCTCGCCGAGGAAACAAGAGCCTGCCTGTCCTGCGTGCAAAAGATAGTTAATAATTCGGAATTATAATGTACACCTGCGTGTTTATTCAATAATAATTAGTAATTTTGCAGGTCATAAAACCCAGAACGAAGAAAAAGTTTTCAGAATACGAAATCACTAATAAATAATAAAAATAGGTATGAAAAGTAAGAAAATTCTGATGATTGCGGCCATGTCTGCCCTTTTGGTCTCTTGTGAAGGAAAAGGCGGAGGCATGCCAGATTTCGGTGACAACGAGTTCCCCGTGCAGCAGGTCTCGAGCCAGAGTGCCTCGATGCAAACCACCTATCCTGCCACTATCAAGGGTGTACAGGACGTGGAAATCCGTCCCAAGGTGGCTGGATTCATCACGCGGGTATGCGTGAGGGAAGGCCAGACGGTGGGAGCTGGGCAGCTGTTGTTTGTCATCGACAACGAGACTTATCAGGCACAGGTGCGCCAGGCACAGGCAGCCGTGAACACTGCAACGGCTCAGTGCAACACCGCCAAGCTCACCTACGACAACAACCAGAAACTGTTTGAACAGAACGTGATTGGCCAGTACGAGCTCGAATCGGCCAGGAATACCTATGCCAGTGCGCAGGCCCAGCTGGCTCAGGCACGTGCAGCGCTGGCCTCGGCCAAGGAGTCGCTGAGCTTCTGCTACGTGAAGAGTCCTTCGGCAGGCGTCATCGGCTCGCTGCCTTACAAGGTGGGAGCCATGGTGAGTGCATCGAGCACGCCCGCACTGACCACCGTGTCGAACAACTCGGCCATGGAAGTATACTTCAGCGTGTCGGAGAAAGACATGCTCGACCTGACGAAGACCGCCGGCAGCGCACAGGCCGCCATCAACGCCTATCCGCCGGTGAAGCTGATGCTGGCCGACGGCACCACCTACGGACATGAGGGAAAGGTGACCAAGGCCAGTGGTATCATCGACGCTGCAACAGGCTCGGTGCAGCTCATTGCCAACTTCCCCAACCCCGAACGACTGCTCAAGAGCGGTGGCTCAGGCAGTATCGTGGTGCCCCGTAGCGACAACTCGGCGCTCATCATCCCGCAGTCGTGCGTCATGGAGGTGCAGGACAAGAAGTTCGTCTATGTCCTGGGCAAGGACAACAAGGTGAAATACACCGAGATTACTGTTGACCCGCACAACGACGGCAACACCTTTATCGTGCGCAGCGGACTGACCGCCGGCGACAAGTATGTGACCAACGGCATCACCAAGCTCACCGATGGCATGCAGATTGTGCCCATTACGCCTGAGCGCTATCAGCAGAAGATAGACGAGGCTGCCAAGGTGGGCACCGACGGATCAGCCAAAGGCTTTGTCGATGCCATGCAGGGAAAGAAATGACATAATTCAACTTTCGCATGTCTAAGGAGTTTTGAGGTTTAGGCGTTTTCTCGGCTTACAGCCGCTGGTGTTTAGCCGTTGTTTTTTAGCAAAAGGCACTACGACTATCGTCCAGCCTCATAAACTCATAAACTCCCAGACTCCAAAAGACAAGCAGAACTTGAGAAACTTGAGTGATATAAATAAAATAAGGTAGGAGAGAAGCTCCGTTTCCGCAGGTTCTCCTCTCCACAACTCCTTAAAAAGAACAGATATGACATTTACGAATTTCATCAAACGCCCGGTGCTCTCGACGGTGATTTCCATCGTCATCGTGCTGCTGGGCTTCATTGGACTGGCCACGCTGCCTATTGAGCAGTATCCAGATATAGCACCGCCTACGGTGGTTGTGTTCACCAGCTATCCTGGTGCCGACGCCGAGACGGTGAAGAACTCCGTGCTGGTGCCGCTGGAAGAGAGCATCAACGGTGTGGAAGGCATGGACTATCTTTCGTCGTCGGCATCGTCGGGTTCGGCGAGCATACAGGTGCTCTTCCGACAGGGCATGAACGCCGACATGTGTGCCGTCAACGTGCAGAACCGCGTGCAGCAGGCACTGGCATTGCTGCCTGCCGAGGTGACGCGCATCGGTGTGACGGTGATGAAGCGTCAGACCTCGCAGGTGATGATGTTCACCCTGACGAGCGACGGTCGCTATGACGACAAGTTCCTGACCAACTATTCGAACATCAACATCGTGCCGGCCATCAAGCGTATTCAGGGCGTCGGCGACGTGCAGAGCCCAGGTGTGAAGACCTATTCGATGCGCATCTGGCTCAAGCCCGAGGTGATGAAGCAGTACAACCTGATGCCTTCCGACATCAGCGGCGTGCTTGCCGAGCAGAACATTGAGGCTGCGCCCGGTACATTTGGCGAACAGTCGAACGTGGCCTACGAGTATGCCATGCGCTACACAGGACGCCTGAAGACCGAAGAGGAGTTTGGCAACATCGTCATCTCGAGCGATGCCGACGGCAACACCCTGAAGCTGAAGGACGTGGCCAAGATAGAACTCGGCGGACTGCAGTATTCGGTGTCGATGAAGAACAACAACATCCCGTCGGTGATGGGCATGGTGCAGCAGATTGCCGGCTCAAACGCCAATGAGATTGCCGTGAACGTGAAGAAGGAACTCGAGGAGCAGGCCAAGCTGTTCCCGCCGGGAATGACCTACAAGATCAACTACGACGTGACCGAATTCCTGTACGCCTCCATCGAGGAGGTGGTGTTCACGCTCATCATGACCCTCATTCTGGTGTTCCTCGTGGTGTACATCTTCCTGCAGGATTTCCGCTCTACGCTCATCCCGCTGATTGCAGTGCCCGTGTCGCTGATTGGTACTTTCTTCTTCCTGAAAGTGTTCGGGTTCTCCATCAACCTGCTGGTTCTGTCGGCCTTGCTCCTTGCCATCGCCATCGTGGTTGACGATGCCATCGTGGTGGTCGAGGCCGTTCATGCCAAGCTCGACCAGGGCTACAAGAGCTCGCTGACAGCATCCATCGACGCCATGAATGAAATCTCTGGCGCCATCATCTCCATTACGCTCGTCATGGCCTCGGTGTTCATTCCCGTGTCGTTCATCGGCGGCACGAGCGGAACGTTCTATCGAGAGTTCGGTGTGACGATGGCTGTGAGCATCTTCATCTCCGCCCTGAACGCCTTGACCTTGTCGCCCGCCCTGTGTGCCATCTTCCTGAAGCCGCACGACGAGAACGGAAATGAAGTGAAGATGTCGCGCATCGACCGCTTCCACAAGTCGTTCAACGCAGCCTACGACAAAATTCTCGGCCGCTATAAGAAGGGTGTGGAGAAACTGGTGCGTAAGCCCATCGCCATCGGCATAGCCGTCATCATCGGCATAGCCGTGCTTGCAGGAACCATGCTCACGACGAAGACCGGACTGGTGCCCAGCGAAGACACCGGTACGCTCTTCTGCACCATCAGCATGCCGCCGGCAACATCGGTGGCACGCACCACACAGGTCATCAATCAGGTGGACTCCATCCTGGGAGCCAATCCGGCCATCCAGAGCCGTGAGCAGATACAGGGCTACAACTTCATAGCCGGAGCCGGATCAGACCAGGCTACGTTTATCATCAAGCTGAAGCCCTTCGAGGAGCGCCAGAAAGGCTTCTGGTGGAAGCTCTCCGGGCTGTGGCAGGGCGACGGTATCTACCGTTTCCTGGTCAATCCCTACGACGCCAACTCGGTGCTCGGGCTCATCTACAAGCAGACGGCCGCCATCAAGGACGCCCAGATCCTGGCCTTCTCGCCGCCTATGATTCCGGGCTTCTCGGCCAACAGCGGCGTGTCGCTCGTGATGCAGGACCGAACCGGAGGTAGCCTGAGCCGCTTCTTTGAGATTACAAAGGATTATCTGGCTGAGCTCAACAAGCGGCCGGAGATACAGATGGCCCAGACATCCTACAACCCGAACTACCCGCAGTACATGATCCATGTTGACGTGGCCAAGTGTAAGCAGTCGGGCATTTCCCCGCAAACGATACTGACCACCCTTCAGGGATACTACGGCGGACTCTACGCCTCCAACTTCAATGCCTACGGTAAACTCTACCGTGTGATGGTGCAGGGCGACCCCTCTACGCGCATGACGCCGGAGTCGCTCAACAGCGTCTACGTGAGAACGCCCCACGGCATGTCGCCTATTCAGGAATACTGCAAGCTGGAACGCGTGTACGGTCCTTCGAACATCAACCGCTTCAACCTGTTCACCTCTATCAACGTGACCGCCACCGTGGCCGACGGCTATTCGTCGGGTGAGGCCATCAAGGCGTGCGAAGAGGTGGCGTCGCAGGTGCTGCCTGCGGGCTACACCTACGACTATTCAGGTCTGACACGTTCGGAGGCAGCGTCGAGCAACTCCACGGCCCTCATCTTCGTGCTCTGCTTCATCTTCATCTACCTCATCCTTTCTGCACAGTATGAGAGCTACATCCTGCCGCTGGCCGTTGTGCTCTCCGTGCCGTTCGGACTGGCAGGTGCCTTCCTCTTTACGATACTCTTCGGCCACTCCAACGACATCTACATGCAGATTTCGCTCATCATGCTGATTGGTCTGCTGGCAAAGAACGCCATCCTGATTGTGCAGTTCGCCCTGGAGCGCCGACAGACGGGTATGGCCATCTCGTGGTCGGCCGTGCTCGGTGCTGCCGCCCGTCTGCGTCCTATCCTCATGACGTCGCTGGCCATGATTATCGGTCTGCTGCCCATGATGTTCGCTTCGGGTGTGGGAAAGAACGGAAACCAGACGCTCGGCGCAGCTGCCGTGGGCGGCATGCTCATCGGAACGCTGCTGCAGATCTTCGTGGTGCCCACGCTGTTTGTCATCTTCCAGTCGCTTCAGGAGAAGATCAGTCCGATGAAGTTCGAGGACGAAGACAACCAGGATGTGGCAGCCGAACTGGCCCAGTATGCTCATCGTCCCGTGGAATATAAAGTGGAACAATGACCTGTCGTGGTTCATGGTTCATGATTCATCGTTAACAGTTGAATGAAGCATTAAGCAATATGAAAAAGAACATCATCATTCTGGCGCTTGCACTGCTCACCCTGAGCAGTTGCAAGACGCTGTACACGAAATACGAACGTCCCGACGTGAACACCAAGGGTCTGGTGCGTGATCCGCTGAGCCTTACAGACACGCTGGCCGTAAGAGACACCGCCAGCTTCGGCAATCTGCCCTGGCGACAGGTGTTCACCGACCCGCAGCTGCAGTCGCTCATTGAGACCGGACTGAGGCAGAACGCAGACCTGCTGAACGCCGCCCTCAGCGTGAAGATGGTTGAAGAGCAGCTGCGCGTAGCCAAGCTGGCCTTCCTGCCCGGCATCACCTTCACTCCGCAGGGAACCATTTCCTCGTGGGACTACGGCAAGGCAACGAAATCATACTCGCTGCCCGTCACCGCCAGCTGGAACGCCGACCTCTTTGGCAACCTGCTCAACCAGAAACGCAGTGCTCAGATGGCACTCCTCGCCACGAAAGACTATCAGGTGGTGGTGAAGACCAACATCGTTTGCAACGTGGCCAACCTCTACTATACGCTCCTCATGCTCGACCGTCAGCTTGAGATTCTCGGCGACATGGGCAACCTGACCAAGGACACCTGGGAGAAGATGCAGATCATGAAGGAGTCGCGCATCGGCTATCGCTCGACAGCTGTGCAGAGCGCCGAGGCCAACTACCTGAGTGTGGAGGCGCAGAAAGCCGACCTGAAGCGCCAGATACGCGAAGTGGAGAACTCGCTGAGCCTGCTCATCGGTCAGCCTGCGCAGACCATTGCCCGCGGCAAACTTGAGAACCAGTCGCTGCCGCAGTCATTCTCTGCAGGCGTACCCCTGCAGTTGCTCAACAACCGCGCCGACGTGCACGCTGCAGAAATGCAGCTGGCCCAGTGTTTCTATGACATCAACACCGCCCGCAGCCGCTTCTATCCCAGCATCACTATATCGGGCACCGGCGCCTTCACCAACAACAATGGCCTGGTGAATCCCGGCAAGATGCTATGGAGCGCAGTGGGAAGTCTCGTGCAGCCGATCTTCCAGCACGGACAGATAACGGCAGGACTGCGTGTGGCCGAGATGCAGTATCAGCAGGCCTTCAACAGTTGGCAGAACGCCGTTCTGAAGGCTGGCAGCGAGGTGAGCAACGCCCTCGTGCTCTACAATTCCAGCGCTGAGAAAAGCGAAATTGAGGGCCAGCAGATAGAAGTCCTCAAACGCAACGTGGAAGATACCAAGTCGCTCATGGCCAGTTCGGGCAGCACCTACCTTGAAGTTATCCAGGCACAGAGCTCGCTGCTCAGCACGCAGCTCTCAAAGGTTGCCGACGATTTCTACAAGATGCAGGCCGTGGTCAACCTCTATCAGGCACTTGGCGGAGGAGCAAAATAACGGGAATGAGAAATGAGCAATGAGAAATGCCGATGTTTCCTGTGTGCATCACTGTAGGACTTTTGTCCTCACATACAGATTGATGCAGCGGGCTCATCGTGAATCATTGCAAATTACAAATATCTAATAAAAAGAAAGAGTTATGGCAAGCGAAATAAGTCCAAGAGCCGAAATCAGCCCCAGGGCGAAAATAGGCAACAACTGCAAGATCTTCCCCTTCGTCTATATCGAGGACGATGTGGAGATTGGCGACAACTGCATCATCTTCCCCTTCGTCAGCATCCTCAGCGGAACGCGCATGGGCGGACACAACAAGATTCACCAGGGTTCGGTCATCGGTGCGCTGCCACAGGACTTTGACTTCACTGGAGAAAAGTCGGAGTGCATCATTGGCCACAATAACATCATCCGCGAGAACGTGGTCATCAACCGTGCCACCCACAACGGCGGGAAGACCATCATCGGAAACGACAACTTCCTGATGGAAGGCTCCCACATCTCCCACGACACCCATGTGGGCGACCAGTGTGTGTTTGGCTATGGCACCAAGATTGCAGGCGACTGCGAGATTGGCAACGGTGTCATCTTCTCGAGCAGTGTCATCGAGAATGCCGGAACGCGTGTGGGCGAGGGGGCCATGATTCAGGCCGGCACCGCCTTCTCGAAAGACGTTCCGCCCTACATCATCGCTGGTGGCTCGCCAGTGTGCTATGGTGGCGTGAACACCACGATGTGCCGCGCATACGGCATTGATGAGAAGGTGCTCAAGCACATCGCCAATGCCTATCGTCTGGTATTCCATGGGCAGACGAGCGTCTTCGATGCCGTCAACCAGATAAAAGACCAGGTGCCCGACAGCGTGGAAATACGCAACATCACCTCGTTTATTGAGGCCACTAAGAAAGGCATCATCAGCAAACTCTGAACCATACGTCGTGAGCCTTTCCGAAGCATCCAGACGAATAGGCACACAAGACGAAGACATCCCGCCGGAGAAATGGTCTCACAGCGGGATGTCTTCGTCTTCATATATGAGTCTGTATAGGCGGCCATTGTCGGTCATCCGACATCCAACTCATATTTCTGCGCCAAATAAAATGAGTTTATTTGGCGAGAAAACTCAGTTTTTCTGCCAAATAAATTCAGTGGGCTTTTCTTTCAAATGCGAGATGCATCGTTTACAAGACTCCAGAATGGATGGAAAGAGCGCATTTACTTCTTGCCAAATCCCAGTTTCTCCTTCAGCCAGTCAGTAATCGACTTGCCCACTTTTCGCTCAATGCCCGCCTCGGTGGTTGGGATTCCCGTCTTCTTTGTAAACTTCCGTTTCAGTTTTGTAATACCGAGGAACTCCTTCCAGCTGAAACGCACCGAGAGGCCGGGAATGCCTGTCTTGGTATATTTCTTGGAAGAGGAACGGCTTGTTGACGAGGTCTTGCGCGTGGTGCTCTTCTTGGTGGTCGACTTCTTTGTCGTCGACTTCTTGGTGGCAGATCTTGTCGTCGACTTCGCGGCGTCAAACTGCTCTTCTGGAATGTTTGTAGTGTCGAGAATTGACATATCTAAATCTTAAATTATGCTATTTGGTTGCGAAGTTAAGAAATAATTCGTACATTTGCAATATAATTGACAAAAAATCACGTAGAACACGATTTGTCGTATTCAAAAAAGATGGAAAACAACCTACAATATAGGCTCTTTGCGCCAGAAAAACTCGACTGCGTGGTGGAGCTTCCGGCCTCCAAGAGCATCAGCAATCGTGCACTCATCATTAATGCCCTGCTCACAGGGCGTCAGCCAGGCGACGAATTGCAGAACCTAAGCGACTGCGACGACACCGAGGTCATTGTGCGTGCGCTGACAGACATGCCCGAAGTCATCGACATAGGTGCCGCCGGAACCGCCATGCGTTTCATGACTGCCTACTTGAGCACACGCGACGGCGAGACCCACATTCTCACCGGCAGTGAGCGAATGAAGCACCGACCCATCGGCGTGCTGGTGGACGCGCTGCGCCGACTGGGTGCAGAGATAGAATATGAAGGACAGGAAGGCTTCCCCCCGCTGCGCATCACAGGCCATCACCTCGAAGGCGGCACCATCGAGATGAGGGGCGATGTCAGCTCACAGTTCATCTCGGCACTGCTGCTCATCGGTCCCATGCTGAAGCAGGGACTCAAGCTTGTGCTCACCGACCGCATCATCTCGCGGCCCTATATCGACCTGACCATCCATACCATGCACGATTTTGGCGGACGAGTGGAGTGGACTGATGTAGACACCATCACCGCAGAGCCAAGCGGCTATCAACCACGCAACTACCTCATTGAGAACGACTGGAGCGCCTCCAGCTACTGGTACGAAATGCTGGCCCTGATGAAAGACACTGGACTGGGATTGCAACTCACTGGTCTGGCCAATGCGTCGCGGCAAGGTGATTCTGTCGTGCGCTACATGTTCACCATGTTGGGTGTGCGCACTGTGTTCGGCACTACCGAGCAGGGCGTTCCAACGCTGGTGACGCTGAAGAAGACGCCTCTGCTGCCGCCACGCCTCGACTATGACTTCATCGACCAGCCCGATCTGGCGCAGACGTTGGTGGTGAGCTGTGCTCTGCTCAACATTCCGTTCCGCTTCACTGGGCTCGGTTCGCTGCGCATCAAAGAGACCGACCGCATAGAGGCCCTCAAGCATGAGATGCAGAAACTGGGCTTTGTGCTTGAAGACGAGGAGGCTGCGCTCAGCTGGAACGGTGAGCGTTGCGAGCCGACGCTTCAGCCCATCGACACCTATCAGGACCACCGCATGGCCATGGCCTTTGCTCCCGCTTGCATCCGTTTCCCGGGACTGCGCATCAATGACCCGCAAGTGGTGAGCAAGTCGTATCCCCGTTTCTGGGACGATTTGAGGGCAGCAGGCTTCACCATCGAGTAGTTTTTGCGGAAAAAATGCCGCTTTCTCGCGCTTTTTCCGTAATTTTGCAGCCCCAACGGCAGCTATGCAGCCATGGGGTTGCGACAAAGGTGCACCTACATCCCAGAAAACCAAGGGAAAACGATGCACGAATGAAACATGAAACAAGGAAACAATGGTGTTATATTCAGATAGCGAACTGGCCCAGATACTCGACAAGGAAGTCTTCCACCTGGTGGGCGACGCTGCCGATGCGCTCGGCGTGGAGTGCTATGTAGTGGGCGGCTATGTGCGCGACATCTTCTTGCAGAGGCCTTCCAACGACATCGACGTTGTGGTTGTGGGCAGTGGCATCGAGGTGGCCAAGGAGGTAAAAAGGCGTCTGGGACGAAAGGCACACCTGAGCGTGTTCAAGAACTTCGGCACGGCTCAGGTGAAACAAGGCGACATGGAACTGGAATTCGTGGGAGCGCGCCGCGAGAGCTACAGCCACGACTCACGGAAACCCATCGTGGAAGACGGCACTTTGGAAGACGACCAGAATCGCCGCGACTTCACCATCAACGCCTGCGCCATCTGCCTGAACCGCCAGCGCTTCGGTGAACTGGTGGACCCCTTCGACGGCATCTACGACATGGAAGACGGCATCATCCGCACCCCGCTCGACCCCGATGTCACCTTCTCTGACGACCCGTTGCGCATGTTGCGCTGCGTGAGGTTCGCCACCCAGCTGCGTTTTGACATAGAGCCCGAGACCTTTGACGCACTGGGACGCAACGCAGAGCGGCTCCGCATCATCAGCGGGGAGCGCATCAGTGAGGAATTGAACAAAATCATGCGTTGCTCGCATCCCAGTATCGGCTTCGACTATCTGTACCGTTCAGGCCTGCTGGCCATCATTCTTCCCGAGCTCGTGGCACTCGACAATGTGGCCACGCAGAACGGACGAGCCCACAAAAACAATTACTACCACACGATGGAAGTGCTCGAAAACGTGTGCCGTGCCACTGCCAATCCCGCTCCCGAAGACCAGGAGCGCGTGCTTTGGCTGCGCTGGGCCGCCCTGCTCCATGACATCGGCAAGATGAAAGTGCGACGCTGGGACCCGGCCATCGGGTGGACTTTCCACAACCACAACTATGTAGGCGCGAAGATGGTGCCGCAGATTTTCCGGCGACTGAAACAGCCGCTCGACATGAAAATGAAGTATGTGCAGAAGCTCGTTGACCTGCACATGCGGCCCATTGTGATAGCCGATGAGGTGGTCACCGACAGTGCCGTGCGCCGTCTGCTCAACGATGCCGGCGACGATATTGACGACCTGATGACGCTTTGTGAGGCTGACATCACCAGCAAAAACGAAGGGAGAAAGAAGCATTTTCTGGAAAACTTCCGCGTGGTGCGTGAAAAACTGGCGGACCTGAAGGAGAAAGACTACAAGCGGTTGCTGCAGCCTGTGATTGATGGCAACGAAATCATGCAGCTCTTCAACCTGCAGCCGTCGCGCGAGGTTGGCGAACTGAAAAAGGCACTCAAGGACGCTGTGCTTGACAATCTGGTGGCCAACGAGCGCGAGCCCCTCATGCAGCTGCTCATAGAAAAAGCCTCAATGATGGGACTCTCGCCTGTAGATGGCGGGGCAAAGAACAGCCAGCCTGCCGAAGCTATTCCTTCTGACGCTTCCTGATGTATTTGATTTTAGCGCATTCAGCGTCGAACTGTGCCTGCAACGAATCCCTGTGCAGCCGCATCTGTGTGGTGGCTGTCAGCTGTTCGGCTGTGGCCGTACCGTTGGCATGAGCCGCATCAGCCTCACGTTTCATTCTCTCATAGTCAGCCTTTGCCTGCTGCAGTTGTTCGTCGAGTTGCTGAACCGTGCGCTGTGCTGCCGTGAGGGCTGAGTCCTGATGATGCTTTAGCGCCTCCTTGCGCTGCTCAATCTGCTGTTGCAGCTGTTCGTGCTTGCTCTGGCAGGCCGTCAGCGCGAGCAATGCCGCCATCATACATACGGCGTATTTTGTCTTTTTTCTTTCCATTCCTGTTGTAGCTTTTCATCGGGGAAGTTCCGTCTTCACGATGCTTGTCGTGCCTGCAATCACCAGAATGACGTGCGCTTCAGCCCGTTTTCCTTTCAGTTGCAAAGGTAAAGAAAAACCGCCATATAGCCAAATTAATTGGAAAAGATGATATCGATTCAGTATTTTTTTGTACCTTTGCAGCGATTTATATACCTATGCGCACGCGCGCTATAATAAATAATGTGTAATCAGACAGATAAGACGGAACGTCAGTTTCGCGATGTAATGGCGGAATGCCGGTTGCTGTTCAGTCAGAAACTCCACGACTACGGAGCCTCGTGGCGCATTCTGCGCCCGTCGTCGCTCACTGACCAGCTCTTCATAAAGGCCCGTCGCATCCGCTCGCTTGAAATCAAGAAAGAGGCAATGGTGGACGAAGGAATCCGGCCTGAGTTCATCGGCATCATCAACTACGGCATAGTAGGACTCATACAGCTGGAACGAGGATTTGCCGATGAGGTGGACGTGACTCCCGACGAAGCCCTGGCCCTCTACGACAAACATGCGGGCGAGGCACTGGCACTGATGCTTCGCAAGAATCACGACTATGATGAGGCTTGGCGTGGCATGCGCGTCAGCTCCTACACCGACTTTATTCTGACGAAGCTGCAGCGTGTCAAGGAGATTGAGGAACTGCAGCTCAAGGGAGAAGGCCTGAAGGCCAGCGAGGGCATTGACTCCAATTATATGGACATGATCAACTACGCCGTCTTCGGTGCCATCAAGCTGAAGGAGTAGGCGAGTGGCGGCGCTAGCCCTGTGCGACGCCGACAAAGAATGATAGACAAGTGAAGGTATTGGTCAATATATGTCGTTTCCTGCTGGCCGTGGCCCTGGTCTTTTCGGGCTATGTAAAGGCCATCGACCCGCTGGGTACGCAATACAAGATAGGCGACTATCTCGGAGCGCTGGGACTGCGCGATGCCGTCAACGACTGGCTGACGCTGGGCGCATCGGTAGGAGTTTCTGCCCTGGAGTTTTGTCTGGGCATCTTCCTGCTCTTCGCCATTCACCGGCGCGTAGTGTCGCGCATTTCGGTGGTTTTCATGGCCATCATGACCATCATCACGCTTTGGCTTTGGGTGGCCAATCCCATCAGCGACTGTGGATGTTTCGGCGATGCCATCATCCTGACCAACGGGCAGACGCTGCTCAAGAACATCGTCCTGCTGGCCTGCGCGGTCGTCGTGGCATGGAAACCGCTCAACATGGTGCGGTTCATCTCGAAGACCAACCAGTGGATTGTCATCAACTACACGATAGTGTTTGTGCTGTTGTCGAGTCTGTGGAGCCTCTACGCACTGCCTGTGTTCGACTTCCGCCCCTACCACGTCGGTGCCGACATTGCAAAGGGAATGGAGATTCCCGAGGGTGAGAAAGGTCCTGAGTACGTCACGACTTTCATCCTGGAGAAGAACGGAGAGCGCCGCGAGTTCACGCTCGATGACTATCCCGACTCCACGTGGACTTTCATCGACAGCCGGACAGAGCAGGTGAGCGAGGGCTACGTGCCACCCATCCACGACTTCTCGGTTGAACGCATCGACGATGGAGAGGACATCACACAGCAGGTGCTGGACAAGGGCTACACCTTCCTGCTCATCTCACCATGGCTGGAAAAGGCGAGCGACACGAACTTCGGCGAGATAGATCTGCTCTACGAATACGCCCACGAGCACGGCTATCCGTTCTATTGTCTCACGTCGAGCAACGAGCAGGCCATTGAGCGGTGGCGGGAACTGACAGGAGCGGAATATGACTTCTGCTTCACTGACGCCACCACGCTGAAGACCATCGTGCGAAGCAATCCTGGACTGTTGCTGCTCAAGGATGGCACCGTCATCAGAAAATGGAGCCACAACCGTCTGCCCTCGCTCGATCAGGAGATGATGGACAAGCCCCTCGAGCGTCTTGAGATGGGTCAGATGCCCAACGACTCAGTGCCCCAGAAACTGGGAATACTGCTGATGTGCTTTGTGCTGCCCCTCTTCTTGCTCACCCTGGCCGACCGCCTGTGGGCCTGGACCAAGTGGATTAGGCGCAGCAAGCCCGAAAGGGCAGAAGCGGAGACAGAAACCCAGAAAGAAGAAAAAGAAGAAACCTAACGTTAAATAAACAGGAAAAAATGAGAAAGAACATTGTAGCAGGTAACTGGAAAATGAACATGAACCTGCAAGACGGAATTGCTCTTGCCAAAGAGCTGAACGAAACACTGACGGCTGAGAAGCCCAACTGCGGCGTCGTAATCTGCACGCCGTTCATCCACCTGGCCAGCATCGCACAGTTCCTCAATCAGGACGTGGTTGGCCTCGGTGCCGAGAACTGCGCCGACAAAGAGAAGGGCGCCTTCACCGGCGAGGTAAGTGCAGAGATGGTGAAGTCGACGGGTGCTCAGTATGTCATCCTCGGCCACTCGGAGCGTCGCGAATACTATAAGGAGACTCCTGAGATCCTGAAGGAGAAGGTGCTCCTGGCTCAGAAGAACGACCTGAAGGTCATCTTCTGCATCGGCGAGAGCCTGGAAGAGCGCGAGGCCGGCAAGCAGAACGAGGTGGTGAAGGCAGAGCTCGAGGGATCGGTGTTCAACCTCTCTGAGGAAGACTTCCGCAAGATTGTCATCGCCTACGAACCCATCTGGGCTATTGGCACCGGAAAGACCGCCACTGCCGACCAGGCAGAGGAAATCCACGCCTACATCCGCTCAATCATTGCTGAGAAGTATGGTCAGGCCGTGGCCGACGACACCACGATTCTCTATGGTGGCTCGTGCAAGGCTTCCAACGCTCCCGAGCTGTTCGCAAAGCCCGACATCGACGGTGGACTCATCGGCGGTGCCAGCCTGAAGGCAGCCGACTTCAAGGGCATCATCGACGCCTTTAAGTAATAAGAACGGAATAAGACAGCGCCGCTGCAGGCCGTGCCTCCATGGCAACTGGCTGGCAGCTGGCGCTTTCTCACCTTTCAATCATTCATCAACCCAACCATTTTCATGTCATGAAGCAAATCGTCGCAACATTATTGATTCTCGTCTGTGCCAGCACCACTGCCAGCGCACAGTACACCGAGCATCTGCAACAGAACAAGCAGGGACAGGGCACCGTGACCGTCACACAGAGTAAGGAAATCGACGACTTGGTGAATGGCAAGCAGAACAAACCTGCAACGACCAGCACACCCCGCCCCGCCACGTCTACCTCGACACCGCGCACCAGTACCACCACAACGCCCTCGACGCCGCGCACCAGCACTACCGCAACGCCCTCGACGCCGCGCACCTCTGCTTCGTCGTCAGCCTCTTCGTCGGCTACCACCGAGCACAGGTCATCGTCTACGACGTCAGAGCGTGATGAACGTGCCACCAGACGCGAGTCTACCCAGCGCACCACCACAACAACGGCAGCAGAGCCCGCCGGACGAAAAGTCATGCGAGGTGCCAAGCGCACCACAGGCTACAGGGTGCAGGTGTATAGTGGAGGCAGTAAGCGCGAAGACCGCGTGAAGGCCGAGCAGACAGCCAACCGCATGAAGTCGGCTTTCCCCGAACAGCCTATCTACACCCATTTCTATTCGCCCCGATGGGTGTGCCGAATGGGTAACTTCAAGACCTACGAAGAGGCCATGGCCATCTGCAGGAAAGTGCGCGCCATGGGCTATAAGCAGGCCAGTGTGGTCAAAGGCTCCATCTCGGTTGCACGATAGGGCGGTGACCGCAATAAGTTATACTTGAAACGAAAGAATGAATCCCGAAACAGAATACAGAGAGGGCCTCGACGAACTCACGGCCCACTATAAGGATATTATCAGGCTGCTTGGCGAAGACACCGAGCGCGATGGTCTGCTGAAAACACCCATGCGCGTGGCAAAGGCCATGCAGATACTGACGCGCGGATACTCGCAGGACGCCCACAAGGTGCTCACCGATGCGCTCTTCCGCGAAGACTACAACCAGATGGTCATCGTCAAGGACATCGACTTCTTCTCACTCTGCGAGCACCACATGCTGCCTTTTTACGGTAAGGTGCACGTGGCCTATATTCCCAGCGGCTACATCACCGGTCTGTCAAAGGTGGCGCGCGTTGTCGACATCTTCAGCCATCGCCTGCAGGTGCAGGAGAGGCTCACACAGCAGATCAAGGACTGCATCGACGAGACACTGCACCCACTCGGCACCATGGTGGTCATCGAGGCTAAGCACATGTGTATGCAGATGAGGGGCGTGGAGAAGCAGAACAGCATCACCACCACCAGCGAGGTGAGCGGCGTCTTCCATCAGGCTAAGAC
>JAFWQE010000138.1 GCA_017509155.1 Prevotella sp.
ACCATCTTTCATTGCGCTGCGGCGGCATTGCTCTTGGCAATGCTCACCTCTTGCCAGTGGATGAAAGAGGACCTCGAAGACCAGATTGCCGACAACAGCGCATCTCGCTATATCAACATCACCGTTTCGGTCAGCGCCAGCGAGAACCCCGTCACCCGTGCCAACCCCACGGGGGGCGAAACGGGTGATGGCTTGGAGAAAGGGTTGGCTCGCGAAAACAAAGTCGACAACATCACCCTCATCTTCTATGAGGATAATGCAGGTATCAATACCACTAATGCAGATACCAAGGTGGCTTTCTTCGCCACCTATCCCGTCACCGAGACCGACAATAATCCCTTCGGGCACAACCACAATCTGGATGATCCGAACGTAGGATGGACGGGCGATGCCAACCATCAGGAGAGCAATACTAACGAGGTCATATATTCTACTGGCGACCAGGTCCTCGACGAAAACTTGTTGGACGTCACCAAGACTTACCATGCCATCGTGGTGGCCAATGCCCCACAGGCGCTACTATCTGCTATCACGGTGAACGAAACCCCCATTGCCCAAGTGCGCGAGATGGTCGTTTCAGCGGTCTACAGCGGTTCGGGTGTCAACATTAACGCACAGAACTTCGTGATGTCGTCAGAGCGTGACGCTACCGTTACCTTCACCAACCGCAAGACTGATGAAGAGAAGAACACCATCACTTATTACTTCGAGTGCATCCACATCGAGCGGCTTGCTGCACGCATTGACTTCTGGGCTAAGACCAAAGACCCCGACGATTTGACTTATAAAGCTGTTGAGTATGTTGATGAAAGTGGCAACGACATTCCTGCTGGCTATCGTTACAACGTAGGCAAGAAGAATAAGCACGGAAGAAACGACATCTTTGTGCTCACGCGCATCACGCCCTTCAACTTGATGGCTGGCGATGAGTATTTGCTGAAACGCACCAACGATGCTAACCCATATCTTGCGAAGGAAACAACTGCAAACTGGGTACTTGATCCCTATTCGGCACAGACCGACGGGAAAAGAACTGCCGCACATCCCGACTATTTAGCCAGCACGCTCACCAGCGTAAGCAGTACTTTCGCAAACGACTACACCGTGACGCTCTCCGATTGCCAGACAGCCTCTACAGCCGAAACGGAGGGAGGAAAGTTCACCGTCACCGAGGGCGGTGTGTCGGCCGACAACATCATCCTGAACTATCCAAAAGAGAACACACTCCGCGGAGGGGTCACGCTTCTCTACTATTACGCTACTGGCCTAGCCTTTGAGGGGTATTACTTTAAAGCGGCTGGCAATTCCGACGAATATAGTGTTGGAGAGCGGAAGGTGTTCTATTACTACCTACGACATCAGGGTGAGCAGGATTTGGCCTATCAGGCATTGACAGCCTTGAATACTGAAACGCTTTGCCCCACCACACCCGCTATGAACTTCGGCATCGTGCGTAATAACATCTATAGGGTCAGCATCGAGAGCATCACCCCCGATGTGGATGATATAAAGGTAACCCTAAATATCAAGGTCAAGAAATGGGATAAGTTCGTGCATACGCCCATCATCATGTAGCCGACAGCCCCATAACAACGATTTATACATCACTAAAGAAATAAGATGAAAACGATGAAGCGGCTACATATTTATTCTATACTTGCACTCACATCCCTCCTCGCACTCACTGCCTGTCAGCAGGACGATGAGGACAACAGAGGCGGCGATGCCAAAGGCTCGGCTTTGGTCACCCTGCGCTTGGGCACTGCCGACATGGAGAACACCACCCGTGCCTGGAATGATGACAACGCCGAGGCCGACCGCTCGGAGATGATGTACAACTGGACGGTGCTGCTGCTCAACAATGGCCAGATTCAGTACAAGTTTGCCGGCACACCAACTGATGCTAACGCTGAAATCGACAATGTATGCACAGACTATGAGATGACATCTGGCGCCTACACTGTTTATTCTTTCGCCAACATCAGCGAAGCCAGTTTGAAAACAGTGCTTGGTATCAGTAGTCTGGAGCCAGGAACAGCACTGACCGACAACGCCATTGAAACAGCAACGGCCACTATCAATGCCAATGGCAAAACGCGAACAGACCTGACGGCAGATGACGCGTTTGGCTTCGGTTCAAAGGGTATCCCCATGAGCAACCAGCAGGTGCTGGAAGTTCCTGCAGAGGGAACCATAGAGAAAGACCTCATCGTCGTGCGCATGGTGGCTAAGCTGGAGTTCGTCTTCTTCAATGCGACCAAGAGCAATGGAGGTGGTGATGGCGAGGACCTCACCGTGAAGTCCGTCAGCATCAGTGACATTACGCAGGGAACGTCCAACAACCTGAAACTCCTTCCCAACCATACCACGGCGGCATACGCCGACGATATGACGTTCCATCACGGCGACATCAAGCCCAACCTCAGCACGAGTGTCACCGCCGCCGAGGTGAAGTACACCTATCCGGCCGCTACACCTCTCGCCGTGGCCTCCACCGATGTGTATGACATCAGCAAGCTGCCGGGCAACAGTGGCCACTCAGCCTATACCAAGAAACTCGTGTTCTACGTTAACGAGACCCAGCTGGCCACTGGCAAGCAGTTTGAGCTGAATGTGGAGCTGAATAATGGCGACTACCGCTACGCCCTCGTCAGCACAGGCAATAATTCGGGTCTAACCGTAGGTAAAACAGGCGGTGGCAACAACGAAGACCCGACGACCACGCCCGTTTCTGAGACGAAGCGCTCGGACGATTGGACCTACATCGCCCGCAACGACTACCGCGTCATCCCTATCGTGCTCGACAACTACCGTCTGGAGCTGGTGCCCTACGACTTCCCAGCCATCGGCGTCTACCCCGCCAGCGTGAAGACCATCGATGCGAACACCAACCTCCACGAAATCCTCTTCCACGACTACGGACATTTCCATCTCGTGCCCCACGTCTATCGTGGTGCAGCCTGGGCAGGAACGGAAAATAACACCGCAGCCTACCCGTGGGCAGGCAAGGATATCACATTCTCGGCTACGAAGGGTGACTTCACTAGCACCGTTTGGACACTTGACAAGACGGGGACAACTGCTGTAGCTGCCGATTGGACAAACGCCTTCTCATCTTTCACCACAACTGGAACAGGCACAACTCTGGCAAAAGACGCTGAATTGACAATAGAATTGAATAGTGGCACCAC
>JAFWQE010000139.1 GCA_017509155.1 Prevotella sp.
ATGAACACATCGTCGTCATTGCCAGCATTGTTGTTTTCGGCATCATCGTCAACAACAATATTCGTTCCATCGTCTTCGGTCGTTTCGGTGCCGCCATTGCCTTCGTCAACCACGAAGGTTCCTTCATCAACCACGTTCGTATTCTCGGGCTGAGCGTTCTCGGGCTCCACAAATGTTCCCTCATCAACGACATTCGTATTCTCGGGCTGAGCATTATCGGGCTCCACAAACGTTCCCACATCAACGACGTTCGTATTCTCGGGCTGAGCGTTCTCGGGCTCAACTAACGTTCCTTCGTCAACGACGTTCGTATTTTCGGGCTGAGCATTATCGGGCTCCACAAACGTTCCCTCATCAACCACGTTCGTATTCTCTGGCTGGGTGTTATCGGGTTCCACAAACGTTCCCTCGTCAACGACGTTCGTATTCTCGGGTTCATCGGGACGATAACCTTCTTCATCTTCCGAAGACGGTTCTTCCTCGTTGGAAGGCACGTTGAGTTCCGGTTCACGCTCGTAGCCAATCTCAGCAGGTTCGCTCAGCAACGGGCGCTTGTCTATTTCCAATGGAACGAAGTTCTTCTCGTAGAATTCGGCATAGTCGTCGTAGCTGAACTGCCGTCCGAGCAGTTCGAGGTTGGGTTCGCTGATGATGATGACTCGTGCACTGGCCACGGAGTCAGCAGGATTGTTCCTGTTCAGCCCTAGCAGTTCCATGATGTGTTCCTGCTGATGAAGCGAGCGGGCGTACTGCAGTGCTTCGTCGTAGCTCAGGAAACCGCTGACGCGCATGTGTGTAGGACCATCGGTATCGACTATCTCTATGTCGAAATTGCGCACCATGAAGTTCGTGAAGTTGTATCGCGCCATCTCGAAGAGAAGCTTGTTCTCGTCGATGGAATCTGGATGATATGCAATGACATAGAGGAACTTCTCGTTACGCTCGGGCGACAGTTCGCGGGCAGCAATGGAGTCGCTGTCGCTCAGCACTACGGAGCGCCGGCTCCAAACATCGCCCAGGTCGAACTTTCCGCCATGTAGGCGACGTCCTTGCTTCACGCCGTTGACAATCATACCTGCCATCTCAGCCAACTTGCTCTGCGGGAAGTCCTTCACAAGCATCTCCATATCGGCAAGACAGCCATCGCCATCGCCGTCGTTGAGTTTCGACAGACCATTGATGAACACAAACTTATCGCGGTTCTGTCCCATGGGGAATCGCTCCTCAGACAGTCGCGAGTTGCTGCGCACCTCAGCATAGCGATCGGCCTTGAAAGCCTCGTAAGTGGCGCCATACAGCGAATCCTCCACGTGTTCTCCGAACTGGGCGTTCTCCTTGAAATATGGATCCGTGAGCAGTGTCGTCCACGGACTTTCCGGATACTCGCTTTGCAGGCGCGCCACATAGTTGGCAGCCAAATTGTGTTCGTCGCGACGCGAATGGAGTAGGAACATATGGTAGTAGACATCGGCCATCTGCTCAAACTCCGGGAAGTCAGCCATGAGCCGCGTGAACTGCTTTTCGCTGAGCGGCAGATTGTCGAGTTTATCCTTGAAGATGACGCCCGAATTGTAGAGTCCATCCTGAATGATCAGGTTGCTTGCGGCCACCTGCTCTTCGGTAAATGGTATCTGTTCCAGATAGTATTCACGCTTGTGCGGGTCGTTTTGTGCGCTGTCGTTGACCTGTTCGAGCGAGTCCTGAAGGGCCTCCTGCTTGGCAATGGAGTCCAAAGCCTCCTGCGAAAGTTCTTCGCCGGTTCCGCCCATTCCTGCTACGACGGTTTGGTTGGCACGTTGCCAGTTATCGACATTCTCACGCTTGCCCCATTGCTTTTCGAAAGCCTGCTTACCTTGCTGCACGGCCAGCGGATTGTAGAAGTACCACTTGCCTTGCTGCTGTGAGTTCTGCTGAGCCGTGTTCACGGGAGTATTATTTCGATTACCCACGGCACCATTACGCTGCAAGGTCTGCTGGGCATTGGCTTCGGCCTGCTTGCGCTGTTCCTCCTTTTCCTTCTTCTTCAGCGCTTCGATGACGCGATCAATGGCTGCATTGCGATCCTTCTCGCTCATCTTTGCCAGCTCCTGCAGCGAGTCCTGCAGGTGCACGGCTTCGGTGTGTGGAACCAGTTCGTCGAGCATCTTCGACCGACGCGACAGCTCGGCATAGTCCTTGCGCTCCTTATCGAGCAAGCCGATGGCCTCGCCATAGCAGCGCTGTGCGTCGGCAAACTTCTCCTTTTGCCAGTACAAGTCACCGAGTTTCAGCAGCAGAACGCCCTTTTCGATGCCTGAACGGGTAGCTTTTTCGTTGCCTTTCTCATAGGCACCGATGGCGTGAGCTGTATCGCGCTGAGCCAGGTAGATGTTTCCAAGTGCGTAGTAGACCTGGTCCAGATAGTCCTTGTTCTTGTCCGAGGCAGCCATACGCTTCAGACGGCTGATCATCTGTCGGCCCTGCGAAGCAGCCATCACTTCCGTCATGGCGATACGCGCGTTGAATTCTATCTCGTAGGGCGGATTCTGTGCGACGACCTTCTTATAGGCTTTGTAGGCCTCCTGCTTATGACCGAGCTCTGACTCGAGCTGTCCTAGCAGATAGTATTCGCGAGCTTTTTGCCGCTTGCGCATCTCGTGTTTGATGACCTTTCGCAGGTAGGGCACAGCCTCAGCGTATTCGCCCGTATGAACGTAGTAGTCGGCCATGGTATAGTCCCACTCCTTCTGTGCCCGCCAGTGGATGCTGTCGCGGCGCATGTTGCGAATCACGTCCTCGGCATCGTAGATCCATCCCTGTTCGATGTAGCTCTTTGCCAGCCAGGCACGTGCACGGCCGTAAATGGCGGGCTGCGTCTGGTAGAGGCGGCTCATGTAGTTGAAGGTGGAGGCAGCCTCGTCGAAGGCGCCCTTGTAGAACTGCGAGCGTCCCATGAGCATCCAAGCCTTCCAAAGGAAGGGATTGTACTCCTTGCGCCCCAGCCACTCCAAGTCTCGCTCGGTCTTGCGGCGTTTCTTGGTCCACTCGGGTTTCTTCTTGATGCTGTGCAGCTTGATGGCCTTCTGGCACTTCTCAATGGCCTTCTCGTAGTTGCCCTTTCCTATTTCCTTCGAGGCTTTGTTCGAGACGGTGTAGAGGGGTATCACCTCCGTGAAGTTGTCCTTGTTGCCATTCTCCTTCTCCAGCGAGGCATCAATATAGGCCAAGGTTCCGTTGTAGTAAGTATTGTAGCGGGCGTTGAACGAATGCCACCAACGGCTCTTCGCAGTATTCTTCTGCGTAGAACAGCCTACCACCAGCCCTGTCAGGACCAGCAGCAGGAACGTTGTCAGTATCGTCAGACGCCGTTGCATTTACCTTATTATAACGCACGCCCCCGCGTTTTATTGTAGGAACAAATAAGTTTTTTAGATGCCTATTTACAGTTTACGGATGATGGGCCGTTGCCACATACGACATTCGTGGCTGACGACGGCCCATCATCCGTAAACCGGAAACAGCTAACTGCTAACTATGTAAAAAAATCACTTCTCCACAAGGATGCGTGCATCGACAGCCGTTACGCTGTCTTCGTCGGCAAGCAGGGGATTGATGTCCATTTCCTTGATTTCCGTGGCAAAGCGCAGAAGCGTCGAAAGGCGAACGATGATTTCAGCATAGCGCTGGCGGTTGATGCCTTGCTGGCCACGCGTACCCTTCAGAATCTTGTAGCCACGCAGCGAACGAATCATGCTGTCGGCCTCGGCATAGGACAGCGGAGCCAGGCCACTCGAGACGTCCTTCAGCACCTCGACGAAGATACCGCCCAGACCACAGAGCACCACATGTCCGAAACGGGGCTCGTACTTCGCACCGATGAAAAGCTCGGTGCCTTTGATCATCTTTTGCACCATCACAGCCGTAGCTTCAGGAATCTGCATCATGCGGTCGAACTCAGCTGCGAGCACCTCCTTCGAGCGGATGTTCAGCGTCACGCCGCCGACGTCGCTTTTGTGGACGGGGCCCACGACCTTTGCGACAACGGGATAACCGCACTTCTCGGCAAAGGCGATAGCCTCGGCCTTGTCGGCACTGACAAACTCGGGAACGGTAGGTATGCCGGCACTCTGCAACAACTGGTGTACAAGGTCGGGACTGATGTAGCCGTTCTCGCTGATTCCGTCGATGATACGGCGGATGCGAGGCACGTCGACACCATTGATTTCAATCTGCTGATTGGCAGGTTCAGGTGTGCGCATGATTTGTGTCAGCGCCGTGGCCAGTGTCACCTCATCCGAGAAGTTCACGTGCCCGCGCGAGAGGAACTCCTGCACCTCCGGCCCGGCTGTGTTCACGCTGGGCAGGATGGGGAAGATGGGTTTCTTGCACTCCAGAATCTTCTTGTGCAGCACATCGTAGGCCTCGTAGAGCTGAACCAGTCCCGGCGTGCCGAAAATGACCATGATAGCATCGATATCGGTGAACTTATGCTCGCAATAGTCAATGGCCAACCCAAGATGCTCGGGGGTACCAGTGGCCAATATATCGATGGGATTTGCAACGCTCGAGCCAGGAAAGAGCTGTGCCTTCAACTCTTCGGCAACAGGGCCTTCCAATGCCGGAACCTTCATGCCTCCCTTTGAAAGGGCATCGGTCAACATCACGCCAGGACCGCCGGCATGAGTCACGATGGCAACGTTCTTGCCCGAGAACCGTGGCAGCGTGAAGATGCAACCCACGGTGGTAAGCTCCTCGCGCGAGAAACAGCGCACGATGCCAGCCTTGCGGAACAAGGCCTCAACGGCTGAGTCGCTCGAGGCGATGGCTCCAGTGTGGCTGCTGGCGGCACGACTGCCTGCCGACGACGAGCCCGCCTTGATGGCAGCAATACGACAGCCCTTGCGGATGAGCGAAGTGGCGTGATAGAGCAGTTTGTCGGGGTCGGCAATGTTTTCGATGTAGAGCAACTTCACCAGCGAGTCGTGCTCAGGGTCGAAGTGCTGGTCCATATACTCAAGTACGGTTTCTATTCCTATCTGTTTACCATTGCCAATCGACCATACCGAGTTGAAAGGCAGTCCCTTCGTCACGGCACTCTCAAGAATGAACACCGCCGTTGCACCCGAACCGCTGATGAAGTCGACGCCCTTCGGGTTCAGCGAGGGGATGGGTTTCGTAAACACCGAGTGGTGCCAACGGTTGAGCAGGCCAATGCAGTTGGGACCAATCAGCGCACAACCATAACGCTCGCACGTGTCCAAAATCTGCTGCTCCAGCACAGCACCCTCGTGGGTTTCCTCGCCAAAGCCGGCCGAGATGATGATGAACGCACGGACTTCCTTTTCGCTAGCCAGATAGTCAACATACTGCGGACAGAACTTCGCCGCAACCACCAAGATGGCAAGGTCCGTAGGGGGCAACTCCTTCGCATCGTGAAAAACC
>JAFWQE010000140.1 GCA_017509155.1 Prevotella sp.
ATTACAAATGCTCATACTCATAGTGGTCGGATTGCAAATCCGACCGAGCGGATAAATAGAACACAGAGACACAAAGACGCAGAGGTCATGTGCCAAGAGGAAAAACTCTGTGCCTCTGAGTCTCTGTGTTCAGTTTATCATATAAGCTAATTCAAGTTTCGCAAGCTCGCTTGCTTCAGTTTTAGAGGTGAGTGGTGAGAAGTAAGAGGTGAGAGGAATGCGGGCACGCCCAGAATACAATCATCCCCCTCGGGGGCTTGGGGGGCTTCTTACTCGCTCTGCCGGATTTGTAACTCGCTCTGCCGGATTTGAAATCCGGCAGTATTCAGTATAAGGATTTGTAATCCGCTTTCGTTTTCCGCATTACAAATGCTCATACTCATAGTGGTCGGATTGCAAATCCGAACGAGCGGAGAATTCTCTAATTCTGAAATTCGTGATAAAGAGATAGCCATATAGCATGTGCGGATTAGCGTTGTTTACAGGGGAAGGACAGGTTTTTCTCTTTGACCGCCCGCCGAGTGAAACAAAAGCATTGGAACAACTACACGGCACAGAGCACAAAAAATGCCCCTGGCTCTCACGAGGTAGGGGCATCGGTACTATGGTTTTTAGTTTGTATGAGTTATATATAAATGTATGAAAAAAATCACGGTGAAAACCCAGCCCGGCCCTCCCCAAGGGAGGGAGGAACCCACCCCAACCCTAAAACCCACCCCAACCCTCCCCAAGGGAGGGAGTTCAGAGGCGCGACGGGGGCGCGGGAAAGGGCGGGAGGACGAGAGGAGGACGAGAGGAGGACGAGAGGAGGACGAGAGGAGGACGAGAGGGGGACGAGAGGGGAATGCAGGGAAGCGGGGGGAAAGCTTGGCTAAGCGAACTTGATGGTTCCCTGGATGGTTTCCTTCTTGTCGGCGTCGGTGGCCTTGGGGGTTCCGGCGGCCTTGTTGCGTATCTCGTCGAGCACCTGGCGGGTGCGTTTGTATGTAGGCGTCTGCTCCACGTCGCTGATGACGTCGTCGTTGTCGAGGTCTTCCTGTCGGAAGATGAAGATGTGCGGGCGGCGCTTGTACTGGGCGGTGGAGCCGTCCTTGCCGTAGTAGCGGTTGCGGCGGTCCTGACGCTCGGCGGCTTTCTCCTCCTCGGCGGCAATGCGGTCGGCCTCTTCCTGGGTGCGCTTGACGAAGTGTCCGCTCATGCCGTCGACGTCCTCGATGCCGAAACCTGTTGCGAGGATGGTGACCTTGACCTTGTTTCCGAGCTCCGGATCGGTGGCGAGTCCCCACTTGATCTCGAAGTTCTGGCCGAACTTGGCCATGAAGTCGTTGACGTCGTTCATCTCTTCCATCATGAGTCCGGTGCTGCTCTGCTTGTCGGAACAGAAAGAAATGGAGAGAAGAATCTTCTTCGAGTTGAACACGTCGTTGTCGTTGAGGAGCGGTGAGTTGAGGGCATCGTCGATGGCCTTCTTTACGCGTCCCTCGCCTTCGCCGTAGCCTGTCGACATGATGGCGACGCCGCCGTCCTTAAGCACTGTGCGCACGTCGTTGAAGTCGAGGTTGATGAGTCCGTGCACGGTGATGATCTCAGCGATGGACTTGGCAGCCACGGAGAGTGTGTCGTCGGCCTTTGCGAAGGCGTCGAGCACGGTGAGCTCGGGGTAGATTTCGCGCAACCGCTCGTTGTTGATGACGAGGAGGGCGTCCACGTGCTTCGCCATTTCCTCTACGCCGTCGAGGGCCTGGTCAATCTTTCTGGGGCCTTCGAAGCGGAAAGGTATGGTGACGATGCCGACGGTGAGGATGTCGAGTTCCTTGGAGATGCGGGCAATGACGGGTGCGGCTCCTGTTCCGGTGCCACCGCCCATGCCGGCGGTGATGAACGCCATCTTCGTGCCGTCGTTGAGCATATTGCGTATGTCGTCGATGCTTTCCTCAGCAGCCTGGCGTGCGCGCTCAGGCTTGTTGCCTGCTCCGAGTCCCTCCTTGCCGAGCTGGAGGTGTACCGGCACGGGCGAGTCGTTGAGTGCCTGGTTGTCGGTGTTGCAGAGTACGAAGGTGACATCGTGGATGCCCTCGCGGTACATGTGGTTGACGGCATTGCCGCCGCCACCGCCGACGCCGATTACTTTGATGATGCTGTTCTCTTTCTCTGGCTCGCCAAAGTCGAGGATATCGTATTTCTTTTCGTTCATATTATGGGGGTTGATGGGGTTAATGGGTTATTGGGGGGGTGATGGGGCTGCGGAGGACCGCAGCGACGGGGCTTGAGGGGAGGGGAAGGACCGCGCCACTGGCGCGGTTTACACGACAGAAAGGGACGGGAGGCCCGACAGAAAGGGGCGGGAGGCCCGACAGAAAGGAGCGGGAAGCCCTACTGGAGGGGGCGGGAGGCCCGGCTCTTTGGGCTATTCGTCCTCGGGCTCGGAGATGAGGCTCTTGAGGAAGTTCTTGATCTTCTTTCCTGTCTTCTTCAGTCCGCTGTTCTCTTTGCGGCGGCGCTCCTCCTCTTCCTGACGGAGTCGCTCTGCCTCGGCCTGTATCTCAGCCTGACGGGCAGCCTCTTCGGCCTCTTCCTGACGGCGTCGCTCTTCTTCGGCCTTCTGCTTCTCGGCTTCGGTCTGCACGACTCCCGGACTCAGCTCGTTGGGCTTGCGAGGCTCTCGGTGCAGGTCGTTAGGAGCCGGCTGTTTGTTCTCGCCAAAGAGGTCGCCATTGCCATCGACCTCGGCTCCTGCGCAGTTCATATCACCCTTGGCCAGAAGCGCAAGCACGGTGTTCATCATGCCGTTGCGGGCGGTGATGAGCGGGTCCTTGGCCGAGATGGTCTGCTGAACGAACTTCGCAATGCGGATCTTGTCGATGTGTGTGTGGTTGCGGAATGCCGTCTCGATGTTCTTCATGTTGGAGCCGCCACCGGTGAGGATGAGACCTCCCAGCAGACGGTCGGCATAGTCGGAGGGCACCTGATACCACACGTTCTCGATGATCTCCTCGACGCGTCCCTCGACAATCTCCACGAACTTGCGGCTCTCTACGGAGCGGTCCTGGTCGATGTTGAGCTGCAGGGCGTTGTCAATCTCTCCGTTGTCGGTCCACGCGCTGCCGTAGCGCAGCTTCATCTGCTCGGCGTTGCTCTCCTCCATCTGGAGGGATGCGATGTCCTTGGTGATGTTGTTGCTGCCCAGAGGTATGACGGCGAGGTGGCGCAGAATGTTCTTGTAGTAGACGCTGACGGTGGTGGTGTCGGCGCCGAGGTCCACGAGTGCGCATCCCGAGCGCTTCTCGGCATCGGTGAGCACACTGTCGGCGAGTGCAAGCGGGGCGAGATACATCTCGGCGATAGACACGCCTGCCAGGTCGAAGCACTTGTTGAGGTTGCGATAGAACATCTTGCGCCAGAGGATGTTGAGGAAGTTGCCCTCAAGCCTCGTGCACTGGATGCCCACGGGGTCCAGCTGATACTGGTTGTCCACCTTGTACTCCTGTGTGGCGGCATCGAGAATCTCCTGGTCCTGATAGGACATGTTGCGGTTGGCGTCCATCAGTTCGTTCACCATCTCCTGGGTGACGATGGTGTCGGCAGGCAAGGTCTTCACGATGACGTTCTTGATGCTGCGAATGGACTGTCCACCGACGCCGACATAGACATGCGAGATGCTTGTCTTGAGCTGAGTGGTCAGTTTCTTCACGATGTTAGAGATGCATTGAGCCGTTTTGTCAATGTTGTAGATCACTCCTTTGCGGATGAACGACGATGAGTCTTCCTTGACCACGGCGAGCACGGATATGCTGCCGTCGAGGTTCTTCTTACCCGCGATACCGGTCATCTTGGATGAACCGAGTTCAATTGCTACGATGAATTCCTTTGCTGCCATAGGCTATAATTATTATTGTTATATTCTTATACCTCCCCCGACCCCTCCCAAGGAGGGGGGCGCCTGCCGGGGTATTGGGGGAACTCCGCCGAGCCCTCACAAGGAGGGGGGCGCCTG
Source organism: Prevotella sp. (assembly GCA_017509155.1). GTDB lineage: Bacteria > Bacteroidota > Bacteroidia > Bacteroidales > Bacteroidaceae > Prevotella. The sequence continues at coordinate 3,995 of JAFWQE010000140.1, forward strand.
ACGGGGTATTGGGGGACCTCCGCCGAGCCCTCACAAGGAGGGGGGGCGCCTGACGGGGTATTGGGGGACCTCCGCCGAGCCCTCACAAGGAGGGGGACGCCTGCCGGGGTATTGGGGCCTGCCGGGTTATTGGGGGGCTGGCGGTTCTGGTGTGGACGGCGAGGGCGGGGGAGGCGTGGTCTCGTCGTCGGGTTGTTGTGGGGGCTGCACCTGGGTGGAGTCTTTCTGCACGGGCTTGGGAGGCTCGGGCACGGGGAACTCGCGTACGTTCTTCTTGCAGATAATCTGGTTGTCGAACTCCAGGCTGATGTAGTGGTACTTGTTCCATCCGGCCTGACTGAGTCCGAAGCGATAGAACTTCTCCAGTCGCTCGAGCTTCTTCGAGAGATAGTCGTCGATGAGCTTCTTCCGTGTGACCTTGTCCTTTGCCGTGGGCAGATAGCCCAGGAAGACCACATGGTCGCCCACCCTCGGCACGAGCTCGATGCCTGCGTCGGGCATGACGTTGATCTGCACGACCTGGTTTTTCCAGAACTCATTCTCCATGATATACTCAGCCAGACATGCCAGCGATGTGCGTGCGAAGCTCTCGCTGATGTATCCTGTGGCGATGATGAGGTCGCTGGTGTAGTTCATGCTTGCCATGACGCCGCCCTGGTCGTCCACGTAGTAGTCGTCGCCGTGGATGCTCTTGATGCGCACGATGGGCAGTCGCTGGGTGACAAGGATGTTGACGTGGCCGTCCTGTGTCTTGTAGCACTGCGCCGTGCTCACGAAGGGACTCTGGCGGAGCAGTTCCTCCACGTCTCTTGGATTGAGAGCGCTCATGGGCTTCTCAAGCGGATAGAGGTGCTTGGCCTCCAGTATGTTCTTGATTTCCTGTGCACTGAGGAAGCCGTAAGTGTTCTCGTCGGCAATGCTGATGTTCACCTTTGTACACATCTTCGACGACTCGTCCGGCTTGTTGAACGAGGTCATGGAAAAGCCCAGATACACCGCAAGCAGTATATCGAGGACAATGATGAGGGCTCTTTTCCAGTTGATGTGTAACTTCATATCGGTGGGTCAGCAATGGTATTTCTGTTTCAGTATGCTCTCCATCTCGGGCACCTGTGCGTCGAGGTCGCCGGCACCGAGGACGATGAGCACGTCGAAGTCGTTGTTGCGCACGAAATCGAGCACGTCGTCCTTCCTGATGATCATCTTGTCGACGCCCGGCTTGAGGTTGTCGTAGATGAGCTTCGAGGTGACGCCTTCGATGGGCTGCTCGCGAGCGGGGTATATCTCGGTGAGGACCACCTGGTCGAGCAGGCTGAGGCTGTCGGCGAAATCGCGGTAGAAGTCGCGAGTCCGGGTGTACAGGTGCGGCTGGAAGATGGCCGTGATGCGGCGGTTGCGGTAGAGCTCGCGCATGCTTCGGGCGCTCTGGTAGATTTCCTTCGGGTGGTGGGCATAGTCGGAGAGGAAGACGATGCGGTCGTTTCTGAGCTTGAAGTCGAAGCGACGGTCCACGCCGTGATAGGTGCGCATGCCGTAGCGAAGTTCCTCGGCCGAGCAGCCGTTGAGCTGAGCCATGGCCATGGCGGCGATGCCGTTGTCGATGTTGATGGGCACGGGCTGGCCCAGCTGCACGCCGGTGACGTTCTCGACGGGCGACACGAAGTCGAACACGATCTCGCCATTGTCGATGCGGATGTTTTCGGCATGGAAGTCGCCTTCATTGAGACTGTAATCATAGATGCGGACGCCTTCCTGTACGTCGGGCTGCATCTCCAGTCCACAATGAATGATGAGCGCGCCGCCCGGCTGTATGAGTGTGGTGTAGTGGCGGAAGCTCTCCAGATAGGCCTCTTTGGTGCCATAGATGTCGAGGTGGTCCGGATCGGTGCTGGTGATGACGCTCATCCACGGGCGCAGCCAGTGGAAGGAGCGGTCGAACTCGTCGGCCTCGATGACCACGAAGTCGCTTCTGTCGGACAGGATGTAGTTGGTGCCGTAGTTCTTGGATATTCCTCCGAGGAAGGCGTTGCAGTCCATCGACGACTGGTGCATGATGTGTGCACACATGGTGCTTGTCGTGGTCTTGCCATGGGTTCCGGCCACGCAGAGTCCGCGATGGGTGCGGGTGAGGGTGCCAAGCACCTGTGCACGCTTCTGAATCTCGAATCCGTTCTCGCGGAAGAAGACCAGTTCCTTGTGGTCGGCGGGCACGGCGGGCGTGTAGACAACGAGCGTCTGGGCACTGTTGCGGCACGAGCGCGGAATGGCATCAACGTTCTCCTCGTAGTGGATGAGTGCTCCCTCGTCCTCGAGCTGACGGGTGAGCGGGGTGGGCGTCTTGTCGTAGCCCGCCACCACCATTCCCTTCTTGAGGAAATAGCGCACGAGGGCACTCATGCCGATGCCTCCGGCACCGACGAAATAGACGGCTTTGATATCTTTCAGTTCCATTTGTTATTCCTTTTATTTATGTGGGGCAGCGGCGTTGCCACTGCTTATGCACAGCTCATTGGCGGGCGAGCTTCACGACTTCCTTGGCAATGATGTCGGCGGAGTTGGGCAGTGCCAGCTTGAGGATGTTCTCGCTGAGCGAGGCCAGTCGAGCGGGGTTGTTGACGGTTTCGAGAGCCAGGGGGATGAGCTTGTCGCGGGCCTCGGCGTCCTTCACGTAGAGAGCCGCGTCCTTGTTCACCAAGGCCATGGCGTTCTTGGTCTGATGGTCCTCGGCTACATTGGGCGAAGGAACCAGGATGACCGGTGTGCCCAGGAGGCAGAACTCGGAGATGCTGCTGGCTCCGGCACGGCTGATGACGAGGTCGGCGGCCTTGTAAGCGGCACCCATGTCGGCAATGAAGTCGGTGGTTTTCAGCATGGGCATGTCCTCGTGGTTGTTGAGCTGCTTGAGCATCTCACCGTAATAGTACTTGCCCGTCTGCCAGATGACCTGCACGCCACTCTGGCGGATGTCGGCCAGATGCTGGAGCACGCTCTCGTTGACGGTCCGTGCACCCAGACTTCCGCCCACGATGAGGATGGTCTTCTTGCCTGGTTCGAGACCGAAGGTCCTGACAGCCTCGTCCTTGGTGAGCTTGCATTCGAGCAGCTGCTGGCGCACGGGGTTGCCGGTCATGATGATCTTGTCGCTGGGGAAGAAGCGTTCCATGCCCTCATAGGCCACACATATCTTGGCAGCTTTCTTGGCCAGCAGCTTGTTGGTGACGCCGGCGTAGGAGTTCTGTTCCTGAATAAGGCAGGGGATGCCCATGGAAGCCGCCTTGTTGAGAGTGGGGCCACTGGCATAGCCTCCCACGCCTACTGCCACCTGCGGCTGGAATTCGCGTATGATCTGCTTGGCCATGCGCTGGCTTTTCCATATCTTGAAGAGCACCTTGATGTTCTTCAGCGGGTTCTTGCGGTCGAAACCCTGAATGGGCAGACCCTTGATGTCGTAGCCTGCCTGCGGCACGCGCTGCATCTCCATGCGTCCCTCGGCTCCCACAAACAGGATCTTTGCCTCGGGATGACTGGCGCGTATGGCATTGGCAATGGACACGGCCGGGAAGATGTGCCCGCCGGTTCCGCCGCCGCTGATGATGACTCTCAGTTCGTTTTCCATATCTCTTGTTTCCTTTCTTTGCTATGCTGAAGCGCGCAAGGGGCGCGGTTTCTTGCTCTCGGTGACCTCATCCTTGCGCTTGGCCGTGTAGCTCACGCTGAGGATGACGCCCATGTAGACGCAGTTGACAATGGTGCTCGTTCCGCCCTTGCTGATAAGTGGCAGCGGCTGACCGGTGACTGGCGCCAGACCCACGGCCACACACATGTTGAACATGGCCTGCGTGACGAGCAGGAGGGCGATGCCCATGATGAGCAATGCCGGGAAGGCATTGGCACAGCGGTTGGCGATGGTGGCCGTGCGGAAGAGTAATATGATGTAGAGCAGACAGACGCCTGCGGCGCCCCAGATGCCCATCTCCTCGATGATGATGGCGTAGATGAAGTCGGAGAAGGCCTGCGACAGGAAGTCGCGTTCCACCGAGTTGCCGGGACCTTTGCCCACCACATTCGACGAGGCGATGGCAATGTTGGCGTGGGCAACCTGCGCATCCTTGTCGAGGTCGATGTCCTCGGGGCGCACCTCATCGTTGTCGAGGAACTTCACGATGCGTGCCTTCCAGGTGCTGGCACGGTGAAAGAACTTGTTGTAGACCTTGCCGAGAACACCGGGACTGGCCTCTTCGGCCACGGTTTCGGTCATGGCCATCTTCTCGTCGGGCACTGGTTCGGCATCGGAAGTGTCGCCCACAAGCCACACCATGGCGAAGATAAACACACCTCCCATGGCCAGCACGCCCAGCGTCTTTCCCAGCTGCACCTTCGACACACGGCCGATGAACATCATGATGAACACCGTGAGGAAGAGCAGAGCCGCCGTGGAAAGGTTCTCCATGCCGATGAGCACCAGCACTGGAACCGCCACGTAGAGCACATACTTGAAGGCCGATCGCGAGGCGCCGTCGACCGTCTGCATGGCACTCAGAATCTGTGCCTCGGCCAGGATGACGGCACCCTTGGCCAGCTCTGACGGCTGGAACTGGATGCCGAAGAAGCCTATCCAGCGCTGCGCGCCGTTGGTGCTCTGGCCCACAATAAGCACGGCTATGAGCATCAGGATGGAGAAAAGCAGCGCAAAAGGCGTCACCAGCTTGAAATACTTACACTTGATGTTCATGGTGAGCACCATGAAGCCCACGCCCACCAGCAGCAGGATGGTGTGGTAAACCACAGGGGCCCAGTAGTTGCCGCCCTTGTAGGTGAGGGCACTCGAAGCACTATATACCTCGAGCACGCTGATGATGCAGAGGAAGAAGAACACCATCCAGATGATGCCGTCTCCCTTGAATTTAATCTTGCTCAGACTCTCAAACATTTCTTTTCCTCCTGTTTTCTTTTATTCTTAATGAAGCCCTGAGAGCGGAATGTCTACATACTGCGCACGAGCGTCTTGAACTGCTCGCCGCGGTCCTCCATGTTCTTGAAGAGGTCGAACGATGCACAGCAGGGCGAAAGGAGCACGGTCATGCCGGGTTCTGCCAGTTCAGAGCAAGCCGCCACGCACTCTTTCATGGAGTGGGTGTCGCGGACGGGGATACCCAGCTGGTCGAAGTTGTCGTGCAACTTCTGATTGTCGGCGCCCAGATAGACCAGTGCGGCGCACTTCTCCTTGACGAGTGGCTTGATGGGGTCATAGTCGTTTCCCTTGTCTTTGCCACCAATGATGAGGATGGTCTTGGTCTTCATGCTATCCAGAGCATACCAGCAGGCGTCGACATTAGTGGCCTTGGAGTCGTTCACATAGAGCACGCCGCCCACGGTACATACCTTTTCGAGACGGTGCTCCACACCGGGGAAGTTGCCGAGACTCCTGCGGATGACCTCATTCTTGATGCCGGCCACATTCGATGCAATACCGGCAGCCAGTGAGTTGTAGATGTTGTGCTTGCCCGAGAGCGACAGTGCCTCCTGCTCCATATTGAAAGGCGTAGGCTTCTCGATGGTGTATATTCCCTCCTCAATGTAGCCTATGCTGCCATGCTCCTTCAGTTCAGAGAAAGGCAGCCGCACGGCCTTGATGTCGTATCTTTTCAGCTCTCGGCTGATGATGGGGTCGTCGTTCCAGTAGATGAAGGCGTCGTCGGGCGTCATGTTCCGAATGATACGCATCTTGGAATCCACGTAGTTCTGCATGTTGTTCTGGTAGCGGTCCAGATGGTCGGGTGTGATATTGAGCAGGACAGCCACGTTGGCGCGGAAGTCGTACATGTTGTCGAGCTGGAACGAAGACAGCTCAATGATGTAGTATTCATGAGGTTCTTCTGCCACCTGAAGTGCCAGCGACCGTCCGATGTTTCCGGCCAGTCCGGCATCGTAGCCAGCCTCCTTGAAGATGTGGTAGATCAGCGAAGTGGTGGTTGTCTTGCCGTTGGAGCCAGTGATGCAGATCATCTTCGACGTGGTGTATCGTCCGGCGAACTCAATCTCGCTGATGATGTGGATGCCCTTGTGGATGATTTTCTGGATCATGGGGGCCTCATCGGGGATGCCAGGACTCTTGACAACCTCGTCGGCATCGAGAATGCGCTCCTCGGTGTGGTGCCCTTCCTCCCACTCTATCTGGTGGTCGTCGAGCATTTTCTTGTAGTGGTCCTTGATGGCTCCCATGTCTGAAACAAACACCTGATAGCCTTCTTTCTTCGCCAGAACAGCAGCTCCGACCCCGCTTTCGGCAGCTCCTAAGACAACTATTTTCTTCATCTTCTCTGTTTTCCTTTCTTCTTGTCTAATGGGTTCTTCTTATCTTATCTTCAGCGTGATGATGGTCAGCGCAGCCAGAATGATGCTTACAATCCAGAAACGGAAAGTGATCTTCGACTCATGGAACTGACGTTCCGGCCATCCCTTGAGCACGTAGCGACTGGTGGAGTCGAGCTGCGAGTCAAGTTTGCGGAAGTTATCGTGGATGGGCGTGGCACGGAAGAAGCGCACACGCTGCCCTTTTCGCTTGTAATACTTGAACACCTGTGTCTGGATGATGACGCTGAGGCTCTCCACGAAGAAGATGCCGCAGAGGATGGGCAGCAGGAGTTCCTTGTGGATAATGACGGCCACCACGCCGATAATGCCGCCGATGGTGAGCGAGCCGGTGTCGCCCATGAACACCTGAGCCGGGAAAGCATTATACCACAGGAAGCCTATCATGGCACCCACAAAGGCGCAAAGGAAGATGACAAGCTCCTGTGAACCGGGGATGAACATGATGTTGAAGTAGGCGGCATACTCAATGTGACTGCTCACATAGGAGAGAATGCCGAGTGCCACACCTATAACAGCGGAGTTGCCGGCGCACATGCCGTCCATGCCGTCGTTGAGATTGGCACCGTTGGACACGGCTGTCACCACGAAGATGGTCATCACCACGAAGAGCACCCATCCTGCAGCACGGGCTCCCTCACCGCAGAATGACATCACCTTACTGTAGTCGAGGTCATGGTTCTTCACAAACGGGATGGTGGTCTTGAGCGACTTCACCGCTTCCGACTTGTGGATGACCGTCTCCTGATTGTCTTGTTTCACCGTGGTGAGGTTCTCGTTGATCTTCGCATCGGGACTGAGCCAGAGCGTCAGACCCACGATGAGACCGATGCTCACCTGCCCCACTATCTTGTACTTGCCCTTCAGTCCGTCCTTGTTGCGGCGGAATATCTTGATGTAGTCATCGAGGAATCCGAGGAAGCCCAGCCACACAGTGGTGGTGATCATCAGTATGAGATAGATGTTGCGCATGCGGCCCAGCAGCAGCACGGGGAGCAAAATGCTCACGATAATGATGATGCCGCCCATGGTGGGCACGCCCTTTTTCTTCTCACCAAAGGGGTCGATGCTGGCGTCGCGCGCAGTCTCTGAGATGTTGCGCCGCTTCATGTACTTGATGAAATGTTCGCCAAACCACGCCGAGATGAGAAGTGAGAGAATCAGCGTAAGCAGGGCACGGAAGGAGATGTAGCTCCACAAGTGAGCCCCTGGTATGTCGTATTGCTCGAGGAATCGGAAGAGATAGTATAACATGAGCGCTTCGGTATTTCGGGATATCTGTTTTAAGTTATTACATCAGGCATTGCTTGAGAACACCTCGCGCACCACCTCGTGGTCGTCGAAATGGTGTTTCACGCCTTTTATTTCCTGATAGTCTTCATGGCCTTTTCCTGCAATGAGGATGACATCGCCTTTCTGCGCCATCATGCAGGCGGTGCGAATGGCTTCGCGACGGTCTACGATGGAGATGACCTTCTTGAGCTGCTGCTTGTCGAGACCGGCAAGCATGTCGTTGATAATTTCCTGCGGCTCTTCGAAGCGTGGGTTGTCACTGGTGATGATAACGCGGTCGCTCTGGCGGACGGCTTCCTGCGCCATCAGCGGGCGCTTGCCCTTGTCGCGGTTGCCGCCGGCACCGCAGACGGTGATGACCTGTCCCTTGCCGTCGAGCACTTCATGGATGGCACTGAGCACATTCTCAAGAGCATCGGGCGTGTGGGCATAGTCGACGATGGCGGTATAGCCCTCTGGCGAATGGATGGGCTCCAGTCGGCCGCTCACACTTTTCAGCGTGCTCAGCACAAGGAGAACATCTTCGGGTTTCTGTCCCAGCATAACGGCAGCACCATAGACGGCCAGCAGGTTGCTCACATTGAACTTTCCAATGAACTGCACGCCCACCTCGCGGCCATCCACTTCAAGGTACATTCCCTCGAAATGACATTCGAGCAGCTTCGCGCGGAAGTCGGCCATGGTGCGTGTGGAGTAGGTCTTCACCGTTGCCTTGGTGTTCTGCACCATCACCATGCCGTTTTTGTCGTCGGCATTTGTGATGGCAAAAGCCTGTTTGGGCAGACCATCGAAGAAAGCCTTCTTGGCGTTGCGATAGTTCTCCACGGTCTTATGGTAGTCCATGTGGTCGCGTGTCAGGTTGGTGAAGATGCCGCCAGCGAACTTCAGTCCGCCAATGCGCTTCTGGTGGATGGCATGGCTGGAACACTCCATGAACGCATATTGGCATCCTTTCTCCACCATGCGGGCCAGCAGGCGGTTCAGTTCTATGGCGTCGGGCGTGGTATGACTGGCAGGAACGGGCTCGCCCTCAATATAGTTGCACACCGTTGAGAGCAGGCCGCACTTGTAGCCCAGCTTGCGGAACATATTATATAATAAGGTGGCAATGGTGGTCTTGCCATTGGTTCCCGTAACACCTACGAGCTTCAGCTTGGCAGACGGATTGCCATAGAACAGGGTGGCTACCTTGCCGACGGCGTCCTCTGTAGACTCCACCTGCACATAGGTGACGCCCTCTTGCGGCTCGGGCAGGTCCTCGCAGAGGATGGACTTTGCCCCCAGTTCGATGGCCTTGCCGATGAAACGGTGGCCATCCACCTGCGTGCCCTTCATAGCCACGAAGAGGAAGCCGTCTTCGATGCGACGACTGTCTATGTGTATGCCTTTCACCTCCACATCGGCATCGCCTACTATCTGGAGGGGTTTGACGTTCTTCAGTATTTCATTCAGCTTCATACGCTTGTCCTTTAATCGTTTTGTCGACTGCTCTTAGTTCAGACGGATGGAGCAGACATCACCCTTTCCTACCTTGCGCCCTGGTCCCAGACTCTGCGCCACCACCTTGCCACGGCCCTCTATGCGAACCTTGAGTCCGCGGCTCTCGAGCATGAACACGGCATCGCGTGCGCCCATTCCCTTTACGTCGGGCACGAGGTTTTTGTCGGGTTCGCTCTTTTCAGCCAGTGTCACCTCGTTAGTGGTCGTGGAGGCTATGCCCCAGATATTCTTACTGGTGTTCTTCAGATTGGCCCATGAGTCGGAGACCTTCACGCCAAGCTGCGAGAGCACGTATTCTGCCGAGAAGAGGTTGCCATTCTTCACTTCAGGCACGAGTATGGAGAGCGAGTCGCGGGCGTCGCTCACGCTCAGTTTCACGTCTTGTGCCATGATGCCCTCGGAAATATTGTGGAACACCTTTCCACTCATGCCACCACCCGAGCCAGACCCAGCCTTCTGTATGCAGACAATGCAGCTGTAGCGGGGCTTGTCGGCCGGGAAATAGCCGCAGAACGAGAGCAGATAGTGCATCTGGCCGGTCTTGTAGCCGCCTACACCTTGCGAAATCTGTGCCGTACCCGTCTTGCCTGCCACCTTGAAGGAGCGCGAACCGGCTTTCTTACCCAGTCCCTGACTGACCACATGATACAAGATGGTCTGTATCTCGCGAAGGGTCTTTTCCTTGCATATCCGCTCTTTAATGACGGTGGTGGGGAATTCCTGAATGACCTGTCCGTCTTTCACGATCTGCTTCACGAAGCGCGGACGCACCATCTTTCCGTCGTTAGCAATGGCATTATAGAAGGTCAGCGTTGAAATGGGTGGCACCTGCGTCTCGTAGCCGATGCTCATCCAGGGCAGCGTGGTGGGATACCAGCTGTCGGCAAACTTTCCGTTGGCCTTGCGCTCTGGACGACGGATGTGCGGACGTGCGGCGCCCATCAGCGGTATCTCCAGGTCGCTGGCGATGCCCACGCGGTAGAGTCCGTCGACGAACTTCTCGGGATTGTCCTTGTAGTACTTGTCAATGATGGAGCTCACACCGATGTTCGAGCTGCGTTCTAGAATCTGCCCGAAGCTCAGCACGCCATAGCCGCCACGATGCCAGTTGTGGTCGCGCATCTTGGAACCGTACATGTCCTTGACGCCGCCATTGCAGTTCACCGTGTAGAACGTGTCGACAACTCCGTCGTCGAGTGCCACCATCATCGAGGCGGTCTTGAACACCGAACCAGGCTCCAGCAGGTCGCTCACGGCATGATTCTGCCGCTCGCGGTACTGTCCGTCGGCACACTTCGACATGTTCACGATGGCCTTCACGTCGCCTGTCTTCACTTCCATCACGATGGCCACGCCGACATCGGCATTGATTTCCGTCAGCTCGTCCACCAGGGCGCGCTCTGCCAGGTCCTGCATGTTCACGTCGATAGTGGTGATGATGTCGGCACCGTCGACTGGCGGGCGCTCGGTGATGCTGAGGTATTTGTTGAGCACTTTCTTGCGCTGCACCACGCCGGGCTTTCCCCGAAGCGTGCTGTCGAACGACTGTTCGAGTCCGCACTTAGCCGAATCCTTGGCGCCATACATCTCGCCAACCGTTCGTCCGGCCAGCGAACCGAAAGGATGCTGGCGCGAGTTGAACTCCTCCACATGGAAGCCGCCCTTGAAAGGCCGCAGGTTGAAGATGGGAAGCTGCTTCACCTCGGTGAATACGTCGTAGGTGACACGCCGCGGCCACACCGGATAGTTGCGCGCCATGCGTGCATAGCCGCTCATCAGGCTGTCGCGGAACACCTGTGCCGGACGCTCAGGGAAGATATCGTGCAGGCCCTCACTGATGGCCATCACCATGGAATCGGTCCACAAGGTGTCGGTCTTGCTGTCGTGCATGGCCTTGAAGTCCATGAACAGCTTGTACTCGGGTATGGAACTGGCCATGAGACGCCCGTCGCAACTCATGATGTTGCCACGCACGGGCTTCACCTCCACGCTGTCGCGCTTCAACCTGTCGGCCACATCCATCCAGAACTCTCGCTTCACGGTTGCCGTGTAGAAAGCCTTTCCCACAATGAGCAGGCACAACACGACCATCGCCAATCCGATGATCTTGTAGCGCGGAACGATTTTGTCTCTTTCAAAAAAACTGCCCATGTATTTACACCTTATATATATTATACGCGTGCGCGACGCGCGTATACGCGTGCGACGCTGTTTGTTCTACTTTCCTGTCAGCGGACGATAGTTGTCGGGAATGCTGATGATGTAGGGCGGCTGACTGGCTATCTTCAGCACGCTGTCCTTGTTGTTGCGCAGCATTTCCATCACGTTGCTCTCCCTGCACTTCTCTGTCAGTTCACTGGTCGTGGAGAGGGCCCTGTACTTGGCGTCCACCAGCTCGCTGTTCAGCCGGTCTATCTCCAGCATGTCCTTCTGACAACTGTATCGGTTGGAGATGTAGACGATGACAAAGCCCGTTATGAGCAGGATGATGCCAATCTGCCGTCTGAGCAGCTCGGCGGTGAGCCAGTCGCCACCCAGAATCTTGCGCAACGAGAAGTTTGTCGAGAGCGGTTTCTCGTCTTCGCGCGCCTGGTCCTTCATGGCTTCCTGCAGCGAGGGTTCCTCCTTCCGCTCTGGTTCGGGCTCAGCCTTCGGTGCGGCCTTGATGGCCTCGGGCTGTTCCTCCACCACGACGGCCTCGTCCTGCTGCTCCGCGGTTTCATCCACGTCGGCCACAGGTTCTGCCTCTACGGGTTTCGTCTTCTCCTCACTCATATCTTGCTCTCTTTCTTTTCTGCTATTCTCAGTTTGGCACTTCGGCTTCGCGGATTGGCTGCCTGCTCTTCGGCCGACGGAACAATCACCTTATTGTTCACCAGTTCGAAGGGCGTCTGCACTCTTCCGAAGAAGTCCTGCTTCATCTTTCCCTCCACATTGCCGGTTCTCATCACGTTCTTCACGATGCGGTCTTCGAGCGAATGATAGGTGATGACCGCCAGCCTTCCGCCTGGACGGATCAGCTCGGTTGCTGCCAGCAGCATCTCACGCAGGGCTTCCATCTCGTGGTTCACCTCAATGCGCAGGGCCTGAAACAGCTTGGCCATGTCTTTCTTTTCGCGTTCGCGCTGAAACAGCGGGGCCACCGCATTGAGGAAATCCTGCGTGGTGACGATGGGGCTTTGCTGTCGTGCCTTCACCACGGCGGCGGCAATGCGCCGGCTTTGTTTCAGTTCGCCGTAGAGGTAGAAGATGTCTGCCAGCCTGGCCTCGTCGGCCTTGTTCAGCACGTCGGCCGCATTCTGTCCGGCGCGTTTGTTCATCCGCATGTCGAGCGGTGCATTGAAACGGAAGCTGAAACCGCGCTCGGCATCGTCGAAGTGATGACTCGAAACGCCAAGGTCGGCCAGCAGACCGTCTATCTGTGGAACGCCATAATAGCGCATCCAGTTCTTCAGATACCTGAAATTGCTTCTTACAAAGGTGAACCGCGCATCGTCGGCGATGGTGGATGCGGACTTTTCGCCCCGCTCGCCGTCGGTTGCCCCCATGGGGCTCATCAGGTTCTTTTCGGCGTCCTGGTCCTGGTCAAAACCGTATAGATGGCCTTTTCCCGTGCCCAGTCGCCTGAGCAGCTCGCGACTGTGTCCGCCGCCGCCGAACGTCACGTCCACATAGATGCCGCCGGGCTTCACGCAGAGGCCGTCGATGCTCTCGCTGAGCAGCACGGGCACGTGGTAGGCGGTCGTCTCTTCCATGGGCTGTGGCTTACTTGATGTCGTTGGTAGAGCTCAGCGACGGCACATGCGGCTCCATGCCCATCACCTCCTCGAGCGTCTGGGCGAAGTCGTCGGGATCCATGAACGGCTCCTGGCTCTTCTCGCAGCTCCATATCTCGATGATGTCGTTCTTTCCGATGAACTTCACGTCGGAAACGATGCCCGCCATCTCCAGGTAGCGTTTCGGGATGAGGAAGCGGCCGTTGGCGTCGAGCGTGATTTCCTCCACGTTGCTCATGAACTCGCGCAGGATGCGCTGGTGGCTGCGGTTCCACAGGCTGAGCCGGCGGTTCAGGGCGTCCACGCGCTCGTTCCACACGGTCTCCGGATGCAGCACCAGGCAGTCCTCGAAGATGTCCTTGCGCAGGTAGAGCGTCTGCTTGCCCGAGGGCTGCAGCTCCTTGCGGAAAGGGGCGGGCAGGAAGGCGCGGCCTTTCGCGTCAATCTTTGCTTCTATCGTGCCTATAAATCGCATACGTACATCTTTTATAAATACTGTCTGCAAAGATACTACTTTTTCTCCACTTTCCCCCACTTTTCCCCACTTTTTTACTAAAAAGCGGAAAATTTCTTGATTTTAACATTTGTTTACTACGGTAGATGCGTCATCCGACGGTGTAATCTGACTACGATTACTCGTCCAATGTACCTCCAACACCCATTTGTTTCTCACTCAGAAGCGGGGCGTGGTAAAACCACGAAAAGCATGAAAGCCGAGTGTGGCATCAACAGGCACCAGCCAGACGCCAGCCGACTGGTGAAACGGCTCATCGCAGAAAAACAACGGCGAATCGGGAGAAAAGAAAACCGTGATGAAGGAACTACGACAGCGCGGATAAAAGCAAAAAATCGTAAAACACCCACTTTTTTCTGAAAAAAGGAAAGTGTTTTGCGATTTTTTGTGTACTTTTGCAAGATATTAGGCAACAATGGCAGAAATCAGCAAGAAAACAATTGACATCGACCAAGTGCTCAGGAGCAAAATGGGCAGCAAGGCGAAGTGGGTGCCGCGCCCGGCGGTGAGCTGGCTAAAGCGCATCATCCATCAGGATGAAGTGAACAGCTTCCTGTGGGAAAGTCGCGAACTAACGGGCACGCCTTGGCTGGAAGCCTGCGTGAAGTATCTGGAAATGGACCTGCATGTAGAAGGCCTTGAGAACCTGCCTTCACCCGACGACGGCCGTCTCTACACCTTTGTGTCGAACCACCCGCTGGGGGGCATCGACGGCGTAGCCCTCGGCAGCATCATCGGCCGCCACTATGACGACCGCTTCCGCTATCTGGTGAACGACCTGCTGATGAACCTTCCCGGCCTGGCACCGCTCTGCATTCCCATCAACAAGACGGGTTCGCAGAGCCGCGCATTCCCGGCCATGGTGGAGGCGGGCTTCCAGAGCCAGAACCACATGCTGATGTTCCCGGCCGGTCTTTGCTCACGCAAGCAGAACGGACAGATCAGAGACTTGCCATGGAAAAAGACATTCGTGTCGAAGAGCGTGGAGTATCAGCGCGACGTGGTTCCCATCCACTTCGGCGGACATAACTCCGAGAAGTTCTATCGCATAGCAAATATCGGTGACCGGTTCAAGCTGAAGTTCACCATCGCCACCCTGTGGCTCGTCGACGAGATGTACAAGAACGTGGGCAAATCGTTCACCATCACCATCGGCAAGCCCATCCCCTGGCAGACGTTCGACCGCTCGAAGACGCCCACGCAATGGGCACAGTGGGTGCAGGACCGCGTCTACGAACTCCCCACCGACAAGCGCTGACCCCAGCAGGCACCATACAAATCCATCAAAAAGCAAACAACTCATGGATCAACCCATCATCGCACCCATCAGCAAAGAGCTGCTCAAGAGCGAACTCACTCCTGAAAGACAGCTGCGAATGACCAATAAGAGTCACAACGAGATCTACGTCATCACCGCCCACGAGGCTCCCAACGTGATGCTGGAGATTGGCCGTCTTCGCGAGATTGCCTTCAGAGAAGCCGGCGGTGGAACTGGCAAAGAGACCGACATCGACGAGTTCGACACCTGCGAGAACTGCTACAAGCAACTCATCGTGTGGAATCCTGAAGAAGAGGAAATCATCGGAGGCTACCGATATCTGCTGGGCACCAACTGGAAACTCGACGACAAAGGGCAGCCCATCCTGGCCACAAGCCACATGTTCCACTTCTCAGAGAAGTTCCTCCGCGAATACATGCCCTACACCGTGGAACTGGGACGTTCGTTCGTGTCGCTTGAATACCAGAACGTGCAGCGCAACTCGAAAAGCATCTTCGCCCTCGACAACTTGTGGGACGGTCTGGGCGCGCTCACCGTCCTCTTTCCCAACGTTCGCTACTTCTTCGGAAAGATGACCATGTACCCAAGCTACATCCGCAAGGGCCGCGACATGATTCTCTACTTCCTGAAGAAGCATTTCGACGACAAGGAGAACCTCATAACGCCGATGAAACCGCTGAAAATTGAAGCTGACCCGAAGGAGCTGGAGGCCCTTTTCTGCGGCAAGGACTTCAAGGAAGACTACCGCATCCTGAACCGCGAGATTCGCAACATGGGCTACAACATCCCCCCGCTGGTGAACGCCTACATGGGTCTCTCGCCCACCATGAAGCTCTTCGGCACTGCCATCAACGACGGGTTTGGCGACGTGGAGGAGACAGGCATCCTCATCGCCGTGGACGAAATACTGGAGCAGAAACGCGTGCGCCACATCGATTCCTTCATAGCCGAGCACCCCGAAGCACTCCACATCACCAGCGGTGCCAACAAAGTCATCTACAAGGAAAAGAAAGCCTGACAACCACAATGTCTGTCGCAACACATAGCGCGCGAAGGCATTAGAAACGATATTTCACAACGAATGACGCGAACTTCACGAAAGGCACACAGCCAGCATCTTCGTGAACTTCGCGTCATTCGTTGTCTTTATAAAAGACGAATATCGGAGCCTTGGCGCTATGCGGGCGGATACGCTGATCCGCCCTACAAAAAGCTTGATTCTTGCTATAAATCTTGGTCGTTCCGATAGACGAAAAGAAAACTATTGCTGTCCACTAAAAACATCGCCTTTTACCTCCCACGCTCTTATCCATCAGTGTTTCGGACACAAAGCAGAATATGGTGCCGACAACGAATTTGACGAATAAGAAGAATGGCTTAGCCTTAGAAACAAAAAAATCCGTGAATCCGTGCAATCCGTGTTCATAAAACAAACGAACACGGATGACTCGGATTCAACGGATATCGGGGTTCGGCTTGTCAAAGTCTCGAAGAGACGAAAGAACACAGACGGGGGTGTTAGCCCCCGGGTAATGATCCGACAACAAAGGAAGCCCCGAAGGGGCGACAGAGACCAAAGATAACTGATACTTAACAAATAACACGTTCTGTCGCCCTTTCGGGGCTGGAAAACTATGGATGATGATAGACCAGGGGCTGGCACCCCTGTCTGTCATCTATCGCACCTTCGGTGCTTTTCCCAGGACACTAATAAAAGAATACATTATAAGCATC
The DNA here is from genome assembly GCA_017509155.1 of Prevotella sp. Lineage (GTDB taxonomy): Bacteria > Bacteroidota > Bacteroidia > Bacteroidales > Bacteroidaceae > Prevotella. The sequence goes on from JAFWQE010000140.1 coordinate 20,463, forward strand.
AGGAAAAAACTCCGTAAAACACTAACAATCTGCAGCTTAAGCAAAAGAACCGTGTTCCAATTTGGTTGTTTGGCCGGTTTTCGTTTGGTTGTTTGGCCGTATTTCGTTTGGTTGTTTGGCCGGTTTTCATTCGGTTGTTTGGCGGCGTTTTGTTCGGTTATTTGGTGCCTGAAAACGCAGAAGAGGAGGACGAAACTGGCGGTTTCTAAGTGAAATATTGACAGTTTCGGGAAACAAAACTGACGGTTTCGGGAAACAAAGCCATTGGATTTGTTGAACGAATCCATTGATTTTGTTCAACGATTTCAATGGAATTGTTCAACGATTTCAATGGAATCGTTTCGGAAAACTGGCGGTTTTGTCGCAAAAAACTGGCGGTTTTGTTGCAGAAAAATGGCGGATTAATTGCGGATAATTGGCGGGTTTATTGCAGGAAAATGGTGGTTGCGGCCGAGAGCGCGGGCGTTCTCGACCACTGAGACTATTGTGCGGACGGGGTGAAAGGGCAAGAGGGAGGCTACACGATGGGAAGACTGATGCCGTTGATTTTCTGGTAGATGTCGAGGGCGTAGACGTCGGTCATGCCGGTAATGTAGTCGATCATGGCCATGATGCGGGTCTCCAGGTCGGGACTGTCGATGCTGTACTGGCTACTGACGCGCTGAATGAGCTGGCGCGAATAGAAGCGGTCGGGATGCACGGCGGCCTCGATCATGGCCCCCATCAGCGTGTCGATGATGCGGAAACCCGAGAGCTCGACGTCGAGGACGGGCTTGCTACGGTAGATTTTCCTCACGGAGAGTTCGGAGCAGCGACAGTAGGCCTCGCGCTGCAATTCGGGAATGTGGTCGATGAGCGAGTGGCTGAAGGTGCCGCTGAGGATGTCTTCCTCGTGCTCCACGAAGGTCTGGGCACACTCCTGCTCCAGTTTGCCAATGGCACAGGAGCGCAGGTAGACCACCTTCTCGTTGTCGTCGTCGATGCCCTCGTCGGTGATGCGCTGACGGATGTGCTGCTGCGTGGTCTCGTCGAAGAAGCCGAGCAGCAAGCGCTCCGTCTCGTCGTAGGACAGGATGCGCAGCTTGTGGGCGTCTTCGATGTCCATGATTTCGTAGCAAATATCGTCGGCTGCCTCGACGAGATAGACGAGTGGATGGCGCACATATTGCAGTGGCTCGCCTGGTTGCGAGGTGCAAAAAATGCCCATTTCATCGGCGATTCGCTGGTATATGGGCCTGTCGACCTCGAAGAATCCGAACTTCCCCTTCTTGCCGGCGGCCGACGACGAGCAGGGGTATTTCACGATGCTGGCCAGCATGGAGTAGGTCATGACGAAGCCTCCCTCGCGGCGCCCCTTGAAACGGTGCGTGAGCAGGTGGAAGGCGTTGGCGTTTCCCTCGAAGTGGGTGACATCGTTCCAGAAAGCCGGCGACACCTCGCGCTGCAGGCTCTGCCCGGGTCCCTCGCGGAAGAACGCCTGTATGGCCTTCTCGCCCGAATGGCCGAAGGGCGGATTGCCCATGTCGTGGGCCAGACAGGCGGTGCTCACGATGGTGCCTATCTGCGGAAAGAGCGTCTCCCTGAGCTCGGGTCGTCGCTGCATGATGGCGTGGGCCACGTCGTTGCCCAGCGACATGCCGACGCTGGCCACCTCGAGAGAATGGGTGAGGCGGTTGTGCACGAAGACGCTGCCCGGCAGGGGGAACACCTGGGTCTTGTTCTGAAGGCGGCGGAAGGGTGCCGAGAAGATGAGGCGATCGTAGTCGCGCTTGAACTCAGAGCGCTCGTCGTGGCGCTCAGTGTGGCGGCTCTCCTGGCCCAGCCGCTTCGAGGTGATAAGCTGTTTCCAATCCATAACAGCTGCAAAAATACGCATTATTTGGCGAAGCATGAAGAATGAAGCGTGAAGAATAGTTAATTGTTTTTCCTCTTGCGGCAAATGTTTTGGCCACGGTATTGTTTTTTTGTATTTTTGCACGGTAAAAAGAAGAAGAAGGAGGACGACAGATAGAAATCGGTATAGAAATGAAACATCTGACCTATATATGGCTGACCCTTCTGGCAGCCATGCTGACCGCTTGCGGCGACGACGACGAACCCGTGAGAGGCGGATTGCCATTCAGCCTCGAGCTGAAGGCCGAAGTGGTGGAGGGATACACCCAGCGACAGCCCATCTACACGGGCAATGGCGACTACACCATCAGCATGGCCGACCCGCAGATAGCCAGTGCCGAGTATGTGCCCTCGAAAAGCGGGCTCGACTTCGGCGCCATCGTGGTGACCGGGCGCAAGCAGGGCTCCACGGTGATGACCGTCACCGACACGCAGGCCGGCAAGAGCCTCAACGTGGACCTGAAGGTGATTTCGTCCAACTTCCACATGGTGACGCCCGTCACGTCGGGCCACAAGGCGCTGGCGCACGACGTGGTGTGGTGCCTGGTGCCCAGCCAGAAAGCCGAGCGCGACGTGATGTTCTTCAGGAGCGACGGCGTAGGCCTGCACTTCCTGACGCGCGGCACCTATCGCACCGAAGACGACGGCAAAGGCCACACAAGGCTCGTCATGAGCTACCCCATGGCGGCAAGCGACAGCACGCTGTCTACAGCCGCCGACGCGCCGATGACCATTCACCGGTTCCATCTGGACGCAGCCTCGCCCACCGCCCTCAGCATTCTGACGGCCACTGCCCCACTCTCCACCGCCGACGCCTCGCAGACAGGCACGGTGGAACTGACCGAGGAGGTGTACGGAAGAAAGCTGGCCGCCAACATCGTCTACGGGCCGCTCTACCAGCTCATCATCCCCTTCGGCTATCTGGAATGAGAGCCCGGAGGCATCAGAAACAGAAAAAAGAATGACATCATGAAGATAAAAGTAGTGAACCGCGGGCATCAGCAACTGCCTGCCTACGCAACGCCCCAGAGCGCCGGCATGGACCTGCGCGCCAATCTGGACGAGCCCGTCGTGCTGCATCCGCTGGAACGGCGGCTCATCAAGACCGGACTGCACATCGCCTTGCCGCAGGGCTACGAGGCCCAGGTGAGACCTCGCAGCGGCCTGGCGCTCAAACACGGCATCACCGTGCTCAACACGCCTGGCACCATCGATGCCGACTACCGGGGCGAGATTGGCGTGTGCCTGGTCAACCTGTCGCAGGAAGACTTCACCGTGAACGACGGCGAACGCATCGCCCAGATGGTGATTGCCCGCCACGAACAGGCAGAATTCGAAGTGGTGGACGAGCTCGACGAGACCGAACGCGGACAAGGCGGCTACGGACACACTGGCGTGAAATAAGGAGGCAAGCACGAAAAGAATGAAGAGAAAGGGAACTATCAGAGGCTGCTGGGCAGCCGTAGTGGCCGCGCTGCTGGCCATCATCACCGGCTGTGGGCAGACGAAGACGGTCAGCAGAGAGCCGGTGGGCAAGGGCCTGTCGGCCACGGCCCAGCGCGCGAGTCTCTCGTACAACGACTCCCAGCGACTGAAATACTTCTACTATGGCGCCATCGCCAAGCAGATGGAAGGCCACTACACCGAAGCCTACGAGCTGCTGCGCCACTGCCTGGACATCGACCCCACCGCAGCCGAGGTGTACTTCACGCTCTCGGCCTACTACGCAGAGCTCGACGAAGACTCCATGGCACTGGTCTGCATGAAGCGCGCTGCCGAACTGGCACCGACCAACAGCACCTACATGGAACGTCTGGCAATGGTCCACATCAACAACCGCGAGGTGGCAGAGGCTACGGAGGTGTATGAGCGACTCTACACCACCGACCGTAGCCGGACGGACTTGCTGCAGACCCTGCTGAAGCTCTACACCTATCAGCAGGACATTCCCAACATGCTGCAGACGCTGGACCGCATTGAGACAGCCGAGGGAAGCAGCGAGGAAGTGTCGATGGCCAGGGTGCAGATATTTGAGCAACTGGGCGAGAAGAAAAAGGCACTGGCCGAACTGAAACACCTGGCCGAGGCCCATCCGCTCGACATGAGCTACCGCGTGATGATAGGCAACTGGCTCCTGCAGAACGGCAAGTCGTATGAGGCATTGCAGGAGTTCAACAAGGTGCTGGAGGCAGAGCCGGGCAACCAGGAGGTGAGAATGTCGCTGCTCGACTACTATCGCGCCGTGGGAAAAGACGATGTTGCCGACCAGATGCAGGCGCAGCTGCTCGTGCATCCGCAGACACCGTCGTCCACAAAGATGCAGCTCATGCGCGACATCGTGTACAAGAACGAGTCGGAAGGTGGCGACAGCACCCAGATACTCAGCCTGTTCAGGCGCATCCTGGCGGAACCTCAGCAGAACGCCGACATGGCACAGCTGATGGCATCCTACATGAAACTGAAGGAAATGCCGCAGGACAGCATCGACAACGTGCTGCGACAGGCACTCGAGATTGAGCCCGACGTGGCCGGCGTGCGCCTGCAGCTCATCGGCAGCCTGTGGGAGAAGCAGGACTACGACGGCGTCATCGCCCTCTGCAAGCCCGCCGTTGAATACAACCCCGACGAAATGCTGTTCTACTACTACATGGGGCTGGCCAACTACGTGCAGAAGAACAATGACGAGGCGCTGGAAGTGTTCCGTCAGGGCGTCACGCAGATCGACGACGACAGCAACAAGGACCTGGCCTCCGATTTCTATGCCATCATGGGCGACATCCTGCATGAGAAGGGACGCAACGAGGAGGCCTTTGCCGCCTACGACAGCGCCCTGCACTGGAAAAGCGACAACATCAGCTGCCTGAACAACTATGCCTACTACCTCTGTCTGGAGGGACGCGAGCTGAGCAAGGCCGAACAGATGAGCTACCGCACGGTGAAGGCCGAGCCCAAGAGCAGCACCTATCTCGACACCTATGCCTGGATTCTCTTCCTCGAAGAACGCTATGAGGAGGCACGCATCTACATTGAGCAGGCACTGATGAACCTCGAAGACAAAGGCGGGGTGATATTTGAGCACGCCGGAGACATCTATGCCCAGAACGGAGACATGGAAAAAGCCATGGAATACTGGCAGAAGGCGAAGGACGACGACGTGGAAAGCGCTACGCTCGACAAGAAAATAAAACAACGAAAATACATCAAGGAACCAAAGAAATGAGAATCATACGCTTAGCTCTCGTGGCGCTGACGGCCGTCATACTGGCCTCGTGCGCATCGAAGAAACATATCGTGGACCAGCCCACAAGCCCCGGACCGTCGCAGACATCGCCGACGCCGGCCACCGATGCGGCCACCCTGCTGAGGCAACAGCAGACGGCATTCGTGCAGAAGGTGAAGGCCAACGCCACCAATGCCAGCAACATCACCGCGAAAATTGACTTCAACCTGAAGTCAGGAAGCAAGGACATCACCGTCGGAGGCAAGCTTCTCATGCGGCGCGACGACGTGATTCGCATCCAGCTCTCCGTACCCATCATCGGCATGGAGGCGGGAAGGCTGGAGTTTACCAAGGACTACGTGATGATTGTAGACCGCATCCACACCGAATATATAAAAGGTGACTACAACCAGATTGATTTCCTGAAGGACAACGGCATCGACTTCTACGCCCTGCAGGCACTGTTCTGGAACATGCTCTTCGTTCCCGGAGAATCGCATCTGACCGACCATTCGCTCAGTGCCTTCACCGTCAACCTGAAGCCCGACGCCGAACGCTCGGCCATCACGCTCAACAAAGGCAGCATGAGCTATGCATGGCAGGCCGAGAACGCCACCGGGCACATCAGGCAGACCGACGTGGAATATGGAGCCGGGAAGGCGGGAAACACCAAGATCACCTGTACCTACGGCGACTTCAAGACATTGGCAGGCAAGGCCTTTCCGGCTGACCTGACGCTCGACATGAAGACCTCGGCCACCAAAAAGGCCAAGCAGATAAAGATTGGCATCAAGATGAAGAGCCTGGGAACAGACAGCGACTGGGAGACACGCACCACACTGTCGAAGAAATACAAGCCTGTGAGCGTGGACGACGTGATGAAGAAACTAATGAATCTCTAAATGAAAAGACTCGCCATACTGCTCCTCATGATGGCCTTTTCGCTGACCCCGTATGCCCAGAAAAAGCAGACGGGCAAGCAGACTGCGCGCACAACAACCACGCAGAAAAGGACCACCACCACGCAGCAGAAGAGGACCACCTCCACACAACAGAAGACCCAGAAGGCGCAGAAAGGCAAGACCCGACAGCAGAAGGGAAAGAAAAGCGGGAAGCAGGAAACGCAGAACTACACCAACGCCGACATCAGGAAGCTGCAGAGCCAGCGCGCTGAGGTGCAGAAAAAGCTGAAAGAGCACGAGAAAATGCTGCAAGCCAACCGCGCCGATGTGAAGAAGGGACTCGACAACCTCCTCACCATCAACAGCGAAATCAACGAGCAACAGCGCAACATCGACGGCATCAGACAGGACATAGACCATCTGGACGGCAACATCAACCTGCTGCAGGCACAGCTGAAAACACTTGAGGAACAGCTGAAAAGCCGCAAGGAGAAATACGTGAAGAGCATGCGCTACATGGCACGCCACCGAAAGATTCAGGACCAGATAATGTTCGTCTTCTCCGCCAAGAACTTCGCACAGATGTACAGACGCCTGCGCTTTGTGCGCGACTACTCGTCGTATCAGCGGGCACAAGGCGAGGAGGTAAAGGCCAAGCAGGCACAGATACTGGCCAAGCACAAGGAACTGGAACAGGTGAAAGGTCAGAAGAACACGCTGCTCTATAAAGGCCGGAAGGCTCAGGAAGCCCTTCAAGGCAAGCAGCAACAGCAGCAGGAGATGGTGAACTCGCTGCAGAAACAGCAGAAGACAATTCAGGGAATCATCGACGACCAGAAGAAGAAAAACGCACAGCTGAACGCAGAAATAGACCGTCTGGTGGCCATCGAGGTGGAGAAAGCCCGACAGCGCGCCGCCGAGGAGGCACGAAAGAAAGCCGCCGAACAGGCTGCCGCCAAGAAGAAACGCGAGGAGGAACTGGCGCGGAAGAAAGCGGCTGCCGAACAGGCCGAACGCGAAAACCAGAAGCGAATAGCCGAGGCTCGGGAGCGCGAGGCAAGGGCGAAGACGCCCCAGGAAGCACAACAGGCACAGGCCGAACGTGAGGCCACCGAGCGAAAGGCAGAGGCCGTGAGAAGAAGACACAGACAGGAAGTGGCCAAGGCAAAGAAGGAATCGGAAGAGGCCATGACAATGAGCACCGACGACCGCAAGCTAAGCAACAACTTCGAGAGCAACCGAGGACGGCTGCCCATGCCCATCACCGGCAGCTATCGCATCGTAAGCCACTACGGACAATACAATGTGGAGGGACTGAAAGGCGTGACGCTCGACAATAAGGGCATCAACATCATGGGACAGTCGGGAGCACAGGCACGCGCCATCTTCAACGGAGAGGTGAGCGCAGTGTTCAGCTTCGACGGCGCCAGTGTGGTCATGGTGCGCCACGGAAGCTACATCTCCGTCTATTGCAACCTGAAGTCTGTCAGCGTGCGAAAGGGCCAGAAAGTGTCCACACGTCAGCCACTTGGCACCGTCGGATCCGACAATATCCTGCAGTTCCAGCTACGACGCGAAACGGCCAAACTGAACCCTGAGGTGTGGCTGGGACGCTGAACAGAAGACAGAATTACAGACACAACCCATCGAGCAGGTGCATGTACAACAGCATGGCCTGCTCGATTTCGTTAACACAGATGTACTCGTCGGCACTGTGAGAACGAGCGCTGTCGCCCGGACCGAGCTTAAGTGAGGGGAAGGGCATGAGGGCCTGGTCCGACAAAGTGGGCGAACCGAAGGGCATAAGTCCGAGCGACTCGCAACGCCGTACGAGAGGATGCTCGCGCGGAATGCTCGAGGAATGGAGGCGGAATGAGCGCGCCCGCAGCTCGCTCTTCGTGTGTTGACAGAGGAATTCGAACACGTCTTCGTTGCGATAGAGCTCGTTGGTGCGCACGTCGATGACAAATTCACAGCGGTCGGGCACCACATTGTGCTGGGTGCCGGCGCTGACCATCGTGACGTTCATGACCGTTGGCCCCAGCAGAGGGCTGACTTTTTCAAAGCGATAGTCGCGAAGGAAGCGCAGGTCGTCGAGCGCCTCATAGATGGCATTCACGCCTTCACCGCGGGCGGCATGGCCAGAAACGCCGTGGGCTACTCCGTCGATGACCATCAGACCTTTCTCGGCGATGGCGGGCTGCAAGCCGGTCGGCTCGCCCACGATGGCCACACTGACAGGCGGCAACAAGGGCAGTACACGACTGAAGCCGTCCTTTCCAGACACCTCTTCTTCGGCAGACGCTACATATATTATATTATACGTGCGCATGCGACCCACCATGAGGCGGAACACCTGGAGCAACGAAACAAGCCCGCCTCCGCAGTCGTTGGAGCCCAGTCCATAGAGGCGGTCGCCCTCACGCAGCGGTTCGAATGGCTTGCGCGTCCATGTGGCGACAGGCTTCACGGTGTCGATATGGGCATTGAGCATCAGCGTAGGGCGCGCCGGGTCGTATTGAGGGTCATCAATCCACACGTTGTTGGCCTCACGGTGCGGCACAAAGCCATAGGAACGTATCGTTTCTTCCATCACGTCGGCGGCGGCGTTCTCGCGTCGGCTCACGCTCGGCGTGGCGATGAGACGGGTGAGCAGGGCCACGGCATCTGAGAGATATTGGCTTGTCATTGTCATGCTATCTTGAGTATCTAAAGAATATCAACATTGAGAAATCGCTGAAAAGAGCTTCCCTTCCATCATTCCCACAACTCCTTCATCACGTCAAGCGAGCGCAGTTCCGGAAAACCGGGCACGTGGAGACGGTAATAATGCACCAGTACATCGACGATTCGGTTGCGGTCATCGTGGTTCATTTTGAAGAGGTGCATCGACTCATAGTTCATCCTCATCAGCGTACCTATGCGGGCTGCATCGACAGCGGGGATGAAGTCTGTGTGCATGGGCGCGTTCGAGGCAAAGGTTCCTGCTCGCAGGTCGAAGACGTCTTCGTCGTGGTAGTCCTCCAGGAAGGGGAAGAAACCTATGAACCGCGTGAGGCGCATCATGAAGACCAGGTGGAAGTTGGCAAACGATGTCGCGCAGCCGTCGAGCCACCGCAGACTGGCCTCCACGTAGGCAAAGAGCTGCGGATTGAGCTGTTCGCCGCGCGTGGCATGGCACAGGAACTCGGCTAGGAAAAGGGTAATGCTGAGCTTGGCCGCATGAAAAGGAATGGAAACATAGGGCGCAGCCAGCCTGACATCGCGCAGATGATGCAGCTCCTTGTTTGGCCGCATGTCCAGCTCCACCTCGATAACCGTCATCGGCTGGAAATACTGCTTCTTGAGTTTGCCGCGCTGCGTGGACGGAATGGCCATCACCACGGACAGCCGCCCATGGTTCTCGGTGAGCAGGTCGACAATCATCTTGCGCTCTCCCAGCTTCAGGTTTCTCAGCACAATGGCCTTTGTCTTTGTCAGCATTGATGGTGCAAAAGTACAAAATTTCAGGCAGATAGCTAAAAAACTATGTGAAAAATTTTGCACATTCGGAAAAACTTCGTACCTTTGCACCCGCTTAACAGGCGATGGTCCCTTCGTCTATCGGTTAGGACGAGAGATTTTCATTCTCTAAAGAGGAGTTCGACTCTCCTAGGGACTACCAGTTCCGTCATCGCGCAGCGATGCGCTGACAAGAGATTCCCTCTGGGTGCTCTTGGAAAAGGTGGCGGAGGATTTTTATCGAATCCGCCGAGGGCTGCCTTTGCCGCGTAAGACCCATAGGCCTAAAAAACAACAATTTAAATCATTTAAAAACAAAATGGCAAACCACAAATCATCACTGAAGAGAATTCGTCAGACGAAGACTCGTACACTGCGCAACCGTTACTATGCCAAGACCATGCGTAACGCCGTGCGCAAACTGCGTGCCATGACCGACAAGGACGAGGCCGCCAAGCTCTTCCCCGCTGTTCAGAAGATGCTGGACAAGCTGGCAAAGAAGAACATTATCCACAGGAACAAGGCAGCCAACCTGAAGTCGAGCCTTGCACAGCACATCAATAAGCTTGGATAAGGAATAAGACTTTTCATAGGCAAAAGGGTCGCAGCCGCGAGGTTGCGGCCCTTTTTCGTTTTGCGCAGAAATTTAAGTTTTTTAGCAAGAAAAGACGCTTTTATTTGCCAATTTTTTCGTAACTTTGCAACCTATTTAGGAAACAAACAAGAAATGGAAGATATTCTGAACAACGAGGCGAACTATTCAGCCAGTAACATTCAGGTGCTCGAAGGACTTGAAGCAGTGAGGAAACGCCCAGCTATGTACATTGGCGACATCAGCGAGAAGGGCCTCCACCATCTGGTAAACGAAACGGTAGACAACTCAATAGACGAAGCGATGGCGGGCTTTTGCACCCACATCGAGGTCACCATCAACGAGGACAACTCCATCACCGTGCAGGACAACGGCCGCGGCATTCCCGTGGACGAGCACGAGAAGATGCACAAGTCGGCCCTCGAGGTGGTCATGACGGTGCTCCATGCCGGCGGTAAGTTCGACAAAGGCAGCTACAAGGTGAGCGGCGGTCTGCACGGCGTGGGCGTCAGCTGCGTCAATGCGCTCTCCACAAGAATGCTCTCGCAGGTTTACCGCGACGGCAAAATCTATCAGCAGGAATACGAGCGCGGCATCCCGCTCTACCCAGTCAAGGTGGTTGGAGAGACCGAACTGCGAGGCACACGACAGCAGTTCTGGCCCGACAACACCATCTTCACCACCACTGAATACAAGTACGACATCATCGCCAAGCGCATGCGCGAGCTGGCTTATCTGAATGCCGGCATCACCATCACACTGCGCGACATGCGCCCAGATGAAGAAGGCAAGACCAAGGAGGAGGTGTTCCACGCCAAGGACGGACTGAAAGAGTTCGTGCGCTACATCGACCGCCACCGTACACATCTGTTCGACGACGTCATCTACCTGAAGACCGAGAAGCAGGGCATCCCCATCGAGGTGGCCGTGATGTACAACACCGACTACTCGGAGAACATACACTCCTACGTGAACAACATCAACACCATCGAGGGCGGCACCCACCTCACCGGTTTCCGCATGGCACTCACACGCACGCTGAAGTCCTATGCCGACGCCGACCCGAACATATCAAAGCAGATTGAAAAGGCCAAGATAGAGATTGCCGGTGAGGACTTCCGCGAGGGTCTCACTGCAGTCATCAGCATCAAGGTGGCCGAACCGCAGTTTGAAGGCCAGACGAAGACGAAGCTCGGCAACAGCGAAGTGGCCGGCGCAGTGCAGCAGGCTGTGGGCGAGGCACTGTCGAACTATCTGGAGGAGCACCCCAAGGAAGCCCGCCAGATCTGCGACAAGGTGGTGCTGGCCGCAACGGCCCGCATAGCCGCTCGCAAGGCCCGCGAGAGTGTGCAGCGCAAGAACCCCATGAGCGGAGGAGGACTGCCCGGCAAGCTGGCCGACTGTTCCAACCGCGACCCCAAGCAGTGCGAGATATTCCTCGTGGAGGGTGACTCCGCCGGTGGCTCCGCCAAGCAGGGACGCGACCGCTACACGCAGGCAATCCTGCCGCTGCGAGGAAAGATCCTGAACGTGGAGAAAGTGCAGTGGCACCGCGTGTTCGAGGCCGAATCTGTGATGAACATCATACAGAGCATTGGCGTTCGCTTCGGCGTAGACGGCGAGGCCGACCGCGAAGCAAACATCGACAAGCTGCGCTATGACAAGATCATCATCATGACCGACGCCGATGTCGATGGCTCACACATCGACACGCTCATCATGACACTGTTCTACCGCTTCATGCCGCGCGTCATCGAAGACGGACACCTCTACATCGCTACGCCCCCGCTCTACAAGTGCACGTTCAAGAAAATCAGCGAATACTGCTACACCGAGCAGCAGCGACAGGCCTTCATAGACAAATATGTGGCTGGCGACGAGAACAGTTCGGCCCTCCACACCCAGCGCTACAAAGGTCTGGGCGAGATGAATCCCGACCAGCTCTGGGAGACTACGATGGACCCCAAGACGCGACTCCTCAAGCAGGTGACCATCGAGAATGCCGCCGCTGCCGACGAGATTTTCTCCATGCTGATGGGCGACGACGTGGAGCCACGCCGCGAATTCATCGAGCAAAACGCCACCTATGCCAATATCGACGCATAAATAAGACACGTACAACAAAGCCAGCCCCCAGCAGAACACTGAAGGGCTGGCTTTCTTCTTTTTAAGGCAAGACGCCCAGACATCATCATCAAACGCTACACAACATACACTTATCGGAAATGAAAAATACCATCTTCGTGCTGCTGTCAGCATTCTTCAGCCTCACCGCCACGGCCAACGTGCCGCTGAAAGCGCCCAAGTGGAAGCTGCTGACCATGTACTACAACCGCCCCGCCACCTATTTCGAGGAGTCGCTGCCCATCGGCAACGGCCGTCAGGGAGCGCTCATCTATGGCGACCCCGCAGACGATGTCATCCACCTGAACGACATCACGCTCTGGACGGGACAGCCCGTCGACCAGCGCGAAGGGGAAGGTGCGTCGGCATGGATTCCCAGAATCCGCGAGGCGCTGTTCCGTGAGGACTACCGCGCGGCAGACTCCCTGCAGCTGCATGTCCAGGGGCACAATTCGCAGTTCTACCAGCCCCTCGCCACCATGCATCTGCGCGACCTCACCGAGGGCACCATGGAGAACTACCGCAGGGGGCTCAGCCTCGACAGCGCACTGGTGCAGATCGCGTATCGCAAGGGCGGCGTCAACGTGCGCCGCGAGTATTTCGCCTCTCATCCGGAGCAGATGATTGCCATCCGTCTTGTGGCCGACCGCGCCCGCAGCCTGTCGCAAGAGCTCACCATCACGTCGCAGGTGCCCCACACGGCCAAGGCCTCGCTGCCCCGTCCGCGCGCCTTTGCCAACGGCAGCACGCTGGGCTGGGAGGGAGAGATCACCATGACGGGCCACGCCATCGGCGACCCCATGGAGAGCATCCACTTCTGCTCGCATGTGCTGGTGCGGACGCCCGACGGACAGGTCACCGCCAGCGACTCCACGCTCTGCATCACCAACGCCTCGGAAATCATCATCTACTTCGTCGACCGCACCAGCTTCAACGGCGCCCGCCAGCATCCGGTCAGCAATGGTGCGCCCTATCTGGAGACCGTCGCCGACGATGCCTGGCGACTGGTGGACAAAAACTACAACTCGCTGCGTGAGCGCCATGTGAAGGACTATGAGCGATTCTTCGACCGCGTGGAGCTGCAGCTGGGCAAGCAAGAGGAGCACATCGTGGCCGGAAACCGTTTCCCCGTGGACGAAAGCTTTGAGGATGATATCATGCCGGTGGACGAACTGCTCAGGGAATATACCGACCACGGCGGACAGTCGCGCTATCTGGAGGAGCTCTACTTCCAGTATGGCCGCTACCTGCTCATCAGCTGTTCGCGCACGCCGGGCGTTCCCGCCAACCTGCAAGGACTGTGGACACCCCACAAGTTCTCGCCCTGGCGCGGCAACTACACCATGAACATCAACCTGGAGGAGAACTACTGGCCGGCCTTCGTGGCCAACCTGAAAGAGATGGCTGAGCCGCTGGACGCTTTCGTTGCGTCGCTGGCCGAGAACGGACGCCACACCGCCCACCATTTCTACGACATTGAAAGCGGTTGGTGCGCATCGCACAACAGCGACATCTGGGCCATGACAAACCCCGTGGGCGAGCAGAATGAGAAGCCCGAATGGGCCAACTGGAACATGGGCGGCGCATGGCTCGTACACACGTTGTGGGAGCGCTACCTGTTCACCGGCGACAAGTCGTACCTGCAGAACGTGGCCTTCCCGCTGATGAAAGGGGCGGCGGAGTTCTGTCTGGACTGGCTCATAGAGAACCCGAAGCACAGGGGCGAGCTGATAACCGCACCAAGCACATCGCCCGAAAACGAATATGTCACCGACAAGGGCTACCACGGCATGACCTGCTACGGCGGAACTGCCGACCTGGCCATCATCCGCGAACTGCTCACCAACCTCTGCGCTGCCTGCCGCATTCTGGACACCGAGCCCGAGCTGCAGGCCAGAGCCGCCGATGCACTGCGCCGCCTGCACCCCTACACCATTGGCAGCGAGGGCGACCTGAACGAGTGGTTCCACGACTGGAAAGACTACGACCCGCACCACCGACATCAGTCGCACCTCATCGGTCTTTACCCGGGCAACCACCTGCTCCGCGAGGGATCCTCAACCGAAATCGGAGGAAACAAGGCCGCTCTCATGGATGCCTGCCGGCAGACGCTTGTGCAGAAAGGCGACGAGACCACGGGCTGGAGCACGGGCTGGCGCATCAATCTGTGGGCGCGACTTCACGATGGCGAGCAGGCCTACCACATCCTGCAGAAGCTGCTCACATACGTCTCGCCCGACGGCTACGACGGTCCAGACAAGCGCCGTTCCGGCGGAACCTACCCCAACCTGATGGACGCCCACCCGCCATTCCAGATTGACGGCAACTTCGGCGGTACGGCCGGCATGTGCGAAATGCTCATGCAGAGCCAGACCGACGGACAGACCTGCACCATAGAACTGCTGCCCGCCCTGCCGCAGGCATGGAACGAAGGCAGCGTGGGCTGGCTATGCGCCAGAGGAGGCTTCGAGACCAGTTTCAGCTGGAAAGACGGATTCGTGACGAGTCTGGCCATCCTCTCACGCGATGGCGGTACGGTACTGCTGCGCTACAACGGCATGGAGCAGACGCTCAAGCTGAAACCCCACGAGGTGAGGCAGATAAGCATCAAGACACGGAAAACCACCAAGAAGGAAAGCAAATGAACCGTTCACGTCGACGCCACGGCAGCTGACGGAACAGAAAACAACAACAGGATGAACCAAGAAACCCAGAACCAAGTCACCGCGAATGGCAGCAGCACGGCTGCCAGAAAGAAGAACGAAGGCCTGCAGATACAGGTCATCACCGTGGAGAGCATCAAGAGCGTAGCCCGCCAGTCATGCAGCATCGGCAACGAACTGCTGGTTCTCGACGACCTGGCGCAGATGCCGTGGCCCACATCGCCGCGACGCATGAAGTGCATCCTGCTGGCCCTCTGCCTCAAAGGCAAGGCGCAATACAGCATGGACACCGAGGAAAGGATGGTGAAACCGGGAGATGTGCTCATCGTCAACGAGGGAACCATTGTCGACAACTACATGTTCAGCAGCGACTTCAACGGCATCGCCATCCTGATGAACACCGACTTTTTCCAGGAAATCATCAAGGGCATACACGAGCTGTCGCAGCTGTTCCTGTTCTCGCGTGCACACCCCGTGTTCAGCCTCAGCAACGAAGAGGTGTTCGCCATTCAGGCCTATTTCCGCGCCATCAAGTACCGCGTGGAGGATGCCGGCCACCATTTCCGACGCGAAGTGGTGTGCTCGCTCATGATGACGATGGTCTACGACGTGAGCAACGTCATCTACCGCCTGCTGCAGGTCAACGACACGCCGCAGACGCGCGCAGAGAGCCTCTTCGCCAAGTTCATCCGACTGGTGGAGCAGAACTTCAGGAAGGAGCGACGCGTGGGGTGGTATGCCGAGCAGCTATGCATCACTCCCAAGTACCTGTCGGAGACGGTCAAGCTGGTGAGCCGCCGCACGCCCAACGAATGGATTGACAACTATGTGACGCTGGAGATAAGGGTACTGCTGAAAAATTCGTCCATGAGCATCAAGGAGATAGCGCAGAACCTGAACTTCCCCAACCAGTCGTTCCTTGGCAAATACTTCAAGGAACATGTGGGCATGTCGCCCAAGGAATACCGCAGAAGCTGAATGCCTCCATGGCTTCTTGTCATTTGAGTCGGATGGCATCCGACCCATCGCCAATGCTTATTTGCCAAAGGAAGGGCACGGCCTCACTTTCGCAACATAAATCTACATCAATCCACCATGAATTTCCTTACCAGAACATCCATGTCAGATTGATGTAGATTGACGTTATATCACCTAAAACGCTCATCTATCATGCCCCCCTTTAGCCGCAGTATTCATGATAGATTGATGAAGATTTACGTTATATCACCTAAAACACTCATCTATCATGACTCCCTTTAGCCGCAGTATTCATGATATATTGACGAAGATTTACGTTAAAAAACTCAAGCGCAAACCTACTTCCCGTCTTATTTCTTCGTGAAGAGACACCCCACGGCATCCACCTTGAGGTCGGGGTGCAAGAACGTAAATCTACATCAATCCACCATGAATTTTCCTTACCAGAACATCCATGTCAGATTGATGTAGATTGACGTTATATCACCTAAAACGCTCATCTATCATGACCCCCTTTAGCCGCAATATTCATGATAGATTGATGAAGATTTACGTTAAAAACCTCAAGCGCAAACCTGTTTCCCGTCTTATTTCTTCGTGAAGAGACACCCCACGGCATCCACCTTGAGGTCGGGATGCACCTTGTTGGCGTTGAGCATGGCCGTATCGGTGACAGCCTGTCCGCCGCGCATGCCGCTCAGCAGGAGCATGTTCTCATGGGCTGCTTCCCAATGCGTATACTCGGTGTCACCAATCTTGCCACTCATGCTACCCTCGCCGTCGAGGGTGATAGTGGCATTCTTCACGCTGTCGGCCCATTCGCCGGCCAGCGCGTAAGGGTTGATTTCGGCCTCGGCCTGAATAATACGAGTCTGCTTGCCTGCAGCCGCTTTCTTCACACGTTCACACGAACTGATGCCGACCACCAGTAACAGCGCCAGCACAACACTCAGTTTCTTCATAACTATTCTAACAATTGCTTTTTCAGTTTTCTTCCTTTTTCTTGTCGTTATCCACTGGGGCTGCCTGTTCCTGCTGCCTCTTGTAGAGCATCTCGGGCGGTCCGTAGATGCAGACGGGCGGTTCAACTTGTCTCACCGGCTTGAGGGTGTCGTAGAGCGTCATGGTTGGACCGTCCAACGGCGCCTCCGGCTTTGCTGTGCGACAGCTGCCAAAGCCCAGGGCCACGATGGCCGAGCCCAGCGCCGCATTCATCCATCCTTTCAGTTTCTTGTCCATGGTTCCTTCTTTCTTAATTGGTTTCCGCCTGCAAACTTACAACTTTTTTCTGGAATACACAACAATCGCACCAAGAAATTACATCCTTTATCTTTAGGAGTTGCAGAAGTGCTGGAGTTCATGATTTGCAGACGTTGGTTTTATTTGCTCCATTTAAAGATTCGCACAAAAGCATCGTCTGCAGCCCGGCCTTTGGTCGTTCTGCTTGCAGACAACTCCTGTACTCCTACACTCCTGTAACCACTTACATTGAGCCCATCTGCCGTTTTTTGCCCGTCGTTTTGTCAGTTTCGGCAAACAAAACCGCCAGTTTTTGTAAACGAATCCATTGGATTCGTCCAACGATTCCATTGATTTCGTTCAACAATTCCATTGGATTCGTTCAACAATTCCATTGGATTTGTTTCGCCATTCTGCCGCTTTTGCTTCTCCCATCCATCGTTTTATCCACAGATTTCCGGCAGTTTTGTTCTGAAGCGCAGGCGCGGTCTCTGCTTTATTATGGAAACCCGTCCTCTATATATAAATGCCCACGCACCTGTTGATGGACAAATGGAGACCCCACCCCTGTCCCCTCCAGACCGACCCCAGCCCTCCCTGTTTAGGGAGGGAGTTCAGAAAGGGGAGTTGCTGCGCATCATGCGGGAGTTGAGGTGTATAGTGTAGGCGGCAGCCACTGCGAAGAATGTAGGCGGTAGCCACTTCCCTCCTTGTACTCCCTCCCTAAACAGGGAGGGCTGGGGTGGGTCTTCAGGGGGGGCTTATCACTTCACCACGACCTTTTTCCCGTCAACGATGTAGACGCCTTTCTTGGTGGGCAGTTCGTTCAGCTTGCGACCGTCGAGGGTGTAGATGCCCTGCACGGAGGTTGTCTTGTCGGTAACAGCTTCGATGCTTGTGGCGACGGCTTCACTGATATCGGTGAAGTAGCCCGGGTTGCTCGTGCCATAGTCGATGTGGGCATAGGCCTTGTCAGTATGGTTGACATTGTACGTCGTGCCCTTGCCACCCCTCAGATTGGTGCATTGATAGAACATGTTATAGGAAGTGGTCACGGCTGCCGTGCTCCAGCCATCGGCCACATAGATGGTGCTCAGGCTGCTGCAGTTACGGAACATGTCTTCCATATCCTTCACCTTGGACGTGTTGAAGGTGCTCAGGTCAAGGCTTGTCAATTGCGTACAGTCCTCAAACATAGAAGCCATATTCGTCACCTCGCTGGTGTTCAGGCAACTCATGTCCGGGATGGTCTGAATTCTGCTCATGCCATCAAACCATTGGTAGGTAGATGTCGGGCGGGCATCGGCAAACGACGAGTCAAAGACTACCTTGGCAACATAGGAATTGTAGGCGTCGGCTTTCCAGCCGGGAATGCCGTTGCCTGTGTTCAGGTCGTATTTCGTGCCCGTGCGAGTGAGGCGCTGGTTGTCGTAGTAGAACGTCAGCGTCCTGTTCGTCGGTGTGTAGCAGGCATAGGCCACGGGCGCGTTCTTATCGGTGAAGTAGCCCGGGTTGCTCGGGCCGCCGTCGATGTGGGCATAGGACTTGTCCGTATAGTTGACATTGTACGTCGTGCCCTGTCCACCCCTCAGATACGGGCATTTATAGAACATGTTATAGGAAGTGGTCACGGCTGCCGTGCTCCAGCCATTGGCCACAAAGATGGTGCTCAGGCTGCCGCAGTTACGGAACATGTCTTCCATATCC
>JAFWQE010000141.1 GCA_017509155.1 Prevotella sp.
ATCCATCAATCCATCACCCATCATCCATCAATCCATCACCCATTATGAGAATCCTATTCATCGGCGGCACAGGCACCATCAGCAGCGCCATTACCCGCCAGCTTGCAACAAGCGAACACGAGCTGTGGCTCCTCAACCGTGGCACACGTCAGCAGGAAGTTCCGGCTGGTGTCAATCAGATTCTGGCCGACATCAACGACGAGGCAGCCGTGGAGTCGTTGCTTGCCGACATGCGTTTCGATGTGGTCTGCGATTTCATCGGATTCGTGCCCAGCCAGGTGGAGCGCGACTATCGCCTCTTTGCCAAGCGGACCCGGCAGTACGTCTACATCAGTTCGGCCTCAGCTTATAACAAGCCCGTGCGCAGCCATATCATCAATGAGGGTACCACGCTGGCCAATCCCCACTGGCAATACTCACGCGACAAGATAGCCTGCGAGCAGCTTCTCTGGCGACTCTACCGTGAAGAGGGCTTCCCTGTCACCATTGTCCGCCCCAGCCACACCTATTGTGAGCGCAGCGTTCCCGTGGGGCTGCATGGACTGAACGGCAGTTGGCAGGTGCTCCGTCGCATGATGGAGGGCAAGCCTGTGCTGGTGCATGGCGACGGCAGCTCTTTGTGGACACTCACATGGAACGAGGATTTCGCCCGTGGTTTCATAGGCTTGCTGGGCAATCCCCACGCCATCGGCGAGGCGTTCCAGATTATGAGCGACGAGTCGCTGACATGGAATCAGATCTATGCCACCGTCGCTGAGGCGCTCGATGCAGAATTCCGGCCCTACTATGTGTCGTCATCGTTCCTCGCCAGTGTGGCGCCTGCGGCCTACGATGTGGAGGGCAACCTGCTGGGCGACAAGGCTGCCACGGTGGTTTTTGACTGTGAGAAGCTGAAGCGTGTGGTGCCGGGTTTCCAGGCACATGTGCGTTTCGATGAAGGCGTGCGCCGTTGTGTGCGCCACATTCTCAGCCATCCCGAGTGTCAGCAGCTCGATCCCGACTTCGACCAGTGGTGCGACCGTGTCATCGAAGCTCAGGAAGAGGCGCGCCAGCGGCTTCTTATGTAGGATGAAAGAGACTTTTGGGGAGTTGCAGAAGTTCAGGAGTTACAGGAGTTACAGACAATAGTTCTTTTGGCTCCTGATAGGATTCCTGTGCTTAAAGTGTCGTCTGTAACTCCTGTAACTCCTGAACTCCTGCAACTCCTAAAAAATCAAGGCCTCCCGTCGATGGCATCGAGCAGAATGAAGGCAGCCCAATAGTAGGGGTCTTCGTAGGGCCTTCGTGCAGCTTTCTTGCGTGCACGCTTGGCTCTCGACGATATGGCATGTCGACCGCGCCGGTTAGTGGGCACCTCCTGCATGGTGCGCAACTCGTGCTGTGCCAGTCGCAGGGCCTCGTGCTTGGTCTTACCCGCGGTCAGGTTCTTGTAGAAGAGTCCCATCAGCAGTCGTGTGGCGGTGTCGTCTACTTTCCACAGACTCATCAGCAAGGTTCGTGCTCCTGCTTTCTTGAATCCGCGCTGCAGCCCGAACACACCATCGCCCGTCACCTGCCCGAGTCCTGTCTGGCAGGCCGAGAGCACCAGCATGTCCAGACCGCGCAGGTCGAGCAGTGATATCTCTTTTGCCGTGAGCACGCCGTTGTTGCCTCCTTGTCGTGCCCCTGCCCAGCCAAGAAGGGCGCGGTTGGCTCCTGCAAAGAACAGGCCAGAACGCGTCAGGGCCTTGTCGTTGTCGCCCTTGAACGCGTCCGAAGAGAGGAACTGCAGGCGCTCATCAATGGCGGTGGCCTTGATGTCGTCTTCCGTCCAGTAGAAGCCGTGGGTGGCAATGTGGAGCAGACTGGGTGCATGGCCCGACAGCGCTTTCAGTGTTTGTTCGGTTGCTGTTTCGGCCATGCAGAGCACCGTCGGTATGCTGTCGGCACGCAAGACACCGACGATTTCCTCGGCTTCTCTTTTTGTTCCCGGCAGGTATTTCAGTCCGTTGTGCCCTTCGTTCTCAAAGGGAACCTCTTCCATGGCGTCGTCCGTGGTAGGACTCAAGAGAACATCTGCCAGTTCCCCGTTCTTCCCCGCCAGCGTTTCTTGTGTGTTTGTCGGCGTTGTCTGTGTCGGGCTTTGTGTAAGCTGAGGCACCGCCTCAGCCCTTGAGTCATAGGTAATGCCGCCAATGACCATGGCCGACGCGGGCCGCTGTCCTTTAGCCCGCCGCTGAGGATTGTTGAGGACCAGCTCGCGTGTCGACGACAGACGGTAGAGCTGCCAGCGGTCGGACATCACCTCGTCGTCATCACCTTTCCACAGTGGCAGTGATTCAATGGCGATGTTGTAGAGGTCGCCGGCCGGTGCGAAGAACACGCGGCGGGCTTTCTTCAGATAGTCCGTCAGGGGCTGCCATACGAGGGCCGACAGTTTTGGCGTGGTGTACACTTCCTTGGCACCGATGGCGCGTAGCTGACTGTCGTCCATGAGGGGAATGAACTGGGGATGGCGCCAGCGTGGACCTACGACCAGGGCCGCGTATCTTCCTGTGCCGTCGTCCTGTGAGCGGTAGCGCACGAACTCCACTGCCACATCCTGCGGCCCCAGCGCGGCTGGTATGTGTTGCCATTCTATGCGCAGCTGACGGGTGAAGTTGCCATAGGTCTTCGATCGGCGCACCAGCCGTCGTTCCTTTCTCGTTATGACAGCCTGCAATGAGTCGGTGTTCAGCGTGCGCTGGCTTTTCGGCAGCTCAAACTGATTGAGCAGCAAGGTGCGGCTCGCCTGAAGGCTTTTATAGTCGCTCACTGCCGTCTCGTCACCGCTTTCCATCAGCATGTTTACCATTTCCTGCTCGCTTTTCAGCAACAGTCCCTTCGCCAGCAGCGTGCCGTTGTAGGCGCTTGATATCATCTGGCTGGTGGGACTCTTTGCCGCCATCTGCAGCAGTGTGTTGGAAAACCATGGCTTCACCTTCTGCCAATAGATGTCGCGCTCGCTGGAAGTCAGGTCGGCAAAGGTGTTCAGAATGACGTTTGTGTAGCGGCCGGTGGCCTTGTAGGCGTAGGCTTCTGCCGAGTCGGGCTGCTCGTTGGCCAGGAAGAAGACGGCCATTCTGCAGAGTCCCTGGGCGTAGGATGGATGTTCAGGTCCCAGCACCTGTAGTTCTACGGCCAGAGCCTTGCGCTGTTGGTCGATGGCCTCGGCATGTTGTCCGCGTTCAAAGTGGTAGGCTGCCAGGTTAGTGAGTGACTCCGCGTAGTCGGGGTGATGCTCGCCCAGCAGTTCTTTTCTGATTCTGAGGGCCTCCTCGCCACACCGCATGGCATCGTCTCTGCGCCCGGTCTTCAGGTAGAAGTCGGCCAGGTTGCTCAGCAGGGTTGCGTAGAAAGGTGATGGATGAAGGGTGTTGGGTGTTGGGTGTTGAGTGTTGGCGGAGTCGTCAAC
>JAFWQE010000142.1 GCA_017509155.1 Prevotella sp.
GGTGTTGGGTGTTGGGTGTTGGGTGTTGGCGGAGTCGTCAACGGATGGAGAAGAAGACGGCGAAAGCAGCGCGAGGGCCTGCTCCTCCAGACGGATGGCCTCGGCGTAGTTGGCCTTGAAATAATAGTATTTAGCCAGGTTGTTGAGCGATTCAATGTAGTCGGGGTCGTTCTTTCCGAGGGTTCTCTCGCGGATGGTGAGCGCCTGCTGTCCCAGCGAGATGGCTTCATCGTAGTTGCCCAGTCTCGAGAAATAGCCCGCCAAGTTGCTCACCGACTTGGCGTAGTTGGCGTTCTCCTTGCCGATGAGTTCCTCTTTCAGTTCCATGGCCTTGCGTCCCAGGCGCACGGCTTCCATGGGTTGGCCGAGGTAGGAGTAGTATCGCGCCACGTTGTTCAGCGAGTTGGCGTAGTCTATGTGGTGCTCGCCCAGCAGTTCTCGCCGTAGGTTGAGGGCCTCGGTGCCCATTTGCAGTGCGTCGGCATAGCGCCCTGAACGCGAGTAGAAACCAGCCACATCGGCCAGTGCCTGTGCATATTGGGTGCTCCGGGTACCGAATCGTTTCTGTGCCTCTTGCAGGGCGGCCGTTCCTTTCTCAATGGCCAGTCCCAGCTTTCCCTCATGCGAGAGACGGCGGGCTTCCGCCAGCACCTCGCTGAGATGGCTTGTAGTGTCGGCTTCCTCGGCTGCAAAGGTGGCGAAGATCGCGCCTCTTCCTCCCCATGCCTGCATGGTGGTCAGGAGGAAGAGCCACACTGCGACGAGCATCCTGCTGTTCATGGCGGTCAGTTGTTGAGGCCCAGCTTGTTGATCACATCCGACGAAATCTGCTGTGCTGGTGCCTTCAGCGTGGTGATGACCCACGTCTTGGCTATCTCATCCCAGTCCTGTTTCGACACTAGCTGCCAGCTCTGCTCCACGATTCCCAGCTGCTGGTTCTGCCTTGCCATTTCCTTGCGGTGCTTGTAGTCCTGTTTCCAGTTGGCGCGATACTGTTCCGTCACGTCGCAGGTCTCCTTGATGTCGATGGAAAGCTTGTATTCGCCTGTTCCCCAGCAGTCGCGGAAGTTGTCGCGTTCATCGCGGAACCCCATATAGGAGCGCGGAACAATGAAGCTTTCGCCCATCACCTGATAGCGCGGCGCTTCGTCTTCATGCCGCATGTAGCGCAGGAATCCACTGTCGTCGAGCAGACTCTGGTCAACGGGAATGTTGATGGTGAACGTGCCGAGTTCCTGGTTTTTCTGCAGTTGCACAATCTCGTTCATCCACGACGACGACAGCGTTATCTTCATGGAAAGCGTGAAGTTCTTGCGCTCGGCAAAGGAATAGGGAATGCTGAGCTGCGTGTTGGGCAGGTTGGAGTGCTGTGGACTGATGATGAGCGTGTCGAGCACGAGCTCGAACTTCGAGTGGTTGATAATGCGGTAGAGCTTGGAACGGTCGATGTGACACGAAATGTAGAACATCGTGTCGCGTCCTTCGGTGCGCAGGCACCCAATGCCGTTGAAGCGCATTCCTTTCGGGTCCATGGCTCCGTCGAAGGAGGTGTCGTCGTAGAAGTCGCTCATCTCCGACACTGAGTTGATGACCGTCTGGAAGACGTTTTCCTTTTTCACGGCTTCTTCCCACTCTTTCTTGTGGCGTGCATTCCTGGTGACGAGGGCACCGATGGCGTTGACGCCGATGTCGAAGAACGACGTCACATAGCCCGAGGCGATGCCTTTCATGGAGTTCTTCGTGGTGGTAAACAGGTCGCCAAGATATCCGCGCGATGCGTCGCGCTCACCGTTCATGCGGCTTATTTCGTTGGCCAGCTCGTCGCTGGTGTACACAAAGGTCTTGTACTGTGACTGGCTTGAAGGCTGTGCCACGGCGTGGCAGAACGATAAAACAAAAAAGATGAATGATAAAGTGAGACGGTTCATGATGGGTTTTATGTGAGTAATGACATGTTTATATGATGGGCGATGGGAGAGGGGGGAACAAGGCCTGAGCCTCATTCCTCCATCAGTTTGCGGTAGCGGGCACGTTTGGGCTCCTCGAGTCCGAGACGCTGTGCCTTGTTGGCTTCATATTCGGTGTAGCTGCCTTCGAAGTAGAACACGTTGCCGTCGCCCTCAAAGGCGAGGATATGCGTGCAGATGCGGTCGAGGAACCATCGGTCGTGGCTGATGACGACAGCACATCCGGCAAACGCCTCGAGACCTTCCTCGAGCGCCCGCAGGGTGTTCACGTCGATGTCGTTGGTAGGCTCGTCGAGCAGCAGCACGTTTCCTTCCTGCTTCAGTGCGATGGCCAGGTGCAGGCGGTTGCGCTCTCCGCCCGAGAGCACACCGCACTTCTTCTCCTGGTCGGCACCGCTGAAGTTGAAGCGCGACAGATAGGCACGCACGTTGACGTCGCGTCCGCCCATGCGGATGGTCTCGTTTCCACCGCTCACCACCTGATAGACAGACTTCGTGGCCTCGATGTCCTTGTGCTGCTGGTCCACATAGCTCAGCCTGACGGTCTCGCCCACGTCGAAGCTGCCGGCGTCGGGTTGCTCCAGTCCCATGATCAGACGGAACAGCGTGGTCTTGCCCGCACCGTTGGGACCAATGACACCTACGATGCCGTTGGGCGGCAACATGAACGAGAGGTCGTTGAAGAGTACCTTCTCGCCGTAGGCCTTTGCCACATGCTGGGCCTCTATCACCTGTTGCCCAGACGAGGGCCGTTGGGGATGAAAATCTCCAGTTTCTCCTCCTTCTGCTTCTGCTCTTCGTTGAGCATTCTGTCGTATGAGTTGAGTCGGGCCTTTCCTTTGGCGTGGCGGGCCTTGGGTGCCATGCGCACCCACTCCAGTTCCCTTTCGAGCGTCTTCCGTCTCTTCGAGGCGGTCTTCTCCTCGAGGGCCATGCGCTGGCTTTTCTGTTCGAGCCAGCTCGAGTAGTTGCCCTTCCAGGGAATACCCTCGCCGCGGTCCAGCTCGAGTATCCACTCGGCTACGTCATCGAGGAAGTAGCGGTCGTGGGTGACGGCGATGACTGTGCCCTCGTACTGCTGCAGATGCTGTTCAAGCCAGTCAATCGACTCGGCGTCGAGGTGGTTGGTGGGCTCGTCGAGCAGTAGCACGTCGGGCTTTTGCAGCAGCAGCCGGCAGAGCGCCACGCGGCGGCGCTCACCGCCCGACAGGTTTTCCACGCTCCAGTCTCCCGGCGGACAGTTGAGGGCGGCCATGGCCCGGTCGAGCTTCGCGTCCATGTTCCAGGCATCGGTGGCGTCGATGATGTCCTGCAGTTCTGCCTGACGGCTCATCAGACGGTCCATTTTGTCGGCATCCTCGTAGTATTCGGGCAGGCCGAACTTCTGGTTGATGTCGTCGTATTCCGCCAGCGCATCGTAGACATGCTGCACGCCTTCCATAACGTTCTGCTTCACCGTCTTCTGCTCGTTGAGCGGCGGGTCCTGCGGCAGGTAGCCCACCGAATAGCCCGGACTCCACACCACGTTGCCCTGATACTGCTGGTCGAGACCGGCAATAATCTTCATGAGCGTCGACTTACCCGCACCGTTGAGGCCGATAATGCCGATCTTTGCTCCGTAGAAGAAGCTCAGGTAGATGTTCTTGAGCACTTGTTTCTGGTTCTGCTGAATGGTCTTGCTCACTCCGACCATTGAGAATATCACTTTCTTGTCGTCTACTGTTGCCATAGTGGAATAGGATGGTTGAAAGGTTTGAAGATGAATTACAAAGATGATAGTTGAGAAGGTTGGGCCTTCATGTTGCCACTTTCGTTAGGTGCAAAGATAGTAATAAAAAACGAAACTCGCCACATAGGCTGAGAAAAATCTAGAAAAAACTTGCGTAAATTGCCAAAAAGCGTAAGATTTTTCTGGATTTTTTTTTGCCATACACGTGTTTTTCGCTATCTTTGCAACCACATAGGCGACCCACAAACGGCGCGATGTCATCGGCAGGACCACAAAGCTGGTTTTTGAAGCTGTCTGTTGCCTATGCCAAAGACCGACTCTAACAGTGATTATTCATCAAACGACAAAGCTATGATACATATTCACGACGAAGCTGCCCGCTGCCTGCTCTGTGCCGACGCACCATGTAGCAAGGTCTGCAACAACGGAGACCCGGCGCGGGCCATACGTGCCATCAGGTTCGACAATGCCGAACTGGCCGGCCAATGGGTCGCCGAATGTACCGACGACGAGCTGGAGCAGGCCGAACAGGCATGCATCCACTACGACCAGCCCATCAGAATCCGCGAGCTGCTGCGCGCTGCCGGTTCGGCAAAGGCCGACGAAAACAGCCCCGCACTCGACATAGACTTCTGCGGCATACACTGTGAGAACCCCTTTTTCCTGGCCTCTTCTGCCATCTGCACCAACTATGAGATGGTGGCGCGGGCGCTTGAAATGGGGTGGGCAGGCGTGTTCTACAAGACCATCTGCAAGCAGGAAATACGCGAGGTGTCGCCGCGCTTCGATGCCTTGAAGACCGGAACGTCGTTTGCCGGATTCAGAAACATGGAGCAGCTGAGCGAAAACCCCGTCGACGTGGACTTCGACATTCTGCGACGCCTGAAGCAGAACTACCCCTCGAAGGTGATTGTTGCTTCCATCATGGGACAAATAGAAGAGGAGTGGATTGAGCTGGCCAAGATGGCCGAAGAGGCCGGCTGCGATGCCGTGGAGCTGAACTTCTCGTGTCCGCAGATGCGACTCGCCGGCATGGGAAGCGACGTGGGACAGAACCCGGAACTCGTCACTTTCTTTACGGCCTATGTGAAACGCTCCGTGAAGATTCCCGTCATTCCGAAGATGACGCCCAACATCACCCAGATCAACAACCCGGCCATGGGCGCCTATTTTGCCGGAGCCGATGCCATTTCGGCCATCAACACCATCAAGAGTATTACCATGTCGCCCAAGGCTGCCGTGACCGACAAGCTGACCGTTTCGGGCTATTCGGGCAAGGCCGTCAAGCCTATCGCCTTGCGCCATGTCTATGAAATGGCGTCGAACCCCATCATGAAGAACATAGAGCTGAGCGGCATCGGAGGCATTGAGACATGGCGCGACGCACTGGAGTACATCCAGCTGGGATGCCGCAACGTGCAGGTGTGCACCGCCGTCATGGAGTATGGCTATCGCATCATCGACGACCTGGTGGATGGACTCCGCCACTACATGGCCGGCAGGCACATCGACCAGGTGGAGAAACTGGTGGGCGAACAGCTTAAAAACTTTGTGCTGCCCTCCGACCTCGACCGTGACACCATCGTGTATCCGAAGATCGACCGCGACAAGTGCATCGGTTGCGGCCGCTGCTACACCTCGTGCAGCGACGGCGGACACCAGGCCATCACCTTCGACACCACAACCCGGCAGCCCCACATCGTAGGTACCAAGTGCGTGGGATGTCACCTCTGCAGGCTGGTATGTCCGACGGGTGCCATCGACCTGACCAAGCGAATAGAAAAGAAAGAACATAGACAATGAAGAATAGAGACAAAAGGAGGGCGTTTGCCGCCAGCGTGGTCGTCTGCATCGGCCTGGCAACTGTCGGCTGTAATCACAAAAACGGCGCCCTCCAACAACCACCCGCCGCCGCCCAGCAGCAGTCCCCAGTCACCTATGTCTCCGCCATCGACCGATACCTGACGGAACAAATAGGCAGCCAGTATGGCAAGGGCGAGGATATGTTGCCACAAGGGGTGGCCGGTGAGGTGGTATGCATTCCGTGCCACACCATCGTCGACGTGGACGAAAAAGACGCCGACGACATCAAGGTGTGGGGCGACTTCTGGGTGTTCAACTACCGACAGGTGGGCGACACGCTGAAGTGCGTCTCGGGCGGAAACCATCCCGGACTGATTCACGTGCGGCAGACGGGCGAACAGTTTGAGGTGACGGGCTTCGACCAGGTTGAGGACGGGTCGCGCTTCCTTCCCTCGGCAAAACGCATCTTCGGCGACAGGTTCGATGCCTTCCAGCGCATCAACTCCGACGAGAAGGCTCGCGAAAGGACACGCGCAGAAGCCGTCGCCGCCTTCGTGAAAGACCACAACATCGATGCAGCGATGTTTCAGGACTACGGCTGGGACCCTGTGAAACTGTGACCATGTCCGTGGATATGTGTCCTGATTCTGTGATGGAAACAGCCCCTGACCACCAATGTGACGGACTGGCTGTGGCGCTTGTCGTGAGGCGAGAAATCGCTTTGAAGACGCCAACTTGGTAAACTGCGCCCCAAAAAATCGAGAAAACTTTCGTCGAATCTGTCAATTTCGACGAAAGTTTTCTCGATTTTTTTTTGCTACTTTTGCGTTTTTGTGCAGGCTTATTCGTATCTTTGCAAGCAGAAAACGCCAAAATCGTAGTGTAATGAAGACTTTACGGCTCATGCTGACCAGCATTCTGTGCCTGCCAGTCGGCATGGTTGCTGCTTCTGACTGTGCACAGGAGTGCGCCGAAGAGGGCTTCATGCATCTGGCTGTCGGCAGTCCTGCCGAAGTGGTCAGCACAACCGACCTGACCACGCTTGCCACCTTCAGCTCGCTCATCGGCCTGTGCTTTGCCGCCGTTGTTCTGTTGTTGCTCATGCGGCTCAACGGTCGCGACAACGGGTTCTGGAAAATGGTCAGCCGCCATCTGCCGCTGGCCTTCTCCGTAGTGTGGCTTCTCGGTTTCGTGGTCTACGATGTTGGCATGTATACTGGGCACGAACCGTCGCTGCTGGCCAACGCCTTCATGGCTGTCATCCACGCCTTCGGCATGTTCATTCTGACGAGCGATGTCAGTGCCGTCCACACCGCCTTCCACAACAACTGGCTGTTCATGGGCGCCTTCTCGCTGGCCCACTTCCTCGCAGCCTTCGTCAGCATGGTCTTTGTCATCAAACATTTCGGCTTCAACATCGTGGCTGCGTGCCGCATGATGATGGCCTCGTGGCCGTTGGCGCGCAGCAAGGAGGACACATACGTGTTCTGGGGCATGAACGACGCCACGTATTATCTGGCACGAGACAACAAACGCCATCACCAAGACGACAAGCAGGGGCGCATCATCATTGTGAGGACCAACAACGACAGCGACAGCGTCTGTGCCCGCAACGGCATGGAAAGGATGTTCAACTTCCTGTCGCTGAAGAACCAGGACCTCGACCGCCTGCAGGAACTCGACTGTCTGACCACCAATACGTTTGGCGACCTGTCGCAGCTGTCGCCCATCGATTCCGACGGCAATAAGACACTGCTGTCTGAGCTCGGACTCAGTGCGGTGGCGCGCATCATACGGCGGCACACCAAGAGACGCCTGCATCTGTTCTTTCTCTCCGACGACGAGAGCTACAACATCGAATGTCTGGCCACCATCAGAAGAGACCCTGCCATTGCCGGGTTCGTGGCCGGAGGCGGCGGCGTGAGCCGAAAAGCCGTGCTCTATTGCCATGCCCGCTACAACAGCATCCATCGGGTGGTGGAGGACGAACAGCCCCTGAAGAACGTGGAAGTGAAGGTCGTGGACTCGTCACACATCAGTGTGGAACTGCTCAAGCAGGATGTCAGGCTGCAGCCCGTGAGCTATGTCGACATCGAACCCGACGCCACCGTGTCGTCACCTTTCAACGCCCTCGTGGTGGGATTTGGCGAGGTGGGAGCCGATGCCGTGAGGTTTCTCTATGAGTTCGGAGCCTTTGTGGGTGCCGGCGACGACAGTAAAAGCGGGCAGCGGTCGCCCTTCCACTGCCATGTGGTGGACTCTGGCAGCAACACCATTGCCGGATTGTTCGTGGCCAACACGCCCAGCATCTCCCTCGACGTGGAAACAGAAACCGACAGCACCCACCAACCTGCCGCCATCACCCTGCACCGGATGGACTGCATGGGCGTGGAGTTCTACCAGCAGCTCAGCCAATGGGTGAAGGACCTGAACTATGTTGTCGTGGCCACCGACGACGATGAGCAGAACGTCTCGCTGGGCGTCCGCATCTTCCGTCTGGCAGTCCGCTATCGCGAGAACCTCGAACACTTCCGCATTTTGGTGCGGGTGAAGAACGACGAGAACGGTCACTTCCTCCGCGTGGCGCACCACTACAACCGGTTGTGGGCAGCCCATCTGAACAGCCCTGACGGCGTGCACCAGCAGGTAGTAAGCGACCATGAAGAGATAGACGAGCCCATCACCATCTTCGGAGAAATGAGCCAGACCTACCAATATAAATATGTGGTGGATGAGGAACTCAAGGAACTGGGCAAGCGGTTCAAGTATCGCTACGACCTCTCTGCACAGAAGCACGCTCTCCAGAATGGCCTGGAGGCAAGACCACCGCGCACGTGGGAAGAGGAATATGTGTTCTATATGCAGATGGATGAAGACCATAAAGGTTTTGCTCCCACATACGACAGCGTGATGCGACTGCGCAGGTCGCAGACGCAGAACTTTGGCAACTCGCTGCATGTGCTGACCAAGCGGAAACTGGCCTTGACCGCACTCGGCAGCGAACTCTATGAGACCATCAGCAGCGGTCAGCTCTACCGTCACAACAACGATACCACCTACCACTGGAAAGACCCCAGTCAGGCGAACCCGCAGGTGACCGACGTGCTGCTCACACTCGCTCAGACCGAGCACCTGCGATGGGAGGCTTCCCACCGAATCCTGGGCTACAGCGATGCCGGCGACGAGACTTTCAAGGACGAGGCACGGCTGTTGCATGGATGCCTGAAACCGTGGAACCAGCTCTCCGTTGAGGTGCAGAGCTACGATTGCAACGTGGTTGACGTGTCGCTCGACGACGGACTGGGCGTAGGGTTATGATAAGCAACGTATCAGAATTCACTAATATGATAAATGGAAGACAGAGACTCAGAGGCACAGAGTTCTTTTCTCTTTGCACAAGACTTCAGCGTCTTAGTGTCTCCGTGTTCAATATATAGACAGTATTTGTTCTCTACTTAATAACTAAAAACCGTAATAATATGAAAAGAATTGCAATCCTGTTTGTTATGCTCATCGCCTTCTGTGGGGTGAGAGCACAAGATGTGTTGACCGTTGTCTATGCAACCAGCGACGACGGTTTTGTCAACGTCCGCAAGAATCCTTCCACCAAGTCGGCCGTGCTTTCAAAGGTATGGGCCTTGCATCATGGCATGGGCAATGGCGTGCTTCGCGGACATAAGGGCAACTGGAGTTACGTGAGCGTGGACAACGTCTACGGATGGGCCTACACGAAGTATCTGGGCACCATAACATGGTTCACAGGCACAGAACCCCGGCAGCTGATAGCTGGTCGCGAGAGAACGACTATCTACACCGACGACTATCGTGACGGCACTCCCGAAAGGTTCTTTACCACCGTGAAGAAAGGAACTGTCCTGGCTGACAACTTCGATGAGAACGATGAGTACTACGTGCTTACTACGGCTCACGACAACCTGTATATCAGGAAGAGCGATGCCTTCGTTGTGAATGTGAATGAATGAAATACTAATTCAACTTTCGCAAGTTGATGGAGTTCAGGAGTTACAGGAGTTACAGGAGTTCAGACAATACTTCTAACCCCTGTAAACTGACGCTAAGAGAGCCTTCAGCACTATCGTCTGTAACTCCTGTAACTCCTGAACTCCTGAACTCCAAGAAGTTGAGCGAATGCGAAACTTGAAATACTAATTCCTAATTAAAACTTTGCAGTTATGAAAAAAACAATGTTCGCATTGATAGCTGTCGCATTAGTCGGGCTGGCAGCTTGTGGCGAGAAGAAAAGCCCGACGGAAGTGCCCGAAAAGAAAGCTCAGACCGAGACCGAGGCTGTGAAAGAAAAGCCCTCTGAAGGGAAAGAAGGCGAGGCCGCCACTGGCGATGCCGCCCTCAGTGTTGAAATGGATGAAATGGTGAAGACAATGAGCATCGGAGTGGATGTTGAAGGGGCGAAGCCCAACATCCGCGACTTTGCAAAGGCCATCTGCCGTGGTTTCCGCGATTATGAGCCCAATGCTCACATGCTGGCCTACCTTTCTGACCCGAAGAAAGGAAGCAAGGACAATGAGGTGTACGTCATCGACGAGTCCGTGGAAAAGGGATATATCTCGTGCATGCTGGCCGTAGAGTATGAAATATCTTCCACCGTCTGCTACTGGAACCGCAGCAATGGTCATTCGCTCGTGGGAGTATGGATGAGGGAAACCCACGAGGGCGATGAGGTAAGCAACGCTTTCGGCTTCTACGACTACGACCCTGCCGTGGGCGAATTGGTGCCCGACAAGGCCGTGAACGCTGCCGTGCAGAAGGAAATCAAGGCCGTGAAGGCGCAGGACTACTGGATTACCTTGCCAAAGAATGGAAAAGACCTGGAATTGTCTTTCTATTTCGAAGAGAAGGACAACATCGAGAAAGTGATGAAATGGAACGGCAACGCTTTCAATCCCGCCAAGATCGTTCCTGGTCTTGAATAACTGATTCAACTCCTGCAAGCTCTGTTTGCTTCAGTTTTAGAGGTGGGTTCACAACTCACCTCTAAAAAATAGCCATGTGAACATGCGAAACTTGAATAAAGAGTCCGCTTAAAGAAGTATTCACATGACGAAAATGAAGGAAATATGATGCGCAGCAGCTCCCCTCCCCTTGAAGGAACTACTCTTTATTATTAGTGTCCGGGGAAAAGCACCGAAGGTGCGATAGATGAAAGACAGGGGTGCCAGCCCCTGGTCTATCATCATCCATAGTTTTCCAGCCCCGAAAGGGCGACAGAACGTGTTACTTGTTCAGTATCAGTTATTATACACCTCTGTCGCCCCCTCGGGGCTTTCTTTGTTGTCGCATCATTACCCGGGGGCTAACACCCCCGTCTGTGTTCTTTCGTCTCTTCGAGACTCTGACAAGCCCCATGTTCTGCTTTACGTCCGTAACTCTGATGGA
>JAFWQE010000143.1 GCA_017509155.1 Prevotella sp.
CATTTGCTTCCAGCCGCAGGATGGTCTGCTCACTCTCGGCAAGACGGTCCAGCAGGTCGTTATACCGCCGGTTCTCGTCTGCCATCCTTCGGCGTTGCGAGGCCTTCACCCTGCGATAAAGCCATACACCTGCCCATAATAACAGCAGCAAGACTCCGCACAAGCAGGCCGTTGCCCATGTCAGGCGGCGGGCCCGCTCCGAGGCTTTCGCTGCTGCTTGCTGGTGGCGGCTATAGTCATATTGTGCCTGTGCCCGCTGATAGTTCTCCGTGTTCTTTTCTCTATGGCAAGAGTCATTGTAGGCATAAGCGAGCATGGAATAATGAAGGGCCGAGTCTTTAACGCCCTTTTCCCTGTATAGTTTTTCAAGACCCCTGTATGCTCCGCTCAAATGGCTTGTTTTCTGTGCCCTGGACAAAAGCTTACGGAAACATGATTCTGCTGAATCAAGCTCTGCAATGCCAAGATAATACAAGCCTTTGGAATAATAATAGATTTCACGACCTTTCTGAATCTCATGGTTTTCATCGAAAAGAGCGCCGACCGATTCATATTCTTGAATTACCTGCCTTGCCTCCTTCATTCGTTTCTGTTCAACCAAGATGTCTATCACAGGAGCCATGGCGATTGCGGCTCTGCTATGACAACCATATTTTGAATATTGCTGACTGGCGTACTTCCGGATAATGACGGCAGAATCCAGCCTGTTGAGATACTCGTATGCACTTCCCTTATTTTCAAGGCAGGCAATCCAACCTAATGTGTCATCGCAGATTTTAAGAATACGGATAGCCTTATCAAACTCGGCTGAAGCATCTTTGGGGTCGCCCTGATTGAGCAACAGTGATGCTGCCTGCCCGTGGATCCTTCCCAGCTGTCTGAAGTCGCAGTCCTTGTCGGTGGTGTCGGCGCTCTCTATGGCCTCGTGGTAGTGGTGGAGGGCAAGCGGGGTCTCGCCCATGTCGTAGTAGGCGCGTCCAAGCAGATAGTGAGCCAGCATCCTTTCATTGGCATCGCCATGAGCGTCGAAGTAGTCGGCGAGCACAAGCGCAGCACTGTCGGTGGTGAACACCGAATCAGCTTGGTTGAACTTCTGCAGGGCTTCCAGACGTTCCACCATGGCGTCGTGCCTGCTTGAGCAAGCGAAAACAGAAAGGAGGGCAAGGAAGAGAAAGGACATCACCCCAAAACCTCCCCTGACCTTTCCAAAGGAGAGGAGGACGCCTATCGGGCGGATAAGGGTCATTATTCGTTTCATGATGCAAAGTTACGAAAAAAACGAGAGCAGAACAAAATAAAACTTGTTTATTTTTATGCCGAGTTGGATTTGCATTTTTCTGGCGCAGCCAATCCCCTCCCATCTCAGGGGAGGGGTGCAGGGGTGGGGTACAAATCTTTTGTGCACAAGGTTTACGCTCACCCCACCCCTACCCCTCCCTGAGATCTACTCTTTATACACATTTGTATAGGCAATACAATTGGCAACGAATGCAACGCTTTCAATGGTTAGCGGAGAAGACGGCCTGGAAGGCCGATTATATCAGATGTGTATAAAGAGCAGTAAGATGGGAGAGGATTGGCTGCGCACTGACTATACACATATTTGAAACTGAACACGAATCTTCATCCTTCTCTTATAATTCTGCGGAAAAAAGATTCAAAGAGGGAGAAGCGAAGGGAAAGTATGTTTATTTGCCATCTTTTTTTATTTTATTTGCCATCTTTATTAACTTTGTTTGCCGTCTTTTTTATCTTTATCTGGCGTCAAAACGAAACTATACTCCACCCCGCTCGAGTCCGCACGCCGTACTACTGGAGTCCGCGCGCCATCCTACGCGAGTCCGATTGCCAAACGACACCAGTCCTTTTGCCGCCGGGACTCGAGTCCCGCTATACAAGAACTCAACAAGGACTACAAACCACGATAGTAAATCTATCAGAATCAACGAGTTAAACAGTTAATAACTCAACTTCCGGAAATAGGTTTAGGAGTCTGGGAGGACAGGTAACTATTCAAGAATATCTTGTATGATTGAATTGAACACAGAGACTCAGAGGCACAAAGATTATTAAGTTTTTTCACAAGACCTCTGCGTCTCTGTGTCTCTGTGTTCAATATAAAAACTATAATAGTTCATCTACTTACTCAACTCGGAAGTTGTTTGAGGAGTTTAGGAGTCTGGACAATAGTTCTTTCGACAGAATGTAGCAAGTCAAAATATCGTCCACACTTCCAACGGGCGGATACGCCGATCCGCCCCTACCCTCCAAAGGACAAGCGTAATTCGAATTATAATAATTATGGTAATTTCTGTCTCAATTCTTTTTTCAAAACACGATGAAAATGCGCTTGTTCGGCCCTTGTTTGGCCCACATTTCGATGGAAGATTGTATTTTTACAAAAAAAATCAATGAAAAATTTGGTAGTGTGAAGAAATAGCAGTACCTTTGCATCGCAATTCAGGAATGAGTTGTTTCGGCAGTCCCGGTAAGGAAGTTTGGGTGAGTGGCTGAAACCAGCAGTTTGCTAAACTGCCGTACCTGTAAGGGTACCGGGGGTTCGAATCCCCCAGCTTCCGCTGAGGTTCGAACAAAGAGACAAATCATCGATGGTTGCAACTTAACCTGGTGGATTCATCTAATGGTTAGGATACAAGATTCTCAATCTTGGCATAGGGGTTCGATTCCCCTATCCACTACGAAAAAGAGGAGTTTCAAAAACTCCTCTTTTTATTTTTCCAAGGTGTACTAAAAGTGTACTAAGCGACCAAAATGTGCATTTTTTAGTATCTCTATCTTACTTCATGGCCTCGGCTTGCCTACGGTGTCAGAGGTCGCTGCCGCAGCAGGTGCGGGCGATGCCGGTGATGGCGTTGGAGTGCCATTCTGGTTGTCTTTCTTCTCCTCTTTCTTCTGTGGATGGAAACGGATAAGGCGGATGTTCTTCAGCGATAACAGCTTGACGGTGGTTTCGCTTGAACGACGGTCTTTCATCAGGAGCACAAAGGCGCGCACCGACTTGATGCCTAGGCTGTCGGTATTGGGCACTTCAAGGTTAAAGCGTGTGTTGGAACTCATACGCATCATCCTCGTGGCAATGCTGTCGTTGGCATATCGCACGGCGATGTGAGCAAGCGCATCCCTGAGTCCATCCTGATAGAGGAACTGTGCATCGCAACTGAAGATGAACCTGTCACCACGATGATAGGAGCTGTCGGCCTCGACATACATGCCCGCATAATTGTAGGGTGGCGTCGTGGTTAGTACAAGGTCGTTGCCAGCTGTCCAGATGTTGGCCGTGTCGCCTGCCTCTACGGTGAAACTGTTGATGTCGTTGGCATCGGCACCGAGCGCAAGGGCTTCGTCGCCGAGACGCTTAACCAGATTCTCGTAGATGGCGTGCAGGCGGTCGGCATGTCGCGTGTAATACACCATGGCAGAATCGTACTCTGCCTCGGTGACCTTATGCTTCTTCAAGACTCCCAACCGATAGAGACGCGAGTTGTAGTCAGCCTCTTCGCCATATTCGAGCGAGGCCATGGCTTCCGCCACATGACAGTCGTAGAGAATGTCCTCCATTTCCTTCGGCTGAATGATGTGACGGGGAACGGATGGCTTGCACGAGAAGAAGAGAGGAAGGAGGAGAAGAAGGAAGGGGGAGCGAACCCACCCCCACCCTCCCGAAGGGAGGGAGTTCAAAGGCGCATAAGGTGTGCCTGACGGACAGATGGTTGGCGAATGATGGTTCATGGGACTAAGGCTGGGAGTTCTCCTGTGAGGTTTCTTCTTCAACGGGCGGTTGTGCAGGGTCTTCTTTCTTCTGGCTGAGCGAAATGTCGGACAGCTCTTTCCTACAGAAGAGCAGAAGCATGATGACACCGACGGAGATGCTGGCATCGGCGAAATTGAAGACGGGGCTGAAGAAGGTGTATGGCTGTCCACCATTGATGGGGAACCATTCGGGAAGAACGGTGGTGAACAGGGGAAAATAGAACATATCGACCACCTTTCCCATCAGGAACGGCGCATAGCCACTTCCGAAAGGAACCCAGTAAGATACATAGTCGGGCGAGGAACTGCTGAAGCAGAGGCCGTAGAACATCGAGTCGAAGATGTTGCCGGCTGCTCCTGCCGCCACCATGGAGAGCAAGACGATGTAGAGGGTGCGGGCTTTCTGCTTCACCTGCAAACGGATGAAATAGCAAAGCACAGCCACGGCAAAGATGCGGAAGACGGAGAGAAAGACCTTTGGTACGAACGTCATTCCGTATGCCATTCCGTTGTTCTCGATGAAGTGTATCTTGAACCAGGATGTAATCTCGATAGTGCTATAAAGAGCCATATTAGTCTTTACCCAAATCTTGATAATCTGGTCAACGACTAATATGGCCACAATAAGGATGATGGCCAGATGGCCATTTGTCAGCTTTCTTTTCACTTTATCATGCAGGCATGGCAGCCTGCGCTCCTTCTTTTAGAAAAACCTTTTTTATCGGAAGCTGGACAGAGGTGTTCCTCTGCTAAGGACGGCTTGTGTTCAGTGCTTGTTCTTCATCTTGCTCTGAACGCTGAGCGTGGCATGAGGCACCGCACGAAGTCGTTCCTTGGGAATGAGCTCGCCGGTGATTCTGTCGATGCCGTAGGTCTTGTTCTGTATGCGAACCAATGCGGCCTCAAGCCCGACGATGAATTTCTGAAGGCGTGCAGCCTGCGACATCAGTTCCTCCTTCGACTGAGTGACGCTACCCTCTTCCAGGGCTTTGTAGGTGGGCGATGTGTCGTCAACGTCGTTGTTGTCGGCATTCATCAACTGGCGCATCATGGAATTGTAGTCATGACGGGCCGTCTGCAGTTTCTCATCTATGATGACCTTGAACTCCTGGAGTTCCTCATCACTGTAACGTGTCTTCTCTGCCATATAGATCAATAGTATTGAGTTTTTTATGATTATGTGAGGAATAGGGAAAGTCTCCTTTTTACTGGGAGACCTTCTCTATTCTAATATTCAGGTCGAACTCGTCCATGTCGACGACTGTTCCGTCATTGGGTGCAATGACGATGTTGTTGGCCAGCACCTGTGCCTTGATGTAGTCGGCAAAGGAGCTGATGGCAGCGTCGGACTGTTCGTTGGACGAAACAACAATGTCGATATGGTCGGTAATTTCGAGACCGTTGTCCTTTCTGATGTTCTGGATGCGGTTGATGAGCTCGCGCGCCATTCCTTCTCTTCTCAGTTCGTCGGACATTTCTATCTCGAGTGCAACGGTGAGATTGCCGTCGTTGGCGACCAGCCAGCCAGGGATGTCCTCACTGATGATTTCCACATCGGCCACATCGACCATCACCTCCTGACCTTCGATGGACAAGGCGAGGTTGCCCTGTGTCTCGAGCTTCGAGATGTCCTCCTGAGAGAGCGATGCCATCTGTGCGGCAATGGCTTTCATCAGCTTGCCGTACTTCTTGCCCATAGTGCGGAAGTTGCACTTCACCTTCTTCACCAGGATGCCGCTGCCCTCGACAAACTTCAGTTCCTTCACATTCACCTCGTTCATGATGAGGTCCTTGACGGCTTCGATGTGCATGCGCTGCTCATCGCTTGCGGCGGGAATCATGATGCTCTGAAGCGGCTGACGCACCTTGATGTTCACCTTGCGACGGAGTGCCAGTACCATGGAGGTTATCTTCTGCGCCATGTCCATGCGTGCCTCAAGCTCGGTGTTGATGACGGATGCGTCGCACACAGGGAAGGTGTCGAGATGAACGCTGTCGAACTCTCCGCCAAGATCGTGATAGAGCTCGTCGGAATAGAACGGTGCGAACGGAGCCAGCAGCTTAGCCACGGTCATCAGACAAGTGTAAAGCGTCTGGTAGGCCGAAAGCTTGTCGTCGCTCATTTCCTTGCCCCAGAAGCGCTTGCGGTTGAGACGCACATACCAGTTGCTGAGGTCATCGTTGACGAAAGTCTCGATGAGTCGTCCGGCCTTCGTGGGTTCGAAGTCGTTCAAGGCCTCGTCGACACCTTTGATGAGCGAATTGGCCTTTGACAGAATCCAACGGTCAATCTCCGGACGGTTCTCGATGCTTGTAGAACCATACGCCTGCGGGTCGAAGCCGTCAACGTTGGCATAAAGAGCGAAGAACGAATAGGTGTTGTAAAGAGTTCCAAAGAACTTGCGCCGCATCTCATCCACGCCAACGGGGTCGTATTTCAGGTTATCCCAAGGCTGGCTGTTGGTGAGCATATAGAAACGAACGGCGTCAGCACCATTGCGCTCAATCTCAGAGAACGGGTTGACGACATTGCCCAGATGCTTCGACATCTTGATGCCTTTAGCGTCGAGCACCAGACCTGTTGAGATAACGTTCTTGAAGGCAACACTGTCGAAAATCATCGTAGCGATGGCATGAAGCGTGAAGAACCATCCACGCGTCTGGTCAACGCCCTCGTTGATGAAGTCTGCCGGATAGGCCAGCGCCTTGTCGATGGCATCCTTGTTCTCGAAAGGATAGTGCACCTGTGCGTAAGGCATGGAACCTGAGTCGAACCAAACGTCGATGAGGTCGCTCTCGCGGTGTAGCGGCTGTCCGCTCTTGCCCACCAACACGATGTCGTCGACATAAGGACGATGCATGTCGATGCGGTTGTAGTTCTCTTGCGAGTAGTCACCGGGGACGAAGCCTTTGTCCTTCAAAGGATTGCTCTGCATGATGCCGGCAGCAACCGATTTCTCTATCTCGGCGTATAGTTCTTCGAGGGAACCGATGCAGATTTCCTCGCGACTGTCCTTGTTGCGCCAGATGGGGAGCGGCGTGCCCCAGAAACGGGAACGGGAGAGATTCCAGTCGTTCAGGTTCTCGAGCCAGTTGCCAAATCGTCCAGAACCCGTTGACTCGGGCTTCCAGTTGATGGTTTTGTTCAGTTCCACCATCCTGTCCTTGCAAGCGGTTGAGCGGATGAACCATGAGTCGAGCGGATAATAGAGCACTGGTTTGTCTGTACGCCAGCAATGGGGATAGTTATGGATATGCTTCTCTATCTTGTAGGCACTGCCCTCTTGCTTCATTTCCAGGCATAGCACGATGTTCAGGTCTTCTGCCTTCATGGCAGCCTTCTCGTCATACTTTCCATCGATGTTGAATTCGGGGGCATAGGCGTTCTTCACGTAGTCGCCGGCATGCTTGCCATAGAGCTGCTCGTTCATGCACTTGAGCTTGAACTCGTCGGCAGCCTCTTCCACGACATAGTACTTGCCCTGCATGTCAACCATGGGGCGGGTCTCGCCGGCCTTGTTGATGAAGAAGAGCGAGGGAATGCCAGCATCCTTGGCCACCTTGGCGTCGTCGGCACCGAATGTGGGTGCAATGTGTACGATGCCGGTACCATCGTCGGTGGTTACATAGTCGCCGGGGATGACGCGGAAGGCAATCTCTGACATCTCAACGAAACGGTCGTTGCCCACGCAGAACACCTTGTCCTGATGCTCTTTGACATAGTCCTTCACAAAGGAGGCGGAGGTGTCTTCCACCTTTTCCAGCGGCTTAATCCATGGCATGAGCTGCTCATAGCGCATGCCCACGAGGTCAGAACCCTTGTAGTTGGCAACGATTCTGTAGGGAATGATCTTGTCGCCGGGCTTATATGCTTCCATGTCGGCATATTCTCCCTCGGGCTTCATATAGGAATCCACGAGAGCTGCAGCCATCACGGCACTGATTTTCTCGCCGTTATACGGATTGTAGGTCTGAACACAAACATAGTCAATCTTAGGACCTACGCAAAGGGCAGTATTGGAAGGAAGCGTCCAAGGCGTCGTGGTCCATGCCAGGAACACGGGCTTTCCCCATGCCATCATCTCGGGACGAGGGTCAACGATGTTGAACTGAGCGGTGACAGTGGTGTCCTTGACGTCACGATAGCAACCGGGCTGATTCAGCTCATGGCTCGACAATCCGGTACCGGCAGCAGGAGAATAGGGCTGAATGGTGTAGCCCTTGTAGAGAAGACCTTTCTCATAGAACTGCTTCAGCAGCCACCACAACGTCTCAATGTACTTGTTGTCGTAAGTGATGTAGGGGTTGTCGAGGTCGACGAAATAACCCATCTTCTCTGTGAGGTCACGCCATTCCTGCGTGAACTTCATGACGTTCTCGCGGCACTTCTGGTTGTACTCTTCCGTAGAGATGTAGCGCTCCGACTCCTTGTTGTCAATATCGGCCTTGGTGATGCCCAGTTCCTTCTCCACACCCAGCTCGACGGGAAGTCCGTGTGTGTCCCATCCAGCTTTGCGGTGCACCTGGAAGCCTTTCATCGTCTTATACCTGTTGAACGTGTCCTTCAAGGCGCGACCCAGCACATGGTGAATGCCAGGATGACCATTGGCAGAAGGAGGACCCTCGAAGAATACAAACTGCGGGTGTCCTTCTCTTTCGGTGATTGAACGGTGGAAGATGTCGTTCTTCTCCCATTCCTGAAGCACTTTCTTGTTGGTCTCGGTGAGATTGAGACCGTTATGTTCGGCAAATTTCTTAGCCATTTCTTTTTCTTGTTATAATGTCTTCTATATTAATGAGGTGCAAAGGTAAACAAAAAAATCCGCTCTGCAAAGAAATTAGTATTTTTTAGCGGGAACCGATGTAAA
Source organism: Prevotella sp. (assembly GCA_017509155.1). GTDB lineage: Bacteria > Bacteroidota > Bacteroidia > Bacteroidales > Bacteroidaceae > Prevotella. The sequence continues at coordinate 8,640 of JAFWQE010000143.1, forward strand.
GGAAGACCATGCCCAGCAACACAAGGGCGAGGTCGACGACTTTGCTTCGGAGGTTTTTCTCGTGGAAGAAGACGGCACCGAAAAGGAACGAAACCACCACACTCCCCCTGCGTATCATGGAAACGATGCTGATCATGGCACCTGGCACGGAGAGGGCATAGAAATAGACAAAGTCGGCAGAGGAGAGAAAAATACTGACAAGAGGAATGCTCCAATGCCAGTGGAAGGGCGAGGTGTGATGACGGCGTGGCCACCACAGAAGCATCAGCATGACGAACATCATGCCACACTGATAGATGTTGTACCAGCTCTGCACAATCATCCGGTCGAGCCCTACCCCACCCTCGGAGACAGGAGCCATGATGTACTTGTCATAAAGGCCGCTGATGGCACCCAGCACGGCAGCCAGCACGATGAAATAGATCCAATGGTCGTGTTTGAAGTCGATGCCTTCCTTCTTGCCACTCCTGCTAAGCATGAAGAAAGAGGCTACCGCCAGCAAAACGCCTATCCACTGCCACACATTCAAACGTTCGCCAAAGAAAAGAAAGGCGCCTACAAGCACCATCACGGGTCGGGTGGCATTGATGGGACCGACGATGGTCAAGGGCAGGTGCTTCATGCCGAAATAGCCGAACACCCAGCTGCTGAGCACGATGAAAGACTTGAGAAGAATGTACTTGTGAACATCCCATCCTCCTTCGGCCACATGAAAGACAGAGCCATCGAGTGCCGTTGATGTATAGGAAATCACGATGAAAGGAATGAAAATCGCAGAACAGAACAGCGTGTTCAAGAAGAGAACAGGAATGACGGCGTTGGCACTGAGCGCCTCCTTCTTGAACGAATCGTAGCAACCCAGCAGGGCTGCCGAAAGAAAAGCCAATAAAAGCCACATATCGTTGAAAACAATCTTTGGAAAAACTAAATAAGACCCTGATATTCCACGCTTTCGAGAAACAAAGCATGAGCAGGCATGCTCTCGCCCGCATTGCTCCTGTTTCTTCCTTCTACCACCTTGCAGAAGTCTTCGACCGAAAGCCTCCCCCGCCCCACTTCAATCAGTGTGCCTACCACAGCCCTCACCATATTGCGCAGGAACCTGTTGGCAACGATACGGAAATGCCATGCATCGTCAGCATCTTGTATCCACCGCGCCTCATAGACATGACATAGCGTCGTCTTCACATCGGCGCCGGCCTTGCAGAAAGCACCAAAGTCATCGTATTCAAGCAATCGCGATGCTGCCAAGTTCATCTGTTCGAAATCGAGCTGATAGTGGGTTTCCCACGAATAAGCACGGCTGAAGGGATTTTTCTTCGTATGTATATAATAATGGTACGCGCGGGACGTGGCACTGAATCGTGCGTGCATGTCGGCAGGAACTTCCCTGATACACGAAACGGAAATGTCGCAGGGCAACAGACGGTTCAGCTTATAGGCCAGCTGCCCAGTATCGAAGGGTTGTTCCGTATCGAAATGAGCAACCATCTGGCGGGCATGTACGCCTGCATCGGTACGCCCCGCTCCTGTCACGTCGGTTGGTTGGCGCAACAGAAGGGAAATTCCGCGCTGGAGCTCTGCCTGCACGGAATTTCCATTAGGTTGTATCTGCCAGCCATGATAGCGGGTGCCGTCATAGCTGAACCAGATGAAGTATCTTTTCATTACTCGGTGGTGCGTTCAAGCCAGCCTACCATTCCGTACATGACACCCATGGAGATGAGGCACACGATAAGGAACACCGTCCAGCAGAGCCATATCGGCCAGGCATTGTACATGACAGGACCAATCCAGATGAGCAGGTTGCCGGCAGCCGTAGCGCCAAGCCACAATCCCTGACAAAGGCCTTGCAGGTGCTTGGGTGCCACCTTCGACACGAAGGAGAGTCCCAGCGGCGAGATGAACAGCTCAGCCACGGTGAGCAGGAAGTAGAGGAAGATGAGTACCCACGGAGCGGCCTTCAGACCTGCACGTGTGGCCTCAGGCAACAGAAGGAAATTCTGAGCTGAGGGATAGCCCTGCACATAAGAGAACACGGCAAGGAAAAGATAAGCCAGAGCGGCAATGCCCATACCATAAACAATCTTGCGAGGCGTTGAAATAGCGTGTCCGCGTGCGGTGAGCATGGAGAAGAGCCACATGATGACGGGCGTGAGCACAATGACGAAGAAGGGATTCACGGCCTGCCAAATCTCGGGAGCAATGGTGTCGGTGACCACGAAGTCGCGTGCAAAAAGCGACAGCGACTGTCCGTTCTGATGGAACGAGAACCAGAAGAACACGGCGATGCCGAGCACGGCAAACAGGGCGTACATGCGCTGCTTGATTTCCTTGGCCATGGTCTTTTTCTCTTCCTCGGTGTATTCTGCCACGGCTGCCGTTTCTTTCTTTCCCGGCGTGGGGAACATCTTCTTGGCTCCGACGAAGATGAGCAGCGAGACAATCATCATCAGCACAGAGGCGATGAACGAATAGTGCACACCTGTGTTGAAGATATCGAGATACTGCGTGCAGAAGGCGGAGAGGTCGGCGGTGCTTCCACCCACCTTTTCGGCCAGCACATTCAGGTTGGTGAGATGCTCTGCGGGCATCTGTGCGCCCTTGTTGATGTACTCATGGCAGAGCTTTGGAAGGTCGGCATTGTAGACAAGGCCGTGGCGACCGAGCCACCACCCACGAAGCAACGGCGCAATGAACGGAGCAGCGAGAGCGCCGATGTTGATGAACACATAGAAAATCTGGAACCCGGCATCGCGCTGTCCCTGCGCCCACTTCAGGCGTTCCGGACCTTGCTTGGCGGCCTCAGCCTCGAAGTTGTCATACATCTGGCCCACGATGGCCTGAAGGTTTCCCTTGAAAAGACCATTGCCACATGCTATGAGCGTCAGGGCAAGAATGGTGAGTGCGAGGAGCCACGTGCGATTGTCGGCAGTGGCAAGGATGGGGATGGCAAGAATAGCATAGCCAAGGGCCATGATGACGAGTCCCCAAGAGATGGTTCCCTTGTAGTTGCGCGTGCGGTCGGCAATGACGCCACCGGGCAGGCTCAACACGTAGATGGCTGCGAGAAACACGGAGCCGATGACACCACTGGTTTCATCGGACAAACCAAATTTGGAGCAGAGGAAGAGCACAAGCACGGCATTCATGATGTAGTAGCCGAAGCGCTCGCCCATGTTGCTCAATGCTGCTAAGAGCAGTCCTTTAGGATGATTCTTGAACATAGCTGTGTGATTATAGTTTTATATTATTTGATGTTTCAATTGAAGACCCTCCGAGACCCACCCCAACCCTCCCTGTTCAGGGAGGGGGTGCAGGGAGGGAGTGCAGAGAAGAATGAGAGGGGTCTTGAAGCGGAAGAGGTATCCTCTTACCTCTCACCTCTTACCACTCACCTCTAAGAACCTCTCACCTCTTACCACTCACCTCTAAGTATCCTCTCACTTCTCACCGCTTTCTGGTCCTCATGATGTCGAACAGATAGGTCATCTTGATGACGATGTTACCGAAGTTGGAGCGTCCGAAGAAGTCGCGTTTCGAGTCGCCATAGATATTGCCGAGACCATAATAGTAGCGTGCCTCAAGCAGCAGGTGCCCCACTCTGGGATGGGTGTATTCCACACCAAGTCCGGCGGCAATGCCGTAGTCGAACTTGTTCTCCACGGCCATGGTGTCCTGCTGCACGGTGTTGTTCACGCGGTCGTCACGGTTGCGGTCGGGCAGTTCGAAGTTGGTATCGGTCTTCTCGCTGAGCATGAATCCCACCTGTGGTCCGGCATGAAAGAAAAACTGCAATCCCCTGAGTTCACGTCCCCATGACAGATGGGCAAAGACGGGCACCTGCAGGTAGTTGATGGTCCTGCTGTATTGTTCCGGCTGTTCTGTCCTGGGATTGATGACGGGCGCGTCGTGCACGTCGAGAATGCTCTCTTTCCATCCCAGCTGGGCAAAGTTCACCTCGCCATAGATGGAGCAGATGGTATTGAAGTATTTCTCGCATACGTAGCGGGCACTGAATCCGCCTGTGATGCCTCCGTGAAGTCCCTGCGGCACCTTGGGTACAAACTGGACGTTGCTGAGCACATAGCCACCATTGACGCCCACACCGAGGTCGTTTCTGTATTCTCCCACCTGTGCGCTGGCTTGAAGGCAGAGCACAAGCAGACAAACAATCAGGGTGATGGGTGACGGATGATGGATGATGTCAGAGAGCAGTCGGGCGGCCTGTCGAATGTCGTTCATGATGCGAAGAGATTGTTTCATCGTGCTTCTTAGTAGACAATCGTCGTAATGGTGCGGTTGCGGTTGTAGTGCATGAAGAGGAATTGCTTGTTCTTCATGCCTCCACCCTCGCCCACGCGCTCAAACTTGAACTGCGTCTGCAGGGCGTCCTTGTCGGCCGACTCGCCTGTGAAGGTCTTGCCGTCGCGGTGAAGTCCGCGCAGGAAGAAGCGCGTCTGGTCGTAGCCGGTGATGGCGAAGCGCGGAATGGCAGCCATCATCTCCGAGCCGAAACGTTCCTTATAGCGTGCCTCCAGGTTCTTGATGCGGGTGCTGGCGGTGTTATAATAGTAATAGGTGGGAATGTAGGTGTCGTACTTGTAGAAAAGCTCCATATAGGTTTTCTCATACATGAGCCACTCATTGTAACCGAACATCGAGACCTGTATGTTCTTGTTGGCAGCCGTCAGGGTGTTGAGCTTTCTGAAAGCCTCATTAAGCTGTGGCGACCGTGCGGTGTTGAGCACCACCACGTTGGGCTTCTCCAGCGAGAAGGCGCGTGCAAAGGTCTGCTCACTGCTGGTCAGGTTGGTGATGTTGTAGTTCAGCTTGCTTTCTTCGAGCCGTGCGCGCAAGGCCTTGGTGAACGTGCCCTTGGAGCTGTCCTCGTCGTTGCAGTCGATGATTACGTAGTTGTAGCCCACAAAGCGTGCCATGAAGTTGTCGATGGCCTTGGCGTCGAGCTGCGACTGCGGCTGATACACCTGGTAGATGTTGGGATTCTCGGCCACGTGGTCGCCGTTGATGCTGAAGGGTATGACGAGCTTCACGCCATAGGCCTTGGTGAACTGCGACATAAGATCCATCTGCTTGGTGTAGAGCGGTCCGAAGATGATGTCGCAATCGGACACACCTTCTTCGAGCAGCTTCATGCCCACATTGGCATCCTCGGCCATGTTCCACGCATGCACGTCGACGCTGATGCCCTCTGCCTTCAGGTCTTCAATGGCCATGAGCACGCCACGGTAGTATTCCACCATGCGGCGTCCGTCGCCGTTCTCGTTGTGCAATGGCAGCATCACGCCAAGGCGGATGGCACGCTGGCGCACGTCGGCATTCTTGTCGGGCGAGTTCACCACCGTCTGCGCCGGCTGCTGGGCTGTGGCCTTGGGATAGGGGATGAAGATGTAGTCGCCTTTCTTCAGCGTATAGCCTTCGTTTTTCATCTCGGGATTGGCGTCGCGCAGCTCTTCTTCAGTGATGCCATACTGATGGGCAATGCCATAGATGGTTTCCTTTTTCTTCACCTTGTGCATCTCTCTCCACGACTGCGTCTGAGCATGCATGCCCACGGCGAGGGCAAGCATCAGCAACACCGACATTATCCTTTTCATGTGCTTCATATTGTTCTTTTTGATTGAATTGCGAATGCAAAGTTACGGATTTTTTTTCATTCAGCCAACGGAATTGCCAAATATTATTCAACTCAACTTTCGGAAGTTAATTTAGGAGTGTAGGAGTCTGGGAGTTTAGGAGTTTGGACAATACTTTGTCGTGCTCCATTCAGCCTTTTACCTATTCTCTTACCTCTCACTTCTCGCAAAAGTCACTAAGTCACTAAGTCAC